>WFTM01000366.1 GCA_015485525.1 Candidatus Zhuqueibacterota bacterium | reverse complement strand
GCAGGCTCTCCCAGAGCATATCTTCGAATTTGCCCGAGGCCAGACGCAGATCGCCCCAGCGGGCGCCGCGCACCACATGCGGGGCCTGACTCATATTCTCAGTGCCGCCTACCAGAACGACATCAGCCTCGCCGAGCTTGAGCAGGCGCGCCCCCTGGACGATCGACTCGAACCCGGAGCCGCAGAGGCGATTGACCGTAACCGCAGGAACATCGATCGGGCAGCCGGCCTTCAGGCCGACGTGACGGGCCAGATAGAGCGCATCGCTCGAGGTCTGGATGACATTTCCGAAAATAACATGATTGACAGCATCAGCCGCGACACCGGCTTTTGCCAGCGCGCCCTTTGCAGCCACAACACCGAGGTCTGTAGCCGTGAGTCCGCGTAATTTGCCACCAAACGTACCAAAAGGGGTTCTCACCCCGGAAAGAAAGACGATCTCATTTTTGCTCATTCTGTTTCTCCTGATTGGTATGTACGACTATCGAACATCCTGCCTTCACAGCTCATTTCTTTCATATCTGCACGTGAGTCATGTCATCCATGCCACGTCATTCCAGTCAGCAGGAAAACGTGCCCACCGACGCGTCATTCCGGCCGGGGCGAAGCGCAGTGCCGGAATCTCCCGGACTCAAGCACGTGCCTGAAAGAGGAGATTCCGGTATCCCGCTGCGCGGGAACCCGAATGACAGCAATGGGCGCAGCTCCTGGCGCCAAAAAAATGAACGTCACTCCTGCCCCGTCATTCCCGGTCACCACACCTGAAGCGCGGGCACTCAAAACTTTTCAGAGTACAAAAAATCGCAGCGAAAAGCAACGAAAACAGGCCGCTCAAAGGCGTGCTTCAGTGCGCGGCTGTGCGCAGCATTTCCAGCAGAAACCAGGTGATGCGCGCTGTCATTCCCCAGATGCAGATCGGTTCGCCGGTTTCGCTCTCGCGCCAGTGGTAGTGCAGCGCAAGCCGGTGCTGCAGCAGGGTGAGATCGACCTGCGGATCATGCTGCCGCATGAGGTCAGGCAAGGGGACGTGATAGATCGCAGCCACCTCAGCAGCATTGGCGTGCAGCGCAGGCAGCTCATCGATCCAGCCGATATAGGCATCGGTGTTGAAATGGGAGGTCAGGGTATTGACGCGGGTGAGAAAACCGAGCATGCGCACATGCTCGCGGGGCAGAGCGATCTCCTCTTCGGTTTCGCGCAGGGCAGTCAGGCTGGAGTGCTCACCGGGTTCGATTTTTCCGCCCGGAAAAGCGAGCTGGCCGGAGTGAACCGCTTCGCGGCCGTTGGCATCAAAGGCACGCGAGCGTTTGATATAGATCAGGCAGGCCTGGTCAGAACACAGATGCAGCGGCACCAATACAGAGGCACGCTTCTTTCCGGGAGTATCATCAACCCAGTGACCGACAGGCCCCTGCTCCAGCTTATGCCGGAAAAAATCGGCGAGTTTTGCAGGCGGAACCGGAATTGTGCCGGAAGATATTTGCGAATCAGATATCACACTCATCGCCTTTCATGCGACGCCCGGGACGACGCGTAACCGTAAAAAAATCAAAACCTAAGCTGAGCGATTTATTACTTGGAACAAAAATCCCGTTTTTTAGCTTTGGGCTGAAACGCAGATGTCTTTTGTTCTCACCGCAAAGGCGCGAAGAGCGCGAAGGGTACTGATGTGTTGTAAAAATCAGTTCCAGCAATTCTTTGCATTGCATTTTGTTTTTCTTCGCGTCTTGGCGCCTTCGCGGTTCAAAAAAATGCACAGATGCTATTCAAACTCAGCAGCCAGAATGTTTCCGACATGAGAATAAAAAAAGCATCTTGTTATCTCCTCATCTCAGCTTTGGCTGAAACGCAGATGTCTTTTGTTCTCACCGCAAAGGCGCGATGAGCGCGAAGGGTACTGATGTGTTGTAAAAATCAGTACCAGCAGTTCTTTGCATTGCATTTTGTTTTTCTTCGCGTCTTGGCGCCTTCGCGGTTCAAAAAAATGCACGGATGCTTTGCAAAAAGAAATTCACTCAGGGTATCCAGTGTAACCCTGCCAAGCGGTCTGGTGCAGGCACGTGCTGTTGTCAGGCGATCCGGTTAACCGTGCTGAGCCGAATATCACCTGCGGATCACGATCTCTGCCTGTCCGCGGGGTATTTTCTGCCGCGTGCTGTGGCCATCGGGCCAGATAATTTCGATTGCCTGCGCGCCATGAAAAACCTGCACGCCGCCCTGCTGCGACCAGTAGCCGCTGCCCGCGCTGATCTCGCGCACAGGGCCGGGCTTGCCATCGCGAACCGGGCGCAGCCGGGCGCCGATGGCCGCAGGGTTGGCTCTGCTGCCGATCACGCGGACGCGCACGCCGGCCGGGG
>WFTM01000365.1 GCA_015485525.1 Candidatus Zhuqueibacterota bacterium | reverse complement strand
TCAGATCCACTTTTTCGATAAGAAAAACGACTTCATAAAAATATTCAATGCCACAGACATCCGGCAGATTGGCGACAGCGGCAAATGGCGGGCACACCGGATCACGATGGAAAACCGCAAGAGCAAGCACAAAACCGTCCTGCTGTTCGAGAATTATCGCATCAATGAGGGGCTGGCTGATAAATTTTTCACCCGGCGTTACCTCGAAAGAGGGAGGTGACGATGCTGAGCAGGTTATTCACGCTCCCGACCGTACTCATCGACCACCGGTGGTGCAGTGGGCTCATGGTACTCTGCCTCGCTGTGCTGATGGTATCTCCCGTTGCAGGCCAGGAAACTTCGTTCTCAGGTTTTGTTGAAATCGATTATTTTTCTTATCTCAAAAACCCAATTCCAAACACCGTCAACGGCCGGAATCAGGGCATCTTCCAGCTCGAAGTTTCAGGAGCCCCATCGGAGCGTGCGGCCTTTTTTTCAGCAGTCGAGTTCCGCGAAGATCAGGCTGATGCGCGGCGCAACCGCATCTATCTCGACGAGGCTTATGTCGATCTGCTCTGGGATGCGTTCGATCTGCGCATCGGCAAGCAGATCATCTTATGGGGCAAGGCCGATGCCATCAATCCGACAGACCTGATCACACCATGGGACTACAGCGATGTCCTCGACACAGAGGATGAGCGTATCGGCGTGGTTGCAGCAAAAGCGCGCTATCTGCTCGCGGACTGGGAACTGGAGGCGGTTTTCGTGCCAACATTCTCAGCCAGTGTGCTGCCGTCGGATGGTTCACGCTGGTTGCCCGCCCTGCCCGGCATGGCCCCGAATCCTTTCTTCCCGCAGCAACCGCCGGCGCTGCTGCCGGTCAGTTATCGTGTTATTCCGGCTGCACTGCCGGACGCATCCCTGGAAAATGCCCAGGTGGCTGCGAAGATATCCTCTTCAAAACGCGGCTGGGATTTCTCACTGAGCTACTACCGCGGCTGGGATGATCTCGCGGTCTTCCACCAACAGGCCGGCTTCGGGGGTGACAGCATCCGCATCACTATCGCCCCACAGTACCACCGCCTGCAGGCGTTTGGCGGTGATTTTGCGACGACACTGGGGAAATTCGGCCTTCGAGGTGAGGCGGCCTGGTACCTGACGGATGATCGTGATGGCACAGACCCGGATATCGATGACCCTTATGGCCAGTATGTCATCGGCCTTGACCGCACATTCAGCGATGTGCTGGGCAGCAATAACCTCTTTGTTCTGGTGCAGTGGATACAGGAAGTCACCAACGGCGAGTTTGCGCAGAGCAATCCCCTCAGTCACATTTTTCAACGTGCGCTGAGCGGCAGGGCCGAGCTGGAGCTGGGCACGTATGCCAGCTTTGCCCTGGCGGGTGTTTACGATTTAGAACGGAAAGGCTATTTTCTCAGACCCGAGCTTTCAGGCAATCCCGCAGACGGTGTCACCGTGATCCTGACAGCGGATGTGCTCGGTGGCGAGAACGAGAGCTTTTTCGGCAGCTTTGAGGATAACAAACGCGTGCAGATGAGAATCAAGGCGAGCTTTTGAGGAAGATCGTTTTTTCACAAAAATCGCGACAGAAGGCCTGCGTGGTTTAGCGAAATACCAGTATAAAGCCGGACTGCCTATTTGCTTCCCAGCTCCTCCTTGACAGCTGCAGCAAACAGGGGCAGCATGATTTCATGGTGTCCCGTAAAACTGTAGCCCTTGCCGCCGGTCAGGGTTGGCCGTTGCACGACATTGACGCGCGGGCGATAGTGCTGCAGCATATCGAAATTGGCGGTGTAAAAATCACTCACCGGGCCATGGATATTTCGCGCGATGGTCAGCGCTTTGAGGAAAACTTCCGGCATGACCACATTCGAGCCGAAATTGATGACCACGCCACCGTTGTTGAGATGGCTCACATGTGCTGCGAAAATGCGGAAATCTCGAAAACTGGTCGCGCCGATGGCCTCGCCGTCTGCCTCGGGGTGCTGGTGGATGATGTCGGTCCCCACAGCGACATGCACGGTTACCGGCACGTTCAGCCGGTAGGCGTTGGCCAAAAGGCTGTGCCCGAGGCCGGGCGGGTTCTTTTCGTTCAAAATCTTGCCGACGACCTCGCCCAGGCCTAACTCCTGCCTGTATCCCTCACTGATCATACCGTTGATCAGCGTGCCGGTTTCGCGAACCATGCCGAAGGTGCCGTCAGCCAATCCGTCGGCCACCTCCTCAGAAGTCTGCCCGAACATCGTCAGCTCGGTATCGTGGATGATACCGGCGCCGTTCATCGCCAGGCAGGTGATGATGTTCTGCTCCATCAGATCGATGACAATGGGTGACAGGCCGACTTTGATGACATGCGCGCCCATCATAAAAATCACGGGCTTGCCCTGCCTCCGGGCATTGGCCACGTGCAGCACAAAGTCGCGCAAATCTCTGGCGATCAGGATATCCGACAGGGAAGCAAAAAAATCCCGGAAGGAGCTGCCGGGTTTGTGCGGGCGCGCCAGACTGTCGCTGGCGACTTTGCTGTATCGCTTGCTGATCGAGTAACGCTGAACTTTGTCGAGATCAATTTGTGGATATTTTGACATGCCTCACCATTCACATTTTTTCGTTTTTCCCGCCACAGGACGGCGGCCTCGTTCGTTATCTGCATGCACCGGCTCCCCCCTGACTCCGGTGAAATTTCCGGCCCGGCCTGCTGAACCCGGGCAGCACTTCAATAACCGGGGACGCCCTCTATTTTTTCCAATTCAGCCACGACTGAGCCGAGACTGAACGCTTTGACATAAATCTGGCTGGTCATCAAAACAGGAATTTTGCGCTCATCATCGGTAAAATGGACCACCAGACGTCCTTTCTGCTTGAAAACACCCGATGTCTTCAGCACGGGTTCGACAACGATACAGTCAAACTTGCCGGCTTTCACTTTGATCCGCTCCCGTTTGTGGATGATCACTGCAAGAGGATACACCTTGCCGTCGGCGTGGTTATCCACGTACAAGGTATCTCCCGGCTCAAAGGTCAGGGTGCGCACGTAATACATTGCAGAAAGGACATCCTGTACGTAGAGAGGGATCTCCATGGTATCTTTCTCAGTATAGGCGAGCCGATTTTGCTGATCATAAACGACGTACTGATCAGCCCTGTAGCTGCCTTCGCGCAGGTGTTTTTCAAATTTCCAGCTAAATATCCCGCGCACGTCGGTGAAGGACTCGACACGATCCTGCACTTTATAAAAGCGGCTGAAAAATTTATTTGACCATGCTTCAGAGATGATATGATAGGCTGGATGGCCATTGACCTCGACGACTTCGGGGATAGACAGGCTCGAATATCCTGCGAGGATAGGGCCATAGCGGATCACGTACGAGAGTTTTTCGCCTTCGCGGAAGGCATTATTTTTAACGATACGCAGGGGTGGAGGCAGCTTTTCCTCGCCGGTCGCATTATCTGCCGCTGTTTTTTCTTCGACAAAGGCCAGCCCGACGCTGTCCGGTTCCGCCTGCCGGGCAGTGAGGGGCAGCGATGGAATGCCGGCTGAGAGAAGAAGTGCGAGAATGATCATCTGAAGTCTGCCTGACATGAGAATCCTTCCTGTCCGGTTGGGGTAGTAAGCGCCTTGCACCGGATTGTGGGTCATGAGGTTAATCCATTATTTTAAGCGGCTTGCCCCGCTTTATTCACAGAATTTTGCCTGGTGCTGGGGAAGCCCGAAACCGAAAAACTTTCGATTTATCTCCGCTCAGTTTTCCGGCTGGCTGAGCGCCCGGCGCACGCGCGCAAAAGCCTGCTCCGGTGTAATGCGCTGCATACAGGCACAGGTTCCTCCAGTCTGTCCCCGGCAAAGGGTGCACTCTTCTTCCTGGGACATCAGCACATCCTGCCGGCGGCCATAGGGCCCCCAGCGTTCCGGTCTGCACGCCTGAATCGGCGGATAAAAAGCCAGTACCTGTTTGTTCAGCGCAACGGCCAGATGCAGCGGCCCGGTGCTGTTGGCGATGAAAAGAGCCGCCCGATTGATCACAGCCATCAATTCGTCCACCGTTAAACGGCCGGCGAGGGAGATCGGTTTCATTCCCGCGGCTGCACAGATGTCGCGGGCCACAGACTTCTCTTGTTCAGTGCCGGTCACGATCAGTTGAACAGAAAGGTTCGCGGTAATCTCTCGGGCAAGGGCAGCGAAGTGTTCGGCCGGCCAATCGCGGGAAGACCCGCCACTGCCGGGATGTATGATGATCATCGGCACGCGCAAATCCAGGCCGTGATCTTTTAACAGATTATCAATTTTTTCCTGTACACCGTGATTTACCGCCAGATCAAACCGCACCTGAGCATCGGTGATGCCGAGCTGCTGCAACAGACGCAGATTGAGTTCCGCTTCGTGATACCGCCCCTGCTTGCGGTGGTCATATTGCCTGCGGTTGAAGAGCAAAGAGTAGTACCGGTAACCCGTCCCGATGCGGAGAGGGATTCCGGCGCGCCAGGTGGCCCATGCGAGTTCCGGTCGCGGGAACAGGTGCACAGCCACATCAAAGTGCTGCTCCTTCAGCCAGCGCACAAGCGCCGAGCTGTCTCCGGCAAAGGCATCCAGCGAGACGACCTCATCAACCGACGGGCTGGCGGCGATCACGGGAGCAGTATAGTCCCGGGCGAGAAACGTAATGTGGCTGCGAGAGAATGCGGTTTTAAGAGCAGTGGCAACCGGCAGGCTGAGGATGGTATCACCAAGGCGATCGGTGCGCAACAGCACAATTTTTTCGGGCGTCGAATCAGTCTTCACGAAATTTTCTGTCGATGAGTTCAAAAAGCCAGGGCATGACACGCTCGATCTCCTCGGCGATGATCGCGCAGCAGGCACGATAGCGCTCGATATCCCTGCCGATAGGGTCAAAAATATCCGGGTCGTCGAATTTATCTTTGCGGGCAAAGTCACGCAGCACATAAACATTATCACGCCAGGCCGGGTAGTTGGCCGCGATATAATCACGGTGGTGGCGGGCCATGGTAAAAATAATATCCGCCCCGGCGATGACCTCGCTGGTCACGGCCCGTGAACGGTGCCCGGAAATATCTGCTCCATGCTCACGCGCCACGACAACAGCATTTTCAGAGGCCGGCTGGCCAGTCAGGCCAAGCGTGCCTGCCGAGCGAACGAGCACCCGATCGCGCATTTCCTGCGGCAACTTTTCGCGGAACAACCCCTCGGCCATGGGGCTGCGGCAGGAATTGCCGCTGCAGACGAACAACACCACGAATTTTTTTTCATCCTCGCTCAAGAGCAGATTCTCCCAATAGATGACAGAGCTTTTCTTCAGCCACAGCGCCATCCCTGAGCATCTGTACGCAGCTTCCTGAAATGCGCAGGATGGTCGATGGGCGGGAGTGCGGCGCTTCACCACCATCAACGAGCACATCTGCCCCGGCCTTCAGGCGGGCGGGTACCTGAGAGAGCGACCGGGCCGCCGGCTGGCCGGAAAGATTAGCACTCGTTGCCGTCAAGGGCGCGCCTGCAGCCGCAGACAGCTCGCAGCAGAACAGGTGATCCGGCACACGTATGGCCAGGGTACCATCTCCGGCCTGGCACCACTGCGGTGCTTTTTTCTTTGCCGGCAAAACCAGTGTCAACGGCCCGGGCCAGAAATGGCGCGCCAATGTTACCGCTGTTTCCGGCATGTCGCAAAACTCAACGACTTGTTCAAAATCAGCTGCTATCAGTGGCAACGGCTGGGAAGGCACCCGGCCTTTGAGCTCAAAAATGCGCTGGTAAGCCTGCTCATCAGTCGCCACAGCCATGATACCGTACAGCGTATCTGTCGGGCCGATCAAAATTCCGCCCTGCTGCATAACCTGCGCTGCCCGGTCTGCATGCTCCGACAGCTCAGCAAGCGATACATCGACAATCGTCATGTGGTATGCCATGTTCAGTCCTGTGCGATAACCTGCATCAGTTCTTTCCAAACATATTCCGGGGTGATGGAGCGCATGCATTCGAACGTTTTAATCGGGCATGACCTGCCGCCGTGGATGCCGCACGGCCGGCAGTCCAGCTCGCCCGGAGGTTCGATACTGAGATTATTTTCACCATACGGATAAAAGCCGAATTCCGGCACAGTTGCGCCGAATATGGTCAGCACCCGGGTTCCCGCAGCCAGCCCGAGATGGGTCGGCGCGCTGTCATTGGTGACCAGCGCGGCACAGCGCTCCAGCACGGCGCACGATTCCCGCAGGCTCAGTTGCCCGCAGAGCTCGACAACCCGCTCATGCCCGGCCCCGGCGATTTGCCGGCACAGAGGGCTGTCCTCAGCGCCGCCGATCAACACGACCCCGAGCTGTGGGTCGGTAAGAATTTTCTCCTGCAAACGCGCGAATGACTCAACCGGCCAGCGCTTCGTTGCCCAGACAGAACCGGGGGCGAGCGCGATCACCTTGTGCGCGTCCGGCATAAGTTCCCGGGCTTTTTTGCGCTCCTCAGGCTGCAGGAAAAGTTGCGGCCGTGAAAAGCGTACTTCGCAGCCAAACACATCCAGCAACGATACATTGCGCAATATTTCGTGCTGCGGCTGGAGATACATCTTTTTGTGCGTGAGCAAAAAAGATCCGGCGCTTGTATCGAACCCGACTCGTATCGGGATACGGCTCAGCCATGCCAGCAGAGCGCTGCGCAGGCTGCGGTGCGGAACCAGCGCAAGGTCATACCGCCGATTGCGCAAGCGTGTCAGCAAATCCAGAAATCCGGCAAGCCCCCGTTCCTTGCCACGTTTATCGTATGAAATGACCTGATCTATGCGCGGATGATGAGAAAACATCCCGGCCGCCGCCGGAATGACCAGCACGTCTATCATCGCCTGCGGGAAATAGTCCCCGGCAGCGCGGATGAGTGGTTCGACGAGAATGGCATCTCCGATAAACGCTGTCTGGATGATCAGGATTCTGCGAACCATTTCGCTATTTTCACAAGCAAACGCTGTCACTGCGGCCGCGTCTTCCATCGTTTGTGCATCCAGAACCAGTGATCGGGATAGTCCCGAATCCATTTCTCCAGGGTACGGTTGTACAGGGTCAGAATCGTGCGCACGGTTTCATCCGGCGAGGTCGCCCCGGCTGTAGCCGGGTCGTACAGCGTTTCATAATAGCCGTGCAAATCACCGCCCTCATCGCGATAACACAGGCAGAAAACCACGGGCGCCCCGGCCTTGATGGCAAAGCGGGCCGGCCCTGTCGGTGTCGATGCGGGTCGGCCGAGGAAATCGATAAAAACACCATTTCTGCCGGCATCCTGATCAGCGACAAAGGCGACGAAGCGCCCCTTCTGCAGTGCGCGCAGGGTGGAGCGCACTGCCATGCCGCGCGGCACCACATCCATCCCGATGCCGACGCGATAATCGCGGATCAACGCATCGACCAGCGGGTTGCTCTGTTCCTGAAAAAGATAGGTCGTCGGATAGCCGGAAGCGGTAACGTGTATACCGAGATATTCCCAGTTGCCGAAGTGTGCGGTGAGCAAAATCGCGCCCTTGCCGGCCGCATGCGCCTTCCTGAGCGGGCTGTCATCGGCAACATGCAGCAGGCTGAAGATATCCTGCGGGCGGATTTTCGGCATGCGCAGGTATTCGACCATCATCATCCCGAACTGCTTGTACGTCGCCAACGCGACTGCCTTAATTTCACGCTCATCCTTTTCAGGAAAAGCGTGGCGCAGATTTTCAAGCGTCACATCGCGGCGGATGCGCACGGCCGTAAACGTCAGCCAGCCAAGAGCGCGGCCGAGGCCTCTGGCCGCGGTCAGAGGGACAGCCGTGACAATCGCTGTCAAAAAACGAACGCCGGAATACTCGAGCAGGTGTCTGATCTTCTTCATCATGTGAGTTCGATACCCCCGGCTGTGCTGTTCATCCGTATTTTTTATGAAATAATGCTTCGTGCACGGGATGGCGGCAGAGCCGAAAAACTGCGTTATTCTCGCTGTCGTGGTACGCTGCCCTGCGGTATTTGGCCAGATGATAATCGGTGAAAGCCCGGGGACAAGCAAAATTTTAGTTTGCACCTGATCTGAACGATGAGTCCCCGAATAATACAATCTTTTTGAGTTGCAAGATAATGTTATTATTTTAGAGGACAGCGCTTCGTGACGCAACCCGGCTTCAGCCCAAAGCTGTGCGAACCGGATAACGTGAACTTAGCCTGCCAATCCGGGTATCCAGTTAACTCAGCAAACCGGGCTCGGCTCAGACGGCATGTGTCATTCCGGCCAGGCGAAGCGCAGTGCCGGAATCTCATCTTTTCGGGCTCGTGCCTGAGTCCGGGAGATTCCGGTCTTCCCCTGCGGGGAAACCGGAATGACGGTTCTGGGGTAGGCACGTGCTGTTGTCATACGGCCTGGTTAAAAAATGCAACCGTGCTGAGTTAATGAGTTAAGTGGATAACCAGTGCCTGCCAATCCTTAACCCAACCTTATCATAGACTTAACTTTGGGGACATCCAAACTCCTTGGCACCCATTTCCCATCCGTTACTTCTTCATAACTCTTAAATACAAAAGGCAGTACTCGAGCTTTGAATGGGTCATGCATTTGGTCAAATATATTTAGATGCAAATGGGGGGCTGTTGAATTTCCCGAATTCCCAACATTGCCTATCCACTGCCCCACTTCTACTTTCTGCCCCATTTCAACTTGTAATGAACCTTCCTTTAAATGCGCAAGAAATACAATATAGCCTTCTTTCGTAATAATCATGACATAATTGCCGGCATTGGGCCGAATATACAATTTCCCATTCACTTCTTCGGGTTTAAATCTGTAAGTAGCATTGAACCAAAGAGCAATTGTTATCCAAATATTGGTATATATATGGTCTGCCCAGTCCCTCCCAATCTGGAATACTTCTCCTGCCACGGGAGAATACACCGGTTGATTCCAGCAATAATAGTGCTCAGCCCCTACTTTGCCAACAACCTGATTGATTTTCGATTTTTTGTGATATTTTTTTCGATCAGGATCTTTCATCACAAAATCGAATGCATAAGGATGATGGCCGGGAGGGCGTAAAAACTGCCATTCTCCTTTTAAGGGAAAGTCTATCAAAATTCTTTTTTCTTCATTCACAGTATAAACTGGCTCCTTCCAACACAAAAAAGACACACGCAACGGCGCAGCGACGCGGCGGATTATTTTGCAGGACATAGCGCCATCGCGGCGTCATGTGAGAAAAACGATGACCCGCTGCCCCGACTTTTACGACTCTTCTGCTTTTTTCGAGCTTCGTGGCCTTTGTGATGCAACCCGGCTTCAGCTCAAAGCTGTGAGTTTTGCCTGCTGCTTTTTGTTCAAATAATCGATCGCTCAGGTGAGGTTGCAGCCTCTCATGCTGCGTTGTGAATTTTTCATCTCAACACCACCGGCAGATAAGCTCTGGCCCGGCGCAGGCACGAATCGCAAAAAATACTGAATCTGGCCTGGAGAAGCAAATCAATTCTCGGACGCGCTGTCCGGCGGCTCACCCGATGTGTGCTCGCTCTGTTCCCATTCGGCCAACTTCCGGCGCTTTCGCCTCTGCACCATGAGAAAGGCGGCAAAAAACAGCAGCACGATCACCAGCCACAACCAGTACTCAAAATCGACGAGAAAGGTGTAGCGGTATTTTTTTTCGAGCCATGCCCTCCAGTCCTGTTCAAAACGCTGTGTGGAAACAGCGAACGTCTTCTGAAAGGCACGCTCGAAGTTACGCTCCCTGCGCACGCTCTGCAGCAGTGCGGAGAGCGCCGTATGCCCATAGGTTTCGACGAGATAACTGATTGCCGAGAAAGCCTGCTGGTAAGCGAGGTGCGCCTGAAACTGCTCGAAGGCGAACATGGCGTCGATCTGCTGTAAAGGGATGAG
>WFTM01000364.1 GCA_015485525.1 Candidatus Zhuqueibacterota bacterium | reverse complement strand
TGATCGCTGCTTCGATTTTGCTGACATCGATATTCATCGTTTCCGGGTGGCAATCGACGAAGCGGATGCTGGCACCGGTGCGCAGGATGGGCGCGCTGGTGCCGATGAACGTGTTCGGCACGGTGATCACCTCATCTCCCGGACCGATTCCCAGTGCAGTGAGGGCGAGAAAAATGGCATCCGTGCCGTTGGAAACACCGACGCAGTAGCGTGTGCCGCAAAATTCGGCAAAAGCCGCTTCGAACTCGCGCACAGCATTCCCGCCGATAAAATCGCATTTGTCGATGACTTTTCGTATGGCAGCATCCAGCTCCGCACGCAGCGGGGCGTGCTGTGCCGGAAGGTCGAGGAAAGGTATTTTTTGCATGTTCAGCCTGTGATAGTCATGGTCGTCTTTTGGTTATTCTGATTGATTATGCACATCGTTCGATTCTTATCCTGTAAAGTCAAAAACCGGTGCGTCACACCGCAGGAGCGGTGTGACGAGAGGCCCTGTTCGTAGTGCGCGATTCATCGCGCCCGGAAAGTCGCTCATTTTACCGGCGTCCCGGAATACCCTCGATATTAGGAGCGAGCGTACTAGCGACGCAGGCGGTGTCTCGTTTCGCTCGTGGAACTGCCCCGCGGAAGCGGGGCAACCGGTGCGTCACACCGCAGGAGCGGTGTGACGAGGAGGAGCCCCCCCACCGTCCTCACTTCTTCCCCTGCAACGCCGCTACGCCCGGCAGCTCTTTGCCGGACATGAACTCCAGCGAAGCGCCGCCGCCGGTGGATACGTGTGAGATGCGATCGGTCATGCCGGACTTTTTCAACGCAGAAACCGAGTCGCCGCCGCCGACCACACTGAAGGCGCCGTTGTCCGTTGCCCCGGCTACGGCGCGGGCGATTTCCAGCGAGCCTTTGGCAAAAGCCGGATTTTCGAAGACCCCCATCGGGCCGTTCCAGAAAATCGTGCGCGCCTGCGCGATCAGTTTGCTGTACGTGCTGATGGTTTTCGGCCCGATGTCCAGGCCCAGCATGCCCGCCGGGATGTCCGCGCCTTCAGTGGCCTTGCCGGATTCGGCGCTGACCGCGTCTGCGATGATGTGATCCTCAGGCACCAGCAGGGAAACCCCCTGCGCTGCCGCTGATTTCAGCGCTTCGGCTGCGACGTCGAGTTTTTCTTCTTCCACCAGCGAGTTGCCGACATCGACACCCTTGCTGCGCAGCAGAGTATAGGCCATGGCACCACCGATGAGAATGTGCGTCACGCGCGGCAGCAGGTTGCGGATGACCTCGATTTTATCGGAAATCTTGGCGCCGCCGAGTATGGCGATGTAGGGCTTTTCCGCCTCGCCGATCAGCTTGCCCAGCGCCTGCAGTTCCGCGGCCATGAGATAACCGGCAGCGCAGGTGCTGATGTAGTGCGTCACACCCACGGTGCTGGCATGTGCCCGGTGCGCGGCTCCAAAGGCATCGTTGACGTAAATTTCGCCGTGTGCAGCCAGTGCTCTGGAAAATTCCGGGTCGTTGGCTGTTTCCCCGGCATGAAAACGCAGATTTTCCAGCAGCAGGATATCGCCGTTCTGCAACGCTGCGACCATCTTTTCCGTCTCTACGCCAACACAGTCCGGTGCCAGCGGCACGGTCTTGCCGGTCAGTTCGCTGAGCCGTTCAGCAGCGGGTTTCAGGGAGAACTTTTCCTGGCGCTGGCCCTTTGGCCTGCCGAGGTGAGACATCAGTACCAGCCGGCCGCCTGCGGACGTGATCTTTTCGATCGAGGGCAGAGCGCGGCGGATGCGGGTATCATCGCTGACAGCGCCGTCCTGCAGGGGCACGTTGAAATCGACGCGCATGAGCACGGTTTTGCCGGAAAAATCGATCTGGTCGATGGTCAGGGTATTGTGCATGGCTTTCCTCCTGAAATGGCGTTGCGGTTTTGGCTGGTTCAATTATTGGAATGCGGCACGATCAGCGTTGCCGGTACCACGCTCTCGATACCGAGCATGTTGGCGAGTCCCGGGTGGGTGCAGACACCGTTGTAGGTCAGCAAGCCCTGCTGGTAGTGCTGTTTGCGGCGCATGGCCTCGTCCACGCCCCACTCGGCGATGTCGGTGATCAGCTCGAGCAGCACGTGGTTGAGCGCGTGCGAGGCGGTTCGCGGCACGCTGGAGAGAATGTTGGGCACGCAGTAGTGGATGACGCCGTGCTCGGTATAGACCGGATCGCTGAGGGTTGTGGCGCGCGCGGTTTCGACGCAGCCGCCCTGGTCGATGGAGAGATCGATGATCACCGCGCCTTCTTTCATCTGCATGACCACGTCTCTGGTAACGATGCGCTGCGTGCGCCGGCCGGAAACATGGATAGCACCGATGAGCACGTCGGCAAAGCGCACGGCTTTTTCCACATCAAAGGGCGAGGCCATCATGGTGATGACCTTCTGGCCGAACATTCTGTCGATTTCGCGCAGGGCCGAGACATCGCGGTCGAGCACATAGACCTGGCATCCGAGGCCGAGAAAGGCGCGTGCTGCGCTGCGGCCCACTGCGCCGCCGCCGAGGATGACCACAGATGCCGGTGGCACTCCCGGCCCGCCGCCGAGCACGATCCCACGCCCGCCCTGCGTGCTCTCGAGGTAGCGTCCGGCGATTTGTGGCAGCATGCGCCCGGCAATTTCGCTCATGGCTACGAGCACGGGATAGGACCCGTCTGCAGCCGGGATCAGCTCTGAGCCGAAGCTATACACTTTTTTCTTGATAAAATGGGTCACGCTGGCGCGGGTGCGCATGGAGAGCTGGTTGAACGAAACGATGATCTGTTCGGGGCGGGATAGTTGCGCTTCGGTATCGTCCGGCGGTAAAACCTTGACGATCACATCAACATTTTTGTATAATTCATCCGGCGATTCCGCGTGCTTGGCACCGACGACAAAGTAGGACTCGTCGCTGAAACCGCTGGCGATGCCGGCGCCTTCCTCGACATGAACCTCGTGTCCGGCACGAACCAGAGCATAGACGCCGGCAGGCGTGATGGAAACGCGTTTTTCTTCGATGGCTTTTTCTTTGGCTATTCCGATTTTCATCTTTTCTGTCCGGTTTCGAATGAGTTCGTACCCGGCCGTCCGGGCAAATGCGTGCTTTTGCCCCTCATCGCTCTGTACAAAAAGGCTCTGCCGGCCGGGAATATGTTGAAAACCTGTTCGGTTTTATCAGGTATGCATGCGATCCCGCGTGCACCGTGACGTGTGCTTTGGGGTAACCAAAAAACAAAAGAAGCCGGAATCGTTCTTCAGGAAAAATATACGAATTTTTCAGGTTACGATATTGCGGGATAAATCGAAGGCAAGTTAATCTTTTTTTTCGCAAAAGCAAGGGGATTAACAGTTGTTGTAGAGAAGCCTTTCGTATCACTTAACAAACGTAAAAACAAGAAGATCAAGATGAAAAAAAAGACCAGTTTTTTGCTCGTTTGCGGGGTGGCGCTGCTCACCCTCGTCGCCTGTTCCGAAGAAAAAACTCCGATGGACGCTGATCGCGATGCCTACCTCGCTCAGGTTGATGAATGGCGGGCGATGAAAAATGAGAAGTTTCGTACTTCTGAGAAGTCCCCGCTGCCGGAAAAGGACAAGGAGAATTTTTCCGGCTTACCTTATTTCCCCGTCAATCCTGCCCTGCGCCTGAAGGTGACGCTGAAAAAGCTGGAAACCCCGGAGCCTATGGATATGCTCACCAGTGACGGGTCACCCCGCAAGGTACTCCGTTACGGATATTTCACGTTTATCGTAGATAACAAAGTTCAGCGTTTGTACGCGTACAAATTCATCAACAGTTCGAACGACTCGCTGCTGTTCATTCCTTTCCGGGACAGTACCAGCGGCGAGGAATCCTATGCCGGCGGGCGCTATCTCGACGTGCAGGAACAGGCGGACTCGAATGTCTATACCCTGGACTTTAACATGGCTTATAATCCCAGTTGTGCCTATGGCCGGCCTGAGTATGTGTGCCCCGTTCCGCCGGCGGAAAACACCCTCGAAGTTGCTATCCGGGCGGGCGAGAAAAAATGGCACTGATGGCCGGGTGAATGGCTGCGGCAGATTCATGCCGTGGTCATGAGCTGTTCTCAGCGGCAGCGCCGGAGGCGTGGACAGGAGTTTTACCTGCCCGTTCCCGGCGTGCCGTCATTTCTTGCCCGCCGCGCTGCTGTCCCGCTCCGCCTGTCTGCGCTTGCGCGCTTCCTTCCTTTTTGTGTCGAGAATTCTCACCACTTGCTGATAGAATTTTTTCCATCGCTGCGGTTTTTCACGCAGATAAGCGATTTCTTCCGCCAGTTTGGTCGAATCCATGTCATGGGCGAGCAGCAGCGAATCGATGCGCTGGCGTGCGCGCAGACTGTCAGGATCCTGCTTCAGTAGAGCGGCCTCAGCGTAAATGCGGACGAATTCCGGATTGCGCAGCGGTTCGTCTTTGTCGATTTTTTTTGTGCATCCCGGGAGAAGCGCGAAGATGAGAACGGCAGGGAAAAAGAGTTTTTGCATCTGAAATCCCAAAAAAGCGGGTGAACGATTTTTGCGGATGGCACGCGTTTATTCTGTTGCGCAGGTCAAAGCGGTGGAGAATATGGCAAACTCCTCGATAGGATGCAAGCGGGTATTCACCAGTGCTGTCTCGTTCCGCTTGCGTCCCACCGCCGGATCGGTGTACCGCGACATTTATGTCGCGCGGTACGGTCGCCTGTACAATGAACCCCTCCCCCAATCCAATTGTGCGCTGCCGCAGGAGGGCGTGACGAGATGAGATGTTCGTAGTGCGCGCTTCAGTGCGCCCGGCAAGCCGCGAATTTTGCCATCGTGCTGGAATTTTCCCGATGGATGCGGACTTTTGTGTAAGGCGGTGTCTCGTTCCGCTTGTGTGCTGCCCCGCGGAATCGGGGCAACCGGTGCGTCACACCGCGGGAGCGGTGTGACGAGAGGAGAGTAGGGAGGTGTGACACCGCAGGGGCAGTGTGACGAGATGGAGTAAAACAGAAGAGAAAAAG
>WFTM01000363.1 GCA_015485525.1 Candidatus Zhuqueibacterota bacterium | reverse complement strand
TCGTTTACTCTGCTCAAACCGATAGAGACAGGAGACAAGGCAGAAGAGCTGCGCAGGCAAGAAGCCAAACGCATCGCTGCGATCATCAACGAGTGGCTCAGCGACAGGCTGCCGGTATTCGACAAAACCCTCGGCCACTACCGGCCGGTCGAATACCGTGACATCGGGGTGCTGTACCGGAACAAGAAGTACATCAAACCGCTGGAAGCCGCTTTTATCAAAGCCGGCATTCCGCACCTGATCTCCGAACAGGAGGGATACTTCCAGCGCCGGGAGATCGAAGATGTGCGCGCTTTTCTCAGCTTTCTCGCCCACCCGGATGATGACATCGCCCTGGCCACCCTGTTGCGCAGTCCTTTTCTGCGCCTTTCGGATCACGACTTTCTCGCGCTCACCGCACTCAAACAGCAAACCGGGCATTCGTTTTTTTCACTGCTCGAAAAAGAGCAGCCACAGCTGCACAGCTTGCTGAAAAAATGCCGCTCCCGCCTCGGCCTGTGGACCCTCGATCACATCGTGCTGGATTTTTTCGCGCAGACTGATGCTCTGAGCGCCTATGCCCTGGCCTTTGAGAGCGAGGGCGAACTCGCGGCCGCGAATCTGCAGCAGATCGTGCAGGTTCTGGCCACAACCCGCCCCGGAGCCGGCACCATCAGTGATTATCTCGATGTGCTGGAAAAATTCCGCGCCGACGATGAGGTCGGCAATGTGGCGCTGGCCAGCAACAGCGTCACGTTGATGACCTGCCACAAAGCCAAGGGGCTGGAATTTCCGGTGGTGATTTTCGTCGGAGCGGAGCAGGGACTGGCGGAAAGAAAACGGGGGGAGCCCCCACCCTTGAAGCGCGTGGGAGAACAGCCCGGCCTGTATTTCACCGGCAATAAGGATGACAAGCCCATCGGTGACACGCATTCGGAGTACGATGCGCTGGAGAAGGAGTTAGAGCAGGAAGAAAAGCGCGAGAGCATACGCCTGCTCTACGTTACCCTGACGCGGGCGCAAAACCACGTTTTGGTCTCGGCTGCCGACGCCGGCAAGGGAACGGAAACGTATTATAACTTGATTCTCTCCAGTCTGTTCAGTGGCGCTGAGCCAAACTGCACACTCGGCGGCGGGCAGGCATTTCAGATCGCCTCGCTGCCGCCGCAGGTTGCAGCTCCCCCAAAACAGCACCTTGCTGAGGGCAAAACCATCCTGCCGGATTTTTCGCGCATCCCGGAGTCCGGCATCCGCATTCTGCGCCCGAGCCAGGCAGAAGAACAGAGTGTAGCCAGTGTACCGGTTGTAGCTGAAGGGCAGGTACAGGATTATTCGCCGGAGGGCCGGGAGCGTGCCCGTATTCTCGGCGTGCTCGTGCATGCCGGGCTTGAAGCGCGCGTACAAAAGCGGCCCTGGCATCCCGATGCGCACCTGCAGCGGGAGATCACCAACAGTCTGTACCGTTTCGAAGAGCACGACATCAAGCGGCTGCGGGAGCAGGTGCAACGCCATATCGACACGGCCTTTGCCAGTGAGTTCCTGCAGAATCTGCTCGCCTCCGCGCAAAAGCCGGCACAAACCGAGATGCCGGTGGTGCATCTGTCCGGCAAACAACTGGTTCACGGTGTCATCGACCTGCTGGTCGAAACCGCGGAAGGCATGTGGATTGTGGATTACAAAACAGCCTCAGTCACCCCGGGAACAGACCTGCAGGCATTCTGCCGCGAGCAGGGTTATTTCAATCAGATGCGACATTATACCGCAGCGATACGCGAACTGCACCCGGGCAAAAACGTGCAGGCAGCACTTTTATTTACCGAAATCGCACGCATCTATCCCATTGAATGAGCTGTTTTTTCACGAATCACCATTTTCCTCAGGGAGAAGTCGCGGCAGCAGTGCCGGACTTCGCAAAGTCGCCAGCGATGGGAACCAGCATGTGCGAGAGCAGGCAAATTGACGACCGTACAGGAGAGTTAAATCATTTTTTTAAATCCGAGGATTTTGCAATTTATCAAACCGGGAAGGAAGTATGATGCGAGTAAGTGA
>WFTM01000362.1 GCA_015485525.1 Candidatus Zhuqueibacterota bacterium | reverse complement strand
CCGCAGTTGCTCGTCGATGAGCGCGTGCATCCAGTCGAGATTCTGTTTCTGGCGCCGGCTTGTCCAATAGCCGTTGGCTGTGGTGATTTTCTGGTGCGCCAGCACGGTGCGCCATAATTCGGGGATTCCCTCGCCGGTCAGAGCAGAGCAGGTGAAACATCGGGTCTGCCAGTCCGGAGTCGCCGGCGCGAGATAGTGCAGCGCCATGTTGAGCTCCTGTCGTGCGGCCTCGGCCCGGGCTTTGTTTTCGCCCTCGGCCTTGTTGATGCAGATGGCATCAGCGAGCTCGATCACGCCTTTTTTGATACCCTGCAGCTCATCACCACCGCCGGCGATTTGCAGCAAAAGGAAGAAATCCACCATCGACCGCACGGTGATTTCGTTCTGCCCGACGCCGACCGTCTCGACGATAATGATGTCGTAGCCGGCAGCTTCACACACCAGTATGGTTTCGCGGGTTTTGCGGCTGACCCCACCGAGCGCACCGGCAGAGGGCGAAGGACGGATAAAGCTGTGCGGATGCTGCCCCAGCCCGGCCATGCGCGTTTTGTCGCCCAGAATGCTGCCGCCGCTGATGCTGCTGCTCGGATCGATCGCCAGCACAGCGACCTTGTGCCCATTTTCCAGAAGATAGAGGCCCAGCGCCTCGATCAGCGTGCTTTTGCCTGCGCCGGGAATACCGGTGATGCCGATGCGGATGGAACGGCCTGTGTGTGGCAGGATCTCGTTCAGCACGGCCTGGGCCTGCTCGAAATGCGCCGCTGCGTTGCTCTCGATCAGGGTGATGGCGCGCGCCATCACAGCACGATTCTGTTCTAAAATCCCGCGCACGTATTCTGCGGTACTCAGAGTAGGCCGGCGGGAGCGGTTTTTCTTTTTGTCGATTTCAGGCATGTGCAGCTTTCTTATCAGGCGATGCGCCGGAACAGCTCGTCGAGAATTTTTTCCGCCGCTTCCGGGATGACCGTGCCCGGGCCGAAGATCACCGAAGCACCGTTTTCGTAGAGAAAATCATAATCGCGCGGGGGGATGACACCGCCGACCACCACCATGATGTCCTCGCGACCGAGATCGCGGAGCGCTGCGATCAGTTGCGGCAGCAGCGTTTTATGGCCGCCGGCGAGGGAACTCATGCCAATGATGTGCACGTCGTTTTCCACAGCCTGGCGTGCGGTTTCCTCCGGCGTCTGGAACAGCGGGCCGATGTCCACGTCAAAGCCGAGATCAGCAAAAGCCGTGGCGATCACTTTGGCGCCGCGATCGTGGCCATCCTGTCCCAGTTTGGCGATGAGAATCCGTGGCCGGCGGCCCTCGGTTTTTTCAAACTCCGCGATCTGTTCGCGAACACGCTGCATCTGTCCGTCCTCCCCGTGTGCGCTGTTGTACACCCCGCTGATGGCGCGCGTGACAGCGCGGTGTCTGCCGAATACTTTTTCCATTGCCGAAGAAATCTCGCCCAGCGTTGCCCGGGCCCGCGCGGCTTCTACAGACAGAGCGAGCAGATTGCCGCTCTTGTTTTCTGCCGCCTGTGTGATGGCCGCCAGCGCTGCTGTGACGCGCGCCTCATCCCGCTCAGCGCGCAGTTTCTGCAAGCGCCTGATCTGTGCCTCGCGCACCGCGGTGTTGTCAACCTCGAGGGTGTCCAGCGGCTCCTCGTGTTCCAGCCGGTATTTGTTGACGCCGACGATGGTTTCCTTGCCGGAATCGATCAACGCCTGTCGCCGTGCCGCTGCTTCTTCGATGCGCATTTTGGGAATGCCCGCCTCGATGGCCTTGACCATGCCGCCGAGGGATTCGATCTCACGCAGATGCGCCCAGCCTTTTTGCAGCAACGCCTGCGTCAGGTTTTCCACGTACCACGAACCGCCCCACGGGTCGATGATCCGGCACAGGTCGGTTTCCTCCTGCAGAAAAAGCTGCGTGTTGCGGGCGATGCGCGCGGAAAAATCCGTGGGCAGAGCGATGGCCTCATCGAGGGAGTTGGTGTGCAGCGATTGCGTGTGCCCCAGCGCCGCCGCCATGGCCTCGATGCAGGTACGCGCGACGTTGTTGAACGGGTCCTGCTCGGTCAGGCTCCAGCCGGAAGTCTGGCAGTGGGTGCGCAGGGCCATGGATTTCGGGTTTTTCGGATTGAACTGCCGGATCAGCTTGGCCCACAGCACGCGCGCGGCACGCATCTTGGCGATTTCCATAAAATAATTCATGCCGATGCCCCAGAAAAAGGACAGGCGCGGCGCAAAAGTGTCGATGTCGATCCCGGCCTGCAGACCGGTGCGCACGTATTCGAGTCCGTCCGCCAGCGTGTAAGCCATCTCGAGATCCGCCGTGGCGCCGGCCTCCTGCATGTGGTAGCCGGAAATGCTGATGCTGTTGAAGCGCGGCATGTGCCGGGAGGTGTAGGCGAAAATATCCGCGATGATGCGCATGGAATGCTCCGGCGGATAGATATAGGTATTGCGCACCATGTATTCTTTGAGAATATCGTTCTGAATGGTGCCGGCGAGCTGCTCCGGCCGCACGCCCTGTTCCTCAGCCGTGACGATATAAAAAGCCATCACCGGCAGCACCGCGCCGTTCATGGTCATCGAAACTGAAATCTGCTCCAGCGGGATGCCGTCGAAGAGAATTTTCATATCCAGCACCGAGTCGATGGCCACCCCTGCCTTGCCGACATCGCCGACCACGCGCGGGTGATCCGAGTCGTAACCGCGGTGGGTAGCCAGATCGAACGCCACGGAAAGGCCCTTTTGCCCGGCGGCGAGATTGCGGCGGTAAAACGCGTTGCTCTCTTCTGCAGTGGAAAAACCAGCGTACTGTCGGATCGTCCACGGCCGCATGAGGTACATCGTTGCGTACGGGCCGCGCAGATAGGGCGGCAGGCCGGCGGTGTAGCGCGTGTGTGGCAGCTCCTGCTCCGGCTGTGTGTACAGCGGCTCGATGGCGATCCCCTCGTGTGCCTGCCAGCGCGCCTGCTGCGGCGTCTGCCCGCTTTCCTGCTCGAAGCGTTTTTCCCACTCAGCGATGCGGGCTGCTGTGCCTGAAAAATCCAGCTTCATGGTGGTGAAATCCGGTTTCATGCCAGCACCCCCGTTTCCTGCAACAGCGCGCGCAGCAGTGCAGCAGCATCGCTGCGGCGGTGGATGAACCCATCGATGCCGGTTGAAGCGAGGGTTTCGTTTTCGGCCCCGGCAACGAAAACCCGCGCCCTGGCGCCGGTTTTTTTGAAGTGATGCATAAACTCCGGCACCAATTCCGGATAGCGTGCGTCCGAAGCGCAGACGACCACGACCGTCGCGCCCGAGGCCTGTGCCGCCTGTGCCGTCTGCTGTGCATCGCCGCAGGGTTCAGCGGGCAGCACCGGAAATTCGACGGTGGCAAAGAAGTCCGCGATGAAATCGGCGCGCGCTTTGTACTCGGCAAGGCTGCCAAAAACCGCGCGGAAAACAGGGACGAGCTCGTGTCCTGTTTGTTTATATTTTCGCACCGCGGTACGCAGGGCTTCGAAATGTTCGACAGCGCGTATCTGCGGCAGGGGAGAAATGCTGCCGGGCTGTCCGGCTGCTTGTCCCGAAATCGCCCCGAGCAGCTCTTCGATGCGGGCGCCTGCCAGCGCTGCTGCGATGCGCTGCTCCTGTGCGACGGGTTTTGCCTCACCCGTGTGCAGAAGCCGATCGATCGTTTCCTGCTGCCGCGGACGCGGTGTCAGCGGCTCGGTGGCCTGCGCTTCGCCGGCATCGGGCAGAGGGTTCTCCTGCATGTTGGCATACACCGTCGTACCGATGAACGGCACTGTGCGCCGGTCGATGGCCTGCCTGCGTTGCGCCGCTTTTTCGATGACCTGCTGCTGCGGCCAGCCATCCCGCAGTGCAGCGAGCAGCCCGCCGGATTTTTCCGTTTGCTGAAATAAAGCCCATGCTTTTTCCGCCAGCTCGCGCGTGATTTTTTCCACGGCCCAGGCGCCACCGGCAGCATCGATGACGCGGTCCAGGTGGCTTTCCTCGCGCAGAATGCTGTGCAGATTGCGCGCCAGCCGTGTGGAAAAATCGTTGGGTTCGCGCACCAGCTCGTCAAAGGCGCTGATGCTCAGACTGTCGCAGCCGGCGAGTACCGCTGCCTGCGCCTCAGCGGTACTGCGCAGCAGGTTGACGTGCGGATCGAAAACGGTTTTGTTCCAGCGCGAGCTGCACGCGTGCAGGAAAAATCGCTGCGTCGCTTCCGCCCCGCCGAAGGCCTGCAGCGCGCGGGCAAAGAGAATGCGCGCGGCACGCAGTTTGGCGATCTGCATGAAAAAACGGCTGTCCACGGCAAAACGCATGTGAACCCGGCCTGCGCTGTCGTCGATGGCCATGCCGCGTTGCAGCAGTGCTCCGAGGGTACTGACCGCAGCCGCGAGGCCGAATGCGAGCTCCTGCACCGCGCTGCCGCCGGCGTTGTGCCAGGGCCTGGTGTCGATGAAGATGGTGTGAAAGTCAGGAAGTTTTTCGTGCACCGAGAGGAGAAAGTCAGCGTGGGCCCCGAGGCGTGCTTCCAGTGCCGCGGCCGGATTCACGGCTACGAGCGCGCTGGCGATGGGGTCGTAAAAAAGCCCGCCGCTGATCGTATCCGCCGCGATCTCTTTTTCCCGCAGCAGAGCGAGCAGAAGATCGAGCAGTGCTGGTGTGGCGTGGCCTGCCTGCAGGTAGAGCGGCACAGCCGTCAGCTCAACGCCCTGCAGTGCTGTGGCCAGGTCACCGATCGTGGCGATGTGTGTGCCGTTTTCGTGCCCGTCGGGGAGCTGCAGCAGAACAGCATTTTGCCCGTTTGCCAGAGCGTGCAGCAGCGCTGCGTTGAACGCCTCGGGTCTGGCAAAGGGCAGCGCCTGCAGCACAAGCCAGGGGCGGCCATGGTAGCCGGAGGCTGTGCGGCCGCGCAAAAAGGGGAAGAAGCCGGGCAGGGTTTCGGGCGGCGTGCTGCCGGACGCGTTGTCGCGACTGTACAGCGGCTGCAGGGTGATATCCTCCGGCGTGCGTGTCAGCAGAACTTTTTCAAATGGAGCGCCTTTGAGCAGTTTTTCAGCCGCAGCATGCCAGTCGGCGTCATCGTGCGGCGCGAAATCGTCCTCCAGCGCGGGTGTATCCGGAAAAGATGAGTTTTTCATCGCAATGCCTGTCATGCAAAAATTCGGCGAACTTTTCGAAGACCCGGCAGGGTGGCGCTGGCCGGGCAAAGCGGGACAAGATAAGCAATTTTCCATTTTTTTCCAACCGGGAATCGATGGGGGCGGGTTTTTAGCAGTACAGCCCGCCGGGGCGTAATCGGGCACAATTTTCGGGACCCGGCTTGCGCCATATCCCGGCGATTTCGCAGAAGTGCCTTTGCACTGCGCAGGATTGGAGCGACGCGGGGAGTACTCGTGTTTCCGGGGATCCAGTTTACTCAGCAAAGCGGGGCCGGCTCAGACACCGGCATGTGTCATTCCGGCCAAGCGCAGCGCCGTGCCGGAATCTCATCTTTTCTGCCCCGTGCCTGCGTCAGGGAGATTCCGGTCTTCCCCTGCGGGGAAACCAGAATGACGGTTCTGGGGTAGGCACGTGCTGTTGGCACGCGGTCTGGTTGAAAAAATGCAACTGTTCTGAGTGAAGTGGATAACCAGATAGATATTCCCGCATGTCCATAGAAATCAACCAATTACACCCATCAAAAAAAGTATATTTTCTGCTTGCAAAAAACGACTGGATTCGTCATTTTGCAGATGAAAATCATGTGTGGCGGGTGTGATTTCTGTGTAAAAATTAATGACAGCTCCTGAACAGAAAAACGTCAGCAATCCGTTCCGGCAGCGTTTCTTTTTTCGGCCTTTGCCAGTGTGATTCCAGCACTGTTTTTCCTCCACCGCTTCAGCTCTTCTCCCATCTCCCGCCATTTTCTCAACTTCCCAGGAATGCCGGTCATCCGGCAGGAGGCAGACATGAAAACAGCAGCACAAAAAATCCTCTTGTGGTTTTTTGCCTGCGT
>WFTM01000361.1 GCA_015485525.1 Candidatus Zhuqueibacterota bacterium | reverse complement strand
TTGTCCGGACTGATACGGCCAGCATCAGTGAATTCTGTGAAAAGGGTTTTTATCTCAGCGGTGATCTGCCCAACATGCACAGTACCCGGTTCGTACTCGTCGATCCCCAGGGGCGGATACGCGGCTATTATGACGCATTCGACGATGATCAGATGAAAAAACTGCAAAAAGACCTCGATAACCTGAAAGGCGGATTCTGATGAATGCAACGGATTTGCCTGCTCTCAATGCGCTGTTGAACTTCACGAGTGGGGTGCTGCTCTTCATCGGTTACCGGAAGGTTAAATCTGGCGATCATGACGGGCACCGCAAAATTATGCTCGCTGCCCTCACGGTGTCTGCTTTGTTTTTAATATCATACCTGATCTACCATGCCGAAGTCGGCTCAGTACCCTATCCGCACTACGACTGGACTCGGCCGGTCTATTTTCTCATTCTCATACCCCATGTCATTCTTGCCGGTGTGATGGTTCCTTTTATTATCGCTGCTGTTTATCTCGCTTTGCGCGGCAGTTTTGACCGGCATAAAAAGATCGTGCGTTGGGTCTGGCCTGTCTGGATGTTCGTTTCAATCAGCGGCGTCATCATCTATCTGATGCTGTACCAGCTATAGCCTGCAAAATCACCGGCCCGCGCAAAGCTGAAAAAACGGGCTCAGCCTCGCATCGTGTGGAGTGAGATGGCCCCAGCATGCCTGCCGCAAAAGGGGGGACAGGGGAGTTGCAGTTGCAGCAGCTATGGGAGAATGCAAAAGCGGGCGTTCGTAGTGCACGATTCATCGTGCCCGAAAGTCGCTAATTCCCCCGCACCTCAACAATCCAGGCTAAAAGTGAAACAACAGGCGAGTGACCCGACTGTACAGCCACAACGAGCCCTCACGCAAAGCGCGCCAAATCAAAAAGCAGAAAAACTCTGTGAGCCCTGCGTACACTGCGAGAGAAAAAAGGCTGTGCAGTTGCAGCAATACAAGAATGCACGAGCGGAGTGCCCATCTCCCTGGCAGTCCGGGTATCCAGTTAACTCAGCAGACCGGGCCTGACCCGGACACCGGCATCTGTCATTCCTGCCAAGCGCAGCGCCGTGCCGGGATCTCATCTTTTCTGGCACGTGCCTGAGTCCGGGAGATTCCGGTCTTCCCCTGCGGGGAAACCGGAATGACGGTTCTGGTGCAGGCACGTGCTGTGCTCTGGCGGACTGGCTGAAAAAATGCAACATTGCTGAGTTAAATGGATAGCCAGGCCCTGGCAGGACAAAACGTTCATAGTGCCCGAAAGTCGCCAATCCTCCCGAAAAAATACGATTCTCCGTATTCCTTCGGTGTGGGGCAAATACAAGCCTGCCTTTTTACTTGCGAAAAAATTGAACATCACCTGCCTGAAATTGTCCTGCTGGTCGATGGAGCTGATTTTACCACATTTTCTGCATAATGCATGGAGTTTGAAATGATTTTAGACAAAGTGATCTGTTTGCGTACTTTTGTTTTTCAGGTACTCGTTTGTGTCTTTGCACTGTCCGGCGTTTCATCGGCCGGAGAAAAATCCGAAAAATGGCAGGTCAGCGCAGCGCATGGTCCGGCTGATACCGTCACCATCACCGTTGATGAAGGGACATGGATGAGCCTGGATGTCAGCCCTGACGGTAAAGAGATCGTTTTTGATCTGCTGGGCGATATTTTCATCATGCCTGTGACTGGTGGTGAGGCAAAGGCGTTGCGTACCGGCCCGGCCTGGGAGGTGCAACCCCGTTTCAGTCCGGATGGCACGATGATCAGTTTTACCAGCGACCACGACGGTGGCGACAATATCTGGGTCATGAAGCGCGATGGTTCAGATGCGCACGCTGTCACGAAAGAGACGTTCCGCCTGCTCAATAACGCAGTCTGGACGCCGGATGGCCAGTATTTGATAGCGCGCAAGCATTTTACCAGCCGCCGTTCTCTCGGCGCAGGCGAGATGTGGATGTATCACATCTCCGGTGGCAAGGGCTTGCAGCTCACCAAGCGGAAAAATGACCAGCAGGATGCCGGTGAACCGGCCCTGTCTCCGGATGGCCGCTATCTCTTTTTCAGCGAGGATATGTATCCGGGCGGGTATTTTCAATACAACAAAAACCCTTACGGCCAGATTTATGTCATCCGCCGCCTGGACCGCGAAACCGGAAAATTGCAGAATTACATCACAGGCGCTGGTGGAGCTGTACGGCCTCAGGTCTCGCCGGACGGCCGCTATCTTTCTTTTGTCCGGCGCGTACGCCTGAAGAGTGTTCTCTATATTCATGACCTGCAGACCGGAGAGCAGTGGCCGGTCTATGACCAGCTGGACCGCGACCAGCAGGAAGCCTGGGCTATCTTCGGTGTTTATCCCAATTACAACTGGACGCCCGACGGCAAGGCGATCATCATCTGGGCCGGTGGTAAAATCCGTCGTGTTGACCTGGCGGCCAAAACCGCCTCGGTTATCCCCTTCCGCGTCACTACACAGCAGCGTGTAGCCAAAGCGCTGCACTTCAAGCGTGATCCTGCTCCTGAACAGGTTACGGTCAAAATGATGCGCGATGCCGCCACATCTCCAGATGGCCGCTGGCTGGTTTTCAGCGCTGTGGGGCAGCTGTGGAAGAAAAAACTGCCCCACGGTACGCCTGTCCGCCTGACCCGATCTTCGGGCGTCAATGAGTATTATCCCTCTTTCAGCCCGGATGGGAAATGGGTGGTCTATGTGAGCTGGAGTGATACGGAGTTGGCCGCGATTCGCAAAGTTAAAATTTCCGGCGGCAAGTCGATCAAGCTGACACAGGAAAAGGGCTACTATTATAACCCGCGTTTTTCTCCGGACGGGCGTGAAATCGTCTTCCGCAAAGGCACGGGCAATGCGGTGCTCGGTTTTACCCATGGCTTGAATCCCGGCATTTATCTTATGTCTGCAAACGGCGGCAGCGCGCGGCTTCTTACCGAAGAAGGTCGTGAGCCACGTTTTGATGCCAGCGGCCGGCGTGTCTATTTTATCACCGGTGGTGGCATGAAAAAAGCTTACAAAAGCATCGGCACGGACGGGACGAAACCGCGCACCCTGTTTGACCTGAAGTATGTCAATCACATCGTGCCCAGCCCGGATGATAACTGGGTTGCTTTTACCGAGCTGCACAATGCCTATATCGCACCTTTCCCGAAAACCGGCCGTGCCATCGCGCTGAACAAGGATACCAAAGCCATCCCTGTTGCACGCGTAACCCGCGATGCCGGGCACTATCTGCACTGGTCTGGTGACAGCCGCAAGCTACACTGGATGATCGGGCCGGAGTACTTCACCCGCGAACTGGAACGCAGTTTTGCTTTTATCGAAGGCGCTCCGGACACCCTGCCGCCGCCGGACAGCACCGGCCTGGCCGTCCAACTGAAGCTGCCGGCAGATGTGCCCCGCGGCACCGTTGCATTTACCAATGCGCGCCTGATTACCATGGAAGGGGATCAGGTCATCGAAAACGGCACGTTGATCGTGAAGGGTAACAAAATAGCAGCCCTGGGAAGTGCGGGTGAGGTCACTGTTCCTGACGGTGCAGAAGTCATCGACCTCACAGGCAAAACCATCATTCCCGGATTGATCGACGTGCATGCCCACGCCAACCATTTTTACTCCGGCCTGCTGCCGCGCCAGAGCTGGGCTTATTTTGCGAATCTGGCCTATGGCGTTACCACTATGCACGATCCTTCGACCAATACCGAGACGGTCTTCACGCAGGCCGAAATGGTTCGTACCGGGGCCATGGTCGGGCCGCGGGTTTTTTCCACAGGACAGATCATTTACGGCGCAGACGGTGATTTTAAATCGGTGATCAACAGCCTGGATGATGCGCGCTCGCACCTGCGCCGTTTAAAAGCTGTTGGTGCTTTTTCTGTGAAGAGCTACAACCAGCCGCGCCGCAACCAGCGCCAGCAGGTCATTCAGGCGGCGCGCGAGCTGCAAATGGAAGTGGTGCCCGAGGGCGGTTCGACCTTCTTTCACAACATGAGCATGATTCTCGATGGTCACACAGGCATCGAGCATAATGTACCCATCGCCACGCTCTACGATGATGTGATTCGTCTCTGGTCGGCGAGCGGAACCGGCTATACCCCGACGCTGGTGGTTTCGTATGGCAGTGTCTCGGGCGAGTATTACTGGTACCAGCATTCCGAAGTCTGGAAAAAGATGCCGCTGATGAATTTCATCCCACGCCCGATTGTCGATGCCCGCTCCCGGCGCCGGCAGATGCTGCCTGAGGATGATTTCGGCCATGTGCTGGTATCGCAGTCTGCAAAGCGGCTGGCCGATGCCGGCGTCAAGGTCAACCTCGGTGCTCACGGGCAGCTTCAGGGGCTGGGTGCACACTGGGAGTTGTGGATGCTCGCCCAGGGCGGGCTGACGCCCATGCAGGCTTTGCGCAGTGCAACGATGAACGGCGCGTACTATCTCGGCATGGAAGATCATCTCGGTTCGCTCAAAGCGGGGAAACTGGCCGATCTGGTCGTGCTGGAGCGCAACCCTCTTGAGGATATTCACAACACCGAATATGTAAAAATGGTTATGGTGAACGGCCGCCTGTATGACAGCGAAAGCATGGATGAGATCGGCAACCATCCGCGTAAGCGCGGGCCGTTTTACTGGGAGAATCCCAAAACCAGCGAGGCCTTTATCTGGCGCGGGCCGGGTCTGGGGTTTGAATTGCCCGGCTGCGGATGCGCAACAGGATTGCAGGGAAACTGACTGCGATGAACGCGATGTGCCGCTGGCTCCCGGCAACGTCTGCTTGCGTTTTGATCATGCAGACTGTTGGGAAGTGGGCAGCCGTTCAGACTTCAGCAGATAGCCTTAAGGCTTAAGGCCATCTGCACGCACCATACGCCACAGAGCTGAAATCCTTACAAAACAAAAAGCCCCTGCCGGGTCCTCCAGCAGGGGCTTTGTTTATTTTAAATCCCGAAAGCGATCGTCCTGATCGGCATGTATCCTTGCGTAGTCGCTTCGGGGAGGGAGTGTCATCCTTCGCCGTTCGAGTCGTTGAAGCAGGGACCCTCCAGGCTTTCCATCCAGCTGTTGTAGGTGCTCTGCTGCTCCTCGGTCAGGATTGAGCCGATGTTGTCGAGCAGGGTTTGTTTGCAGGAGCAGATGGAATCCTTCAGTCCCAGCTCTTCTGCCAGGGCCTCGAGCTCTTCGTGCTTGGCACGAGCCAGCTCCTGAATCTGCTCTTTGGCTTCTTCGCGGGAAATCTCTTCATTTTTATATGCGTCGATGATTTCCTGGCGTTTGGCTTTTGCGTCTTCGATTATCGGGCGGGCTGCTTCGCGGAAGGCCATGATCGGCTCCTTGATGCATTCACGGAACTGACCGACAAATTCACGGATCTGGCTTTTCTGCTCTTCAGTCAGGTCGAGTTGGCGGAGGATTCTTTTCAGGTGCATGCCCTGGCGCTTCATGCGGTTACGGAAACGATCGCGCATGCGGTTGCGTTCCGTGCTCCGGTGATCCTGAGGATCGGCGTCGCTGACTGCCATGTCGTTTTCCATGCTGGCGTCCTGAATGCCGGCCATTTCATCTTCGTACTCATAGATGGCAAATTCCGAAGATTCGAGATCGATGGTCTGCTCGTCAGGATTGAGGGATTTCTGGGCGTCGCATGCTGTCAGGGTCATCAGCGCGAGAAAAGCAGATGCGAGCAGTGTCGTGGTGAGAACGTTTTGGCGTTTCATGGGTCTACCTCATTGGTTATGTTGATTCAGGTTTTCGTTGCCTGTTTGCAGTTCACCGCCCATTTATACAAAGGCCGTACCGGCCATGCCGTGATACTGTTTTTATCCTCTCCAACCTTGCGCCCGAGAGCTGTTTCCCCGGCAGGATGCTTTTTGAGAATATGCGTTTAACATGTTGATTTTTAAAGTCGGAATACGTAGTATTCTCCCTTGCGGCTATCACATTGAAATAAAAAATTTTATTCTCAACAGCATGGCGTTGCCAGCCGGCACGTGCGCAATGCGGGACACCTGCGATGTACAGTGTACCCTCAGGTTCACCGTGTCCCGCGCCTGAAATCAAACGCTGTCCTGTGCAAAACAGGGAAAGATGACGCATGAAGGATAAGAAGAAAAAACCGGAAGATAAGAGCCACAGGCCACAGGAACCATTGGATGTGTTTCCGGAGCTTGTGAAAACGGTTGTGCATGAGACCTCCGGTTTTCTGGGCCGGATGGTGTCGCTGTTTCTGGCCGGGCCGGAGAGAGCGCCGGGGCCGGAGAAAGAAAAGGCCCCGGCAAGTCCACATCCGGAGCAGGGGGGAGATGGGCCCGGCCAGGAAGAGACCGGGCATAAACCGGCGCAGGATATGAGCGCCCGTGAAATTATCGCCAGCCTGCCGCAGAGATTTTTGCCGGACAAAGCCCGCGGTCAGAGTATCGTGCTGCATATCGAGTTCGAGGACGAGCCTGAGGGCCGTTTCACTGTGCATGTTGCCGAAGGCAAATGCTGGGTTGAGCCTGGTCTGGCCGGCAGCCCGGATTGTCTCATCCGTACACAGGCTCCGATATACCGTGACATCGAGCTCGGACGCATGAACCCCCGGACAGCCTATCTTTTCGGTAAGGTTAAAATTTCTGACGTGACCGTGCTGACGCGGTTTGCCGGCCTGTTCAGACCGGTGACAGAGGTTTTTTGAGTTTCCCCCCATCGCATATCCCCCGGGTTCTGCGAAGAAGTGTCATGCACCCGGCTCGCACAGAAAGAATAAGGAGGTAGGACGTGAAAAAAATGAAGAGTTGCTATGCGGTAACAGCCTTGGTTTACAGTCTGCTGGTGCTGGCGGCGTGTGGCAGCCATGAGCGCCCGTCTATCGGCCCGGCAGTGGAATACAGCCAGGCTGTGGCAAAGTTGAAGGATTACATCGAATACCAGATGCGGGTCAAAAATCTGCCCGCGCTTTCGATTGCGCTGGTCGATGATCAGGAGATCGTCTGGGCGCAGGGGTTTGGCTCTGCCAGCCGTGACAGGCAGAAGCCGGCCACTGCCGGCACGGTGTACCGCGTCGGGTCTGTCTCCAAGCTGTTTACTGATGTGGCAATTATGCAGCTCGTGGAGAAAGATAAACTCGATCTCGATGCGGACATTCGCAATTTCCTGCCGGAGTTTGCCCCGGAAAACAGCTTTGATGTGCGCATCACGCTGCGCCAGATGATGGCGCACCGGTCCGGGCTTGTGCGCGAACCTCCTGTGGGCAGCTATTTTGATCCGCATGCTCCGGGTTTGGCTGAAGTGGTCGCCAGTCTCAACAATACCAGTCTGGTTTATAAACC
>WFTM01000360.1 GCA_015485525.1 Candidatus Zhuqueibacterota bacterium | reverse complement strand
GCCGGTCGCTGAGCCTGCGATACGGCGCTTCCGAGTACAGGGCGCAAAATGCTCCTGCCGGTTGTGGCACAGAAAACTGCCCGTTGTCGCAGTGATCCGGCTCTCCGCTTCTCCCCGCCCGGAATAACGCTGTGAGGTACCACATCTCGTCACACCGCTCTCGCGGTGTGACGCCCTGGTTGCCGCTCCAGCGGCAGCACACCAGCGAACCGAGAGACCACCAGCCCCGCAAGCCCGCACCCAAATCGATGAGTCCTCGCCTCGTCGCTTTGCTTTTACTGGAATGCCGGGCACTGATATGTCTCGTTTCGGCTTTTTCGGTCTTTTCCATTTGCGATTACAGATAAGACTCCATACGTTTTAGCTGCAAAATGCACAGACGAGGAGAAAAATATGACGCACGAACAGCAGGGCTTCATCGATCCGTCAGGCCTGACGAAGTGGGTAAAGATATTTTTGTATGCCCAGATAGCCATCATTTTCGTCGCACTTATCTCGAGTGCTCTGGAGTACCAGCTTCTCGCTGAGTTCGACAAAGGGACTTACGCATCCCGTGAGTCGGCCGTGGAAGCGGCTGAAGCAAATGATTCCAGACAGAGTGTCGTCGCAGGGGTACAATTGATAGTGTTTATAATAACAGGTATCGGGATTTTGAGATGGATACACCGTGCCAATTATAACGCCCGCCAGCTTGGAGCAAAAGAGATGGTTTTTACACCGGGCTGGGCAGTCGGTTGGTATTTCGTTCCGCTGTTTACACTGTGGAAACCTTACCAGGCCATGAAAGAAATATGGAAAGCCAGCGCAGCCCCGCAATCGTGGAAAATACAGAAAGCCTCAGGCCTGCTGCCCTGGTGGTGGTTTTTCTGGATCACCTCGAACATCTTCGGGTATCTGGCGTTTCGGTTGTCGATGACCGCAAAATCGGTCAGTGATTTGATGGCTACAAACGTGCTCACACAGGTGTCCGACTATACCGGCCTTGCCTCAGCTTTTCTCATCCTTGTGCTTATCAACCGGATTCACAAAATGCAGGTCTCACAGGCAAACGCGGAACTCCCCCCACCACTCCATCCATCAGCTTCTGTTTGAAGTGTTCAGTTGAGACTCGATAACGGAGCACTCTGATCAGGCGAACGGGAAATGGAAAAAACCGCCATCCCGATCCAGCGTATCCCTGCGAAACTCCGCCTGCACCGAGGGCAGAAAAACAGCGTTGCAAATCATGCAGGATTTTGTATCTTTCATCTTTGCTCAATCGATACCAGCATACGAAATCAGTGAGGCAGCATGCAACAGCTTCTGGCCGTCGGGCTCGGTGGGTTTATCGGTGCGATCGCCCGTTATGCGATGTCTGGCATTGTTTACCGCTACTGGGGTACGGGTTTTCCGTACGGCACGTTTGCCGTGAATATTCTCGGCTGTTTTATCCTCGGGTTTTTTGCCATGCTGTCGGAAGAACGCACCGTCCTGCATCCGCTGACGCGCAATCTGATAGCGGTCGGCCTGCTGGGATCATTCACGACATTTTCGACCTTCAGCTACGAAACTCTGATGCTGGTCCGCGATGGCAGTCTGCTGAGCGCCGGAGTAAATATCGCTGCCAGCCTGTTGCTGGGTTTGCTGGCAGTGTATGCCGGCATCGTGCTGGCGCGGGTGATCTGACAGAGGCAGTGCAACCTTTGAGGGAGAAAAAAAGATGAAGATTTCCGGCCAGGGTAAACTGCTGCGGATTTTTATCGGTGATTCGGATCGCTACCAGGGCAAGCCGCTGTATGTGGCGCTCGTCGAGCGCGCTCGCGAGCAGGGCCTCGCCGGTGCGACGGTTCTGCGCGGTATCATGGGGTTTGGAGCAGGCAGTCGCATCCACACCACCAGTCTGCTGCGTTTGTCGCAGGATTTACCGCTGGTCGTGGAGATCGTCGATACGGAAGAAAAGATCGATCACTACCTCCAGGGGCTGGACGAGATGCTCCACAATGGGCTGGTCACGATGGAAAAAGCAGATGTCAGATTTTACAGAAGCGGTCGCGATGATTCCGAATCAGCTTGAAATACAGACCTGAAAAATACATGCTGATTTTGCCCCTGCTCTATTCCGAACACGGCGGGCAACAGCAAGCAAAGTTTTGCCTGAAAGATGCAGGCGTTTTGTAATAACATCGTTAAAATTATAGTGAATCCCTGTTGTAAATTTGCAGGTTGTAAACCGCTTTTCGTAGCAGGCGGAGATGAAATAACTCTGGATGAAAGGATAGAATTATGCCGGATAAAGATGCGGTTTTGAATAAACTGAGCGCAATACGTCTTCCCGGTGCTCAGGAAGATATCGTCAGTCTTGGATATGTCAAGGATTTGGTGATCAATGACAAGGCAATTTCGGTGCGTGTCGAATTCACCAGCCCAAAGGGTGGCGTCGAAAACATCATCAAAGCGCAGGTCATCAACGGCTTGCGCGCTATTGGTTTTGAGTCGGTTCAGGCTGAAATCGTCGATCATTTCAGCGGCCAGGGCGATACCTCCCTGCCGCAGGGTTTTGAGCCGAAAATGGCCGGGGCTCCCGGGGCGCAACAACAGCAACCGCAGTTGGTGCCGGGTGTGAAATATATCGTGGCCGTTGCCAGCGGTAAGGGTGGTGTCGGCAAGTCCACAGTGTCGGTCAATCTGGCGTGTGCATTATCCAAGCTTGGCCAGCAGGTTGGCCTTTTGGATGCAGATGTCTATGGTCCCAATATTCCGATGATGATGAATCTCGAAGGCCAGCGCCCCAAAGTGCGCCAGGATCAGCGTATCGATCCGCTGATGCGTGATGATATCAAAATCATGTCCCTCGGCTTTCTCACCCCCGGCGATGCAGCGATCATCTGGCGTGGCCCTCTGGTTGGCAGGGCGATCGAGCAGATGCTCGGTGATGTACACTGGGGCGAGCTGGACTTTCTCATCCTCGATTTGCCACCTGGTACCGGCGACGCACAGCTCACCATCTCCCAGCGGCTCGATTTGGCCGGCGCGGTTCTGGTGTCCACGCCTCAGCCCGTCGCCTTGTCTGATGGCCTCAAAGGATTGCGTATGTTCGAGAAGGTGAAAGTGCCGATTCTGGGGATGATCGAAAACATGAGTACGTTTGTCTGCGATGAGTGTGGCAAGGAGCACGATCTTTTTGGCAAGGGAGGGGTTGAAAAGGCCTGTAAGCGTGAAGGGGTCACCTTTCTCGGCAACATCCCGATCACGCCGGAAATTCGCGTCGGTGGTGACACGGGCAAGCCTGTTGTGCTGGATAAGCCCAATTCACCGGCTGCGATGAAGTTCATGGAGATTGCCGAAAACATTATTCAACAACTGACCGGCAGCGATGACAAAGCACCGGAACATTTTACGTTCTGACCGCACTGATCATTTTTGCCGAAAATCCTCCGTGAATAGAACAGAGGGAGCGCACTCTCGGGTGCCTCCCTTTTTTTATTTTTATGAAAAGAGGCTGCTCAGCGTCGTTTGAACTGTTTCAGAAAGTCCGCAACCGAGGCTTCATAGAGCCTGACATCAGTGATGCCCTCGTCGAGCATGCCAATACGGCGCGCCCCGGCGGTTGAAAGGTCGATGATCCGCCCTTTGATGAACGGCCCGCGATCATTGATGCGCACGACTACAGAGCGGCCATCATCCTTGCGCACGACGCGCACGTACGTGTTGAAAGGTAGATTTTTATGGGCCGCAGTGAACTTTTCCGCGTTGTAGATTTCACCATTTGCGGTTTTCCTTCCGTTCCAGCGTTTGCCATAAAATGATGCCGTGCCGCTTTGCAGCAATCTGCCGTATTGCTTGTGGCGCTGCCTGCCTTCCGGGAATTCCCGTGGGGGTGCCCCCGGCTGTGGATGAATGGGCTTTGCATCTTTTGAAAGCAGTTTGTTGAGAAAACTGTCGGAATGAAAATGAACAGAGCGTTTGGCTTGCTGCAGGAAATGGTTGCGGACCGTGCGCAAGCGTTCGAGCAGACTCTGTTTCAACTCCCGGGTTTCTTCGTCAAAAAAATCGGCTTCGGGTGTCAGGTCTGCGGGCCTGAAAACGACGGGTTTGATCGGAGAGTCGTGGCCGTTGTGTTCGTACGCGGGTTCTTCAGATTCAGATAAAGGTACGGGGTAAGGCGTTTTATCGTGGGTCAGCCTTTTGGTGATAAAAACACCGACGCTGAGAACCAGCACGACTTTAAACAGCCAGCGGAGAAAGAACGTACTGATACCTGCTGCCGTGCGAAATAATCCTGCCATGGTCTGCCTCTTCTGGTTGCAATCCTTTGCTTTTCGCGAAATAGTCTCTGGTCAGTGATACGCGTGTTTTAGATTCGAAAATGTACGCCTATTCACTGTTGCGGCACATTTGTCAAAAAACTCAACAGGTCCTTCCTGATCCGTGAGAAAACCTGTCGCTAACTGTATGTGCCGGTGTAAAGAGAGTAGAGGCAGGGGAGAAGATTTGCAGATACGGGCTTTAGTTATTATGCTGTCCGGGTAACCAGTTAACTCAGCAAACCGGGCTCCGCTCAGATACCGGCATCTGTCATTCCGGCCAAGCGCAGCGCAGTGCCGGAATCTCATCTTTTCCGGCACGTGCCTGAGTCAGGGAGATTCCGGTCTTCCCCTGCGGGGAAACCGGAATGACAGAT
>WFTM01000359.1 GCA_015485525.1 Candidatus Zhuqueibacterota bacterium | reverse complement strand
CAGATGCGCAAACTGTCCGGGTAGAGCGCACGCAGGCTGGTCAGAACGTGCATCCCCAGGCGTACCGAGCGCAACTGGTGTCCATCCTCAACAGTAATCCTGACGCCATTGCACAGCCTGCCATTAAATTTATTGTGCGTGGCCATGCCCGGGATATCGACCGGCGTGAAGCTGGCCGGAGAAAAGCGCACACCCTGCAGCCCGGCCTGCCGCAGGCGGCTGATCAGGGCTGAACTGTCTATCCAGGGGCTGCCAAAAAGGACAAACGGCTGCCGCGTTCCTCTGCCCTCGGAAACATTCGTCATCTCCAGCAAGCCGATTCCCGGGTAGAGCAGAGCCGTCTCTGCATCCGGGATATTGGGTGAAGGGGCGACCCAGGGCAGGCCTGTCTCCTGCCAGAGCATGTGCCGCTTCCAGCCGCGCATGGGGATAACGGTCAGTTTTGCACGGATGCCTCCTGCCAGCCATCCCTGCTCGTTGAACATTTCGGCCAGCTCGCCCACGGTCATGCCATGGCGCACAGGAATCGGGTGAATGCCGACGAAGCTGCGAAAACGGGGGTCGAGCACCGGCCCTTCCACCAGCTCTCCTCCTATCGGGTTGGGACGATCCAGAACGATGAACCGGAGACCGTTTTCTGCAGCCGCTTCCATCGCCAGACTCATGGTGCTGATATAGGTATAAAACCGCGCCCCGATATCCTGGATATCGAAAACCAGAGCATCGAGGCCGGCGAGCATTTCAGGGGCAGGTTTGCGCGTTGCACCATACAGGCTGTAAACCGGTACTCCGGTTTTGTTGTCATGCCCGGTGGAGACTTTATCGCCTGCTTCAGCCTTTCCACGTATGCCGTGCTCGGGGCCGAAAAGCGCGACCAGCGTAATATCCGGATCATCCATGATCACATCTGCAATATGCCGGCCTGCTGCCGTTCGTCCGGTCTGGTTGGTGATCACGCCCACCCGCAAACCATCGAGAACGCTGACCTCGCCTGCTGCGACGCGGTCCAGGCCGGTCATGACAGCCGGCGCCTTCCCGCTGCCGGGTGCCTTGCAACCAGCAACGCCGGCAATGCCAACCACAAGTACCATCAAATATCGTTTCATCTGCTTCGCTGCCTCCACAGTGTTCGGTTTTTGGGCAGCCATCTGCTCAGCCGGCAGATGGCTGGCCTCCTGCTTATTTTCAAAACCCGAATTACCCGGGAAAAAGATGCACACGAGTTCTCTTCCCTCAGGCCAGTGCTACAATATAGTCTCTTGCGGCCGGTTTACAAGTTTTTCGGTTCGATAAAATGAAAAAGCCCCTGCTGCACGAAGCGAACAAGGGCTTTTCATCATATCAACCGTTTTCGGCCGGAGAAAACCTCAGGGAGCGGGCCGGTATTCCGTGCCCGGAATTTCAGCAACCACCGGGATGGTAATTTTATCGCCGATGTGCAGATCCTGCAGATTCTTGCCGACGTTGTACTGCATCACCAGCCAAAGGGGGACATCATAGAGTCTGTTGGTGATATACCACAGGGACTGACCGCGGCGAACTGTATGCGTCACCACGCTTTCGACATAATAGGAAGCGAAGAAATCCTCACGGATACTCTGCTGATACTCATAACGCCGGCGCTGGAACTCTTCCGGGGCAACGCGATCATACGTCAGCCGGAGTTTCTGCCCGACTTGAATTTCCTCCCCAAATGCCAGGCCATTGATGCGACGCAGCGTGCGCGCTGGTACGTTCAGCCACTCTGCAAAATGCCCCAGGGTTTCGTCCGGTTCGACGGTTATCCACTCCGAGGCAGGCTGGGGCACAAAGGCCTCGACACCGGGCTGCTCCTGGTGTTTGCCGTATTCCTGCGTCGGCACAAAAACGACCTGCGCGCCATCACTGCCCGTGAGCTCCACGGTCATCCCGGGTGGTGCGACGATATCGGCCGGCGTGGATAATCCGCTGGCGAGCTCAACCGGCGGTGCAGCCACGACCTTCTTTGGCTGCGCGCGTTTGAGGTCAGGCCGCTTTTTCATTGGGGGAGGGGCTGCAGCGCTGGCATCGGCAACCAGGACAGACTTGGATTTTCTCTTCCGTGCAGCCACAACCGCAGGGCTCTGGGGTATTTTCAAAATCTGCCCCACGAATATTCTGTGCGGGTCATCGATCTCATTGAAACTCATCAACGCATCCATGCTGATGCGATAGCGACGGGCGATGCGGCTGAGATTATCACCCCGGCGGACTTTGTACCAGTCATCGAGAACCTGTTCGGAAAAGGCATCTTCGGGCTTCAGACTGGCCCATAAAGCACGGGCATCGACATCCGGCCGGTGCGGGATCCGCAGGGTGTATCCGCGGGGGATACGCCGGCGGCCCTGTAACACCGGAGGCCGGAGAGCAGGATTGAACTCCCGGAATGTATCGAGATCCAGCTTGAATGTTTCCAGGATGGTTTTGACGCTGTAATATTTTTTGGTGGTAAAGGTCTCATAATCTGCAGGCTCATGAAAATCGACCTCGCCGAAATAAGCGCGATAGTTTGTCGCCACCTCATAAGCGGCCAGAAACTCTGCATAAAAGTTGCGCGAAGCAAAACCGAAAATCCTGCTCTTATAATGTTTGACCACTTTGACGATGTCCTTGCCAAAGCGCTTTTTTGCCCTTTTCATGCCGTTCAGGCCGTGGTTGTAGGCTGTCAGGGCCATGGGCCAGTAGCCCAGAGCTTTGTAATTGTGTTTGAGCAGCTTTGCGGCTGCTTCCGTCGCCTTGATCGGATCGATACGTTCATCAACGGTATAGTTGATTTTCATAAACCGCCTGCCGGTGCCGCGGGTAAACTGCCAGAGACCAGCAGCGCCGAATTTGGAATAGGCGCGATAATTGAATGATGACTCAACATGCGGAAGATAGGCCAGGGGTTCGGGCAGGTTGTGCTTCTTGAAAATGCGTTTGATCTCGTCCATATACAGCCCGGAACGCTTGATGCCGAGCAGAAAACGGTGCTTCATCCCCTGCTGTCCGCGGATCTGGTTTGCTGCTCGTCTCAGCCGGCGCGGACTTACATCTGCACCGAAGAGAGCGAGAAGTCTCTTTTCCTCATCAGAAAAAGAGGTCTGGTTACGGCTCAGCTTTCTGGCCAGCCGCCGAAGAGCATCGCGATAGGCGTCCTTGATCTTTTCGATCTTTTTCCATTTGGTCTTCAAGCTCAACTTTTCATGGTTGAGAAAAAGATCATCAAAATCGACAACTTCATAGATGACGGACAAGTCCTCAGCATCATGGATCAATACCTGATCGTTGCCATACTTGCCATAGATCATTTTCCAGAACTCGACGTTCGGCTTCAGTTCTTCAGGCTGCGGGAACAGCTCCGGATCGAGCCTGGACTGGGCGAAGATGCTGCTCTGGTTAAAGAGCGCAACGATGCCCCAGAAAACCAGCACATGTATTCCCCTGCAAAACAATCCCCTGTTTGCCGGTACCACTATCGCAGTCGATTTCTTCAACCTGATCGGATTCATATACTCCTGCCTGAATGAAATGGATGATGGGGTGATCAGATCCGTACTCTTGTTCTAACCCGATTTCTTCGCAAAGCACCACTTCCCCCAGCGGAAGTGGCAAGCATCAACACAGGACGCAGCACTGTGTTGCGCTGTAAATTTTACACGTTAAGAATACGCAATACAGCCCTGAAAAGCAATGAAACCTTAGCCGGATTTCTTCACAGATAACCAACGCGTAACGCACGGAAAGAGAGGCAGAGCTTCCCGCCGTAGAGATCATGCATGCGTTCCGTTATGGGGCAGTCGTGCCCACTTTTTCGTCTCATTTGAATTCCGGGTTTAATTTATCTCCAAATCGTCGATTCTTTCAACATGAAATCGATGCACTTACACATAGCAAGATGACAAGGACGCAATCATGAAGAGATCAGCCAGGGACATATTTATTTCTGTCTTCTTTTTATTCGCAGGCCTGCAGGCAGGCCTGCTCACCGGCCAGGAAGCCGGTTCTGCCATAAAACAGCTCTCTCCCCTGCAGCAGGTGTATCTGCTGAAACAGATCAAACCGGATATCAAACGCATCGGGATACTGTGTAATCTGGAAAACCGGGCAGCCCTGCCAAAAACTTTGTCACGGATAAGTGCGCAGTTCAAGATCAAGATCATTCTCTATGATACGCGCAAAAAACAAAACCTGGCAAAAAACTTCAAGGCACTGGTAAAAAAGGAAAAAGCCGATGCCGTCTGGGTTTTCCCGGATGAAGTATTGAACTATAAAAGCGCCACCCAATACCTGATCAAGCAAGCTGTGACCTCGAAAATAATTTTGGTCACGCATGATCCGGAGCAGGTGAAAAAAGGCGCAACTTTAGCCGCCCGTATCGAAAATGGCGATATGAAAGTTTATATCAATCAGAAAGCGGCCGACATGCTCGGCCTGCACCCGGGCGAACAACTGAGCAACTCTGCCAGTATTGTCATGAACTGAACGGACACGTCCAGATCTGTTGCATGTGTAAGCAGTCATGGATGGGAGACATCTGTTGTCGAAGTGTGTTGGTCATAGGCTTATGAAGAATGTGGAACAGATAAAGCGGATAGTGCAGAATGAATATTTTCTTCAAATCATGTGAATTTTCAGATTTTTTTAATTGGGATGCAGGAGTATGAGCATTAAAAAAAAGTTACTCATCTTCAGTTCTCTTTTCATCTTGTTTTTTTCGATCGCGCTGGTCTTTGTGATACAATATACCGCCAATCAAAACCTGAAAGAGGAGTATGCCAATCGTGGCCGTATTTTGGCCCAGAACATGGCCTATAACTCGAAAATGGCTCTGCTCTTCATGGATATCGAGGGGCTGCAAGAGCAGATCGAGGCGATCATGCAGCAGTCTGACGTCGAGTTTGCGATCATCTACAATGATTCCGGACGCGTGCTCGTGTCTTCGGGGGCAGAGATAGCCTGGGATGATTTTCGCATCAGCCAGGTCCGCGCAGCCAGCCCATGGGCTTACCATTTTACCACCGACCGCATCGATACGATCACTCCGATAGAAACAGACGAGGGCGCCAAGGGTTTTGCCGTTGTCGGGCTTTCGTTGGGCTCCCTGAATAAAAAAATAGCGATGGCGAATCGCCAAGCCATGGTGTTCATCGCTGTTTTCGTGCTCACCGGCGTCATCAGTCTGTTCTATGCATCCCGGCGGCCCTTGCGCACGATTGAAGAGCTGAAATCTTTTGCCGAAGAGATCGCGGCCGGCAAGCATGGCCGCAGCCTCGATGTCGTTTCCTCCGATGAGCTGGGCGACCTCTCACGGGCCTTGAACAAAATGGCCAAAAATATCCAAAGCGCTTTTCAAGAAGCACAAGACCATTCACGCAAAGCCGGAGAGTTTGCCGCCAACCTGGAAAAAGAACACCAGCGCACAATTGAAGAGGCCAAAAAGCTCGAGAGGACGATCACGACGATCATCGAGGCTCTTGAACGCATCAAGCAGGGAGACCTGAGAACCGGGATCACACTGGACGGAAACGATGAAATCAACCGCGTCAGCACGGGAGTCAACATGATGATTGCTGAGCTGACCACGATCATCTGCAAATTACGCGATGCCAGCAACGCGATCAGCCAGACGGCCCGGAATATCGACATGGTCGGCAAAAATATTTCGCGTGGGGCGAACATGCAGCAAGAGCAGACCGAGGCTATCGCCACTTCTTTCGATCAGGTTGCCGACAGTCTCGACAAAGCGACCCACGTCATGGAACATGCCGGCACCATTGCGGCAAATGCTCATGAAGCAGCGCGCGATGGCGGCAGCGTGGTGAACAAAGCGATCGAAGGCATCACGCGTACGGCATCGGTCATCGACGAATCAACCCGGGTGGTGCGTTCCCTGGGCAGCCAGTCTCAGGAAATCAGTGACATCATACAGGTCATCAACGAGATCGCAGACCAGACCAATCTTCTGGCTCTGAATGCTGCAATTGAAGCAGCACGGGCCGGTGAGCAGGGACGCGGTTTTGCCGTGGTCGCGGATGAAGTGCGCAAACTCGCTGAACGCACTTCCGATGCCACCAGCGAAATCGCCACCATGATCCAGAAAATCCTCACCTTGACAGACCAGGCCGTACGCTCGATGGACAACGGCAACAAAGAAATGCAGAACGGTAAGGCCATGGTACAGAAAGTGGGCACGGCTCTGGACGACATTCTTGCATCCGTGGATTCCATGCAAACAGAGTTCAGCAAAATCATCGCCACTGGCAAGGAGCAGTCAGCAGCGGCCGCTTCGGTCAAAGATAAGATTCACAACATCCGTTCGATCGTTCAGGAAAACAAGCAGCACTCTGACAGTGTTTTGAGCGCAGCACAGGAGCTCAACCGGCAGACCGAGCAGCTCGTCGATCTGGTCAGCCATTTCCAGCTCGGCGACTCATCAGCCATCATCGCCCTGAACGATGCCGTGTCGTTTGCGGATGTACAAACTGAAGAGAAAATCCAAAACGAGCGCCGCGGACAGGGTGCTGCTCCGGGCCAGATCGTTCCGGAAGGACGGCGCAAAGAGGACAAGGGCTCGCTATCAGTTTCACCCGACGGTACGATCGATACAGCCTGACTGAACAACCGCGGTGAACCGTTTTTTTTCAGCGAACAGACTGTCCAAGCGCGAAGCACAAATTCGCGAATTAATCGGGGAAATGAGGTCGGTTATCATGCACGAGACCGTATTTGAGAAGATCATCACCACGTGTGCCGTTGCCTATTTCGCAGTGGACACCAGGGGCAAAATCGTCCTGTGGAACAAACAGGCAGAAAAACTCTTTGGCTGGCAGGCGGATGAAATCCAGGGAGAGCATTTTTATTCATTTCTGATTCCGGACAATATTCAGGAAATCGAACAGCATGCTTCCTTTTTCGCAGACCCGCTGCCGGAGCGTTTCCAGACCGTGGAGAATAAATCCGTCGAGGCCATCATTACCTGCAAAGACGGCAGCCAGCGGGATGTCGAGCTGGTCAAATGGCGCACTCAGGCCGGGGACACGGTTGTGTATAACGTTCTCGCCCGCAATATCGAAACCCGCAAGCGCGCGGAAAAAATTTTTGAAGAATCACACCACCAACACAAAAGACTGCTCGATGCCATCTCTCTGATCCTCATCGAAATCGATGCTTCCGATAAAATCATCCGTTGGAACAAGGCAGCAGAAAAAACCTTCGGAATTGTTCAGGAGGATGTCATCGGCAGGAAATTCGTCGATTGCGGCATCGAATGGGAATGGAGTGAAATCCTTGCCCAGCTTGCGGACACACGCAGGAACGACCGGCAGACAGTTCTCAATGATGTCACCTTCAAGAATGTCGAGGGCAAGGACGGCTATCTCACCGTCGCCATCAACCCTATCGTAGATGAGGGGCATGTGCACTCCGGATTTCTGCTGCTGGCGACTGATATCACCGAGAAAAAAATTCTTGAAATGCAGTTGCACCAGGCCCAGAAGCTCGAATCCATCGGTCAGCTCGCTGCAGGCGTCGCCCACGAAATCAACACACCGATACAATACATCGGTTATAACATAGACTTTCTGCAAACCACTTTTGAGCAGCTCAAAGAGTTTTATCAACGCATGGAAGATGTTTTCCGGCAAGCTCAGGAAAAAGACGAAGCCCGGGCCCTGTTCAAAGATGTGAGCGATTTTTTTGAAGACAGTTACCTGCAGGAATGTATCGAAGAAACTCCGGATGCCCTCGAACAGTCTCTGGCCGGAGTTAATCAGGTGGCCCGCATCGTGTCTGCGATGAAGGAGTTTTCCCATCCCGGCACAGCTGAGAAAAAACCAATCAACATCAACGACGCGATCAGAAATACGCTCATCGTTGCGCGCAATGAATACAAATACGTCGCAGAAGTCGTCACCAACCTCGATGACAACTTGCCAGCCGTACCCTGCATGCCGGGCGAGATGAATCAGGTTCTGCTCAATATCATCATCAACGCGGCCCATGCCATCGCTGATGTCGTCGGCGATGAGGGAACGGAGAAAGGCACGATCACGATTACAACACGCAACGGCGGTGATTTCGTCGCTATCGACATCGCGGACACCGGTGGTGGTATTCCGGACAGCATCACGCCAAAAATCTTTGACCCGTTTTTTACCACAAAGGAAGTTGGCAAGGGCACCGGACAAGGTCTGGCCATCGCCCATGATGTCATCGTTGAAAAGCACAATGGCTCGATTACCTTCGAGTCAAAGGCCGGCGAAGGAACGGTTTTTCATATCTGTCTGCCTCTCGAATATGAACCTGAGGCTGAACACGTGACTCACGTAGTAGATTGAAAAACAGGACACAAGAAAATAGCATGATGCAAAAAACCACCGTACTCTTTGTCGATGACGACCCGAGCTGTCTGGCTGCGATACGCAGGCTGCTTCTGCCCATGCGTCGGTATTGGGATCTGCACTTCGCAGGCAGCGGCCGTGAGGCGCTGCAGTTTCTGCATCACAATCCCTGCGATGTCATCGTCACCGACATGAAGATGCCTGAGATGGACGGGGCGACTCTGCTGAATAAAACGATCGAAATCCAACCGGACATGGTGCGCATCATGCTCTCCGGCCATTCCGAAAAACAGCGCATCATGGACGCCATCGGCCCCATGCACCAGTTTCTCGCCAAGCCCTGTCCGGCCGAAAAGTTGATCAGCACCATCAACCGCACCGTGGCGTTGCGCCGGATCGTCAAAAACGAAAAGCTCAAAGGGGTCGTGTCCAAGCTGGAATCGATCCCCAGTTTGCCGGAGCTCTATACAGAATTGAGTGCAGAGATCAACTCTCCTGACGCCAGCCTGTCGCGTGTAGCCAAAATCGTGGCCCGCGATCCGGGCATGACTGCGAAAATTCTCCAGATCATCAATTCAGCTTATTTTGGCCTGCCAAAGCGTGTGCAGAACATCCAGCAGGCCGTCAACCTTCTGGGGATGGAGATCATTTCTGCCCTGGTATTGAATACCCAGATTTTTTCAGAGTTCAAAATACGGGACAGCAAAGCCTTTTCATCAGAATCTCTCTGGCAGCACAACATCAACGTTGCCCTGACAGCCAAAGCCATCGCCGGCGAGGCGGGCTGTTCCCGTGATGTGCAGGATCAGGCTTTCATGGGCGGAATGTTGCACGATGTCGGCAAGCTGATCCTGCAGACCACGTTCCGAGATGAGTATGATGAAGTCATCCTCGCTGCTGCTGATGCAGAAACCAGCTTGTGGCAGGCCGAGCTGCAGTACTTCGACGCTTCGCATACAGAAGTGGGCGCTTATCTGCTCGGGTTGTGGGGGCTATCCGATGAAATCGTCGAAATCGTTGCTTATCATCATCTGCCGGGCTATGGCTACAATACAAACTTCAATGCTCTGACTGCGGTGCATATCGCCAACAGCCTCGACGCCGAAGTCAACAAAATCTACCCGCTCGTCAAGAGCTGCGGGTTCGACAAAGAGTACCTCGACTCCCTGGGCATCGACAGTGAGTACGAGCGCTGGCAGCAGATTTATCAGGAAGTAACCGGGAACGAGTACAGTGGAGAAGCAAAAAATCCTCATCGTTGATGACGATGTCAATATGCTGGCCGCGTACAAACGCAAACTGAGCTTTTCTTATCAGATCGAAGTGGCTCAGAATGGTGTTCTCGGTCTTCAGGTGTTGGAAAGGAAAGGGCCGTTCCCGGTTGTGATTTCCGATTTTCGCATGCCGAAAATGGACGGCCTGGCCTTTCTCTCCAAAACCAAAACCATCTGTCCGGACACTGTACGCATCATGCTGACCGGACATGCAGACCTGAACACTGCGATCGCCGCTGTCAACGATGGTCATGTATTTAAATTGCTGATCAAGCCGTGTGCGCCGGACACACTCAAGCACTCGATCGAACAGGCGATCAGACAGTTCGATCTGGTCCAGTCCGAGCGTATCCTGCTCGAAGAGACCCTGAAGGGCAGCATCCACGTGCTCTCAGACCTGCTCAGCCTCACCAATCCTCTAGCCTTCAAGCAGGCTTCGCGTCTGAAACGTTACGTCCGGCACATGGCCATAGTCATGGGGCTCGATGACATCTGGCAATACGAGGTTGCTGCTCTGTTGTCGAATATCGGCTGTATTGCACTGCACCCGGAAATTCTGGCAAATATCTATGCCGGCAACCTGGTCAGCGAGGAGGAGAAGGCCATGTATGCCCGCCACCCGGAGGTGGGTCAGAAACTGCTCGAAAAGATCCCCCGGCTTGAGCTCGTCGCCCACATGATCGGCAAGCAAAACAAAAAATTTCGTGACATCGGCACTTCTTTCAAATCGGAAAACGAAAAAAGGGTGGCCATGGGTGCCCAGCTCATTTGTGTGGCACGGGATTTTGATCAGCTTATCGCCGAGGGCGAGGAAAAAGAAAATGCCCTGCAGCACATGAGAAAAAACCAGGGCCGCTACAACCCGGAGCTTGTCGAAGCCCTGAGCAGCTTCGATCTCGAAATCGGCGATTTCATCACGCGTACAATCGAAATCGATGAGCTGGAGATCGATATGATCATCGCGGATGATATCCGGTCAAAAAACGGCCTGCTGCTCGTCAACAAGGGCCAGCACGTCACCCTGCCGATCATCGAACGGCTGAAAAGTTTTCACCGCGGCGTCGGTCTCGACAACCCAATCCGCATTCTCTGCACGGGCTGATCCTTTTTCCGCTGTCCTCGCTCTTCACCCCCTTTTTATTTGCCAACCAGCATCCTGTTACGTATATTTCACATTCCTTTGCCCGTGCTTCGCATTCACCAGCACGTTTTATTTATCCCGTTCACAGGACGATGAAATCTGCCCATGTCTCTGTTACGAAAAAAAATCATGCTCCGGACTGCCCTGATTGCCGCGGCCTTGCTGCTGTCAGGTCCGGCGTCATCTGATGCGCACACGACCAACACCGGGTACCTGCGCCTCACTCTGAACAACGATTCCCTGCTCATCACGATCACGATCGATATTTCCGACCTCGAACGCGTTTACTCCCTTGATCGCGATAACGACGGCACCGTCACGAAGGAGGAGCTGCTGCAGGCTTTGCCCGGAATTGAGCACGACATCGCTGAGGCACTACAGGTCCGCATGCATTACCTGCCCGTCCGCCTGATCCGCGGCGGGACCTCATTTCATGAAGACAACTCAGGCAACCTGTTCATCGATTTTCACTTCCGTCAATCCGTCGATGAGCCCGACGGCTTGTTTTTCCTCAGCCTCGACCTGTTCAACACGTACGGGCAGCAGTATGTGATCATCGGTACTTTTACCGGCACAGACATGCAACGCCAGTTCCTGTTGCGCCATGGCGAGGAGAGCATCCGGCTCGAAAGCAGCGGCCGGGACAGCCTCGGCCTGTGGAAACAGTTTTATACCTTCATTCTGCTCGGCATCGAACACATCTTCATCGGTGTCGATCATATTTTTTTTCTTATCGGCCTGATCTTGCTCGGGGGCAGCCTGCGCGATCTGGTCAAGATCATCACAGCGTTCACCTTATCACACAGCATCACGCTGATTCTGGCTGCCATGGAAATCGTCGCATTGCCGGCCCGGCTGGTAGAGTCGGTGATTGCCCTGAGCATCATGTATATCGCTGTGGAGAATTTCTTTCTCAAATCCACAGAATACCGCTGGGCTGTGGCAGGAATATTTGGTTTTGTACATGGGTTTGGTTTTGCCGCAGTGCTGCGGGATATTGGCCTGCCCACCCGCGGGCTGGTCTCATCACTGCTGGCGTTCAATATCGGCGTCGAGATCGGGCAGCTCGCCATCGTTGTCGTGGTTCTGCCCCTGATCTGGCTGGTCGGAAAAACGGCGTGGCGGCGTCAGGTCGTTCTGGCCGGATCAGTGACGATCTTTATTTTCGGTGCCCTGTGGTTCCTCGAACGCGCCTTTGGTTTTGCCCCGGCCTTGTTGTGACCGGCACCGTCAGAGAGTTCATCATGTACGTTGCGACCTTCTCCCGCGCTGTTGTCGTCACGGCACGGAGCAGGCAGAGGCGCGGCTGGTGGGAATCAATTCAGTTGTTATTCGCCGGTTAGCTGCCCTTCCGCGTAGCGCTGGCCGGGAGCGTTGCGGGGCCTGCATCCCCGGAAGTGGTTGCAGATTTCCGGGGAAACGGGTGAGATTTTTCCGGGCTTCAAACCCCGGTTGCAGCGAAATTTTCAGAAAATAAATTTCCAGGCTGAAGGGAAGCCGATGTTCAACGCACAGGAGCTGAAAAACCGCCTGAAAGCGGTGCGCTGTTTTGCCATCGACCTGGACGGGACGATCTTTCTCGGCGACAGTTTGTTCGACTTCACACTCCCTTTTCTCGAAAAAATTTTTGCGAGCCGGCGGCGATATATTTTCGTCACCAACAACTCATCGCTGGCGCCTGAGGCGTTTCTGGAAAAATTCCGGGCTATGGGGCTGAGGGAGCAACCCGACAGGCTGTACACCTCTGCCGATGCTACCGCAGAGTATTTGCTCACCTATGGCCCGGGGCACAGATTGTGTGTACTGGGAACAGACTCCCTGATTCGCTTTTTTGAGCAGAAAGGGTTTCTGATCGAGCCGGATGAGCCGGATGCCCTGGTGCTCGGTTTTGATCTGGATTTCGATTACAGCCGCCTGCTGCACGCGACACGGCTGGTGCGGCGGGGAGTGCCATTTTTCGCTACGCATCCGGACATGAACTGTCCGGTCGAAAATGGCGATTTCCTGCCTGACTGTGGCGCCATCGCTGCGGCGATCACCGCAGCCACGGGTGTGGGGCCAAAATTTTTCGGCAAACCCTATCCGGCCATGATCGAAGGCATCCTCGAACGCACCGGTGTCAAACGCAGCGAGCTGGCGATTATCGGCGACAGGCTGAGTACGGACATTCTCATGGGGATGAATTCCGAGGTGCTCACGATCCTTGTTCTCACGGGAGAAACACGCCTGTGCGACTTGCAGGGCACGAAGATAAGACCCAATTATGTCGTGCCCTCGCTGGCTGAGTTGATCGACCTGCTGTGATCAGCAGGTCACCAGATTGGAGGCACGCTGAAGCGTGCACTACGAACGTTTCATCCTCCTCTCGTCACTCCGCTGGAGCGGTGTGACGAGAGGACGTACAATATTTATCCCGACTTATTCTCAAACGAGCAGTTTGCTCAAGGATAACCGGGCACATTAGGAGTCACACGTGTTTCGAAAGAAAGCTGCATTTCTTCTCTGCGCTCTGCTCTATGGCGGTTTCACCCTCACTGCGCAGGAAGTCAAAACTCTGACCATTCTGCACAGCAATGACCTGCAATCACGCCTGCTGCCCTCTG
>WFTM01000358.1 GCA_015485525.1 Candidatus Zhuqueibacterota bacterium | reverse complement strand
TTTCAAACCGCGAAGATGCAAAAGACACAAAGAAAAATAAGGTGAAATACCGGGAACGACTGGCACTGATTACCGCAGCACTTCACCTTTCTTCGTGCTCTTCGTGGCCTTCGTGGTGTCCCCTGGCTTCAGCCAAAGCTGTGAGGACGGGATTCAGGCTGTTGCACGAGCAGGGAATCGAACGGCTTCAGAGGGCAGTCATCCCTCTCGCACCCTATCCGGCAGCCATCGCTTGACAATGTAAGCCGAAAGCTGCTTTTTATTGACAGTCGCCGGCATCTTTGGAGAAAAACGCCATGCCCGAGCATGAAAAGCCCGAGCTGCAAGAAATTTGCTATCAACCGATCGGAGTTATCCATTCACCCTACCAGACACGCAAGCAGGCCCCTCGCCAGGCAGGTCTGACGCATGGTGTGCCTGCGCAGGTGGAAATTTTTCCGCAGTGGCAGCAGGGGCTGGCCGGCCTGCAGCGCTACCAACGCATCATCGTCATCGTACACCTGCACAGCGACAATCCCTGCAGCCTGACAGTCAAGCCACACAGCAGCGACAGCGAACGCGGTGTTTTTGCCACCCGGGCGCCCTGCCGGCCCAACGCTATCGGCATATCCGCCGTCCCACTGTTGCGCATCGAAGGCAGAATCCTGCACATCGAAGATATCGACTTCATCGAGGGGACACCGGTGCTGGATATAAAGCCGGATTATTCACACAGAAAAAATCACTGATCAGATTTCGGAGGAGGAGCCCTCATGTTGACAGAAAAACTCGCTCTCACTGTTCTTGCCTGTGGCCTGCTGGCACTGGCCGGGTGTGGCAAAAAAAGCGCTGACCTGGTACTGAAAAACGGCACCGTCTATACAGTCGATGCAAACTTCAGCACAGTCACTGCCGTTGCGGTTCAGGGTAACCGCATCGTCGCCACCGGTGATGAAGCGGCCATTTCAGGCTGGATCGGCCCGCAGACACAGGTCATCGACCTGCAGGGCGCTACCGTCGTGCCCGGCCTGGCCGATGCCCACTACCATTTTCTTGGGGTCGGTAAAAGGGCGTACTATCTCAACCTGGATGGCAGCAGCTCTCTCGAAGATTTCCTGCAAAAAGTGGCGGCTGAGGTCAAGGGAAAGAAGCCCGGTGAGTGGGTCATCGGCAGGGGCTGGATCGAGGAGGACTGGCCTTCGAAACGCTTTCCGACCCGGCACGATCTCGACCGCGTGGCACCGCGAAATCCGGTTTTTCTGACCCGCGCCGACGGCCACGCAGCCGTGGTCAATTCCGCAGCGTTGCGCACTGCCGGTATCACCAGTCGGACAGCCGACCCGCAAGGCGGAGAAATTCTACGCGACGAAAAAGGACAGCCCACCGGCATGCTCATCGACCGGGCCATGTCATTTCTGCGCAGCCACCTGCCGCCAGATACGACTGCGGATATGACGCGCGCCTATGCCCTCAAAGCCCAGGAACAGGCCTTCGCCTATGGCCTGACACAAGTTCACGACATGGGCATCAGCAGGAAACGCATCGAACAACTGAAGCCGCTCTTTGCTTCCGGTGATCTGAAAATCCGCCTGCACGAGTATATTCGCGGGCCCGGAGCAGACGCCGACAGCCTGCTCAGCAGCGGGCCTGAGACAGGGCTTTTCGATCATCGTTTAACTGTGCGCGGCATAAAAATTTCACAGGATGGCGCCCTGGGCTCACGCGGTGCCGCCCTGCTGGAACCCTACAGCGATGCCGCAACACAGGGTCTGCTGATGTACGAACACGCAGCCATTTATCCGACTGTAACCCGGGCGCTGCAAACCGGCGTGCAGCTTGCCATCCACGCCATCGGCGACAGAGCCAATCGCGACATTCTCGACCTCTATGCCCGTGCTTTTGCGGAAATCCCGCCTGACGAACGGCGCATGGCTGAACCGCGTTTCCGCATCGAACATGCACAGATCGTCGCGCCGGAGGATATCCCGCGCTTCAAAGAGCTCGGGGTGATCCCGAGCATGCAACCGTCTCACGCTATCGGTGATCTACACTTCGCCATCCGCAGGTTGGGCAGGGAGCGCCTTGCCGGTGCCTATGCATGGAACAGCTTTGCCAGGCAGGGCAGCATCGTGCCGGCCGGTTCAGATGCGCCGGTCGAAGAAGGCAATCCGATGATCGAATTTTACGCTGCTGTCGTGCGCAGAGACACGACAGGATTCGCGACACCGGACTGGCATGCAGAACAGCGCCTGAGCCGGGAGGACGCTCTGCGCGCACTGACCATCTGGCCGGCACAGGCGGTTTTTGAAGAACATCTGCGCGGTTCCATCGAACCCGGCAAGCTGGCGGACTT
>WFTM01000357.1 GCA_015485525.1 Candidatus Zhuqueibacterota bacterium | reverse complement strand
TTGCTCTGCATCATCTGTATCGCCCGCCTGCTGCGCCCGCCGGAGGCACAGTGCACGAGGAAGGTTTTGCTTTTATCCAAAGAATCGAGTTTGGCAGCAAAATCCTTGTCGAAAATATTCAGCAGCGTGGCGCCGGGTATGTGGCCTTGTTGAAATTCCTGCGGTGTACGTGTATCGAGGATAACAAACTGGTCGCTGTTTTTGTTCTGCTCGATCAGCTGGCGTGCCTGCTCAACGGAAATATCGCCGTATGCGAGCTGGCCGGTTTGCTGCTCAGCCGCAGGGGCTTTGGCCGTTTCCTGGGCTTTTTGCCCGGAACAGGCCGTCAGTAACAATGCGGTAAAAAGGATGGGATAGAGGATTCTCTTCATCGATCATTCTCCGAGTTTTGGTGATTGTTTCAGTTTGGCGGCTCATTCACAGTAACTGCCGCGGGGCAGGCCACGATCATGCACCGGACACTTCTTCCTCTGCAGGCGCGGGCAGGCCAAAGTACTCATGGATGAACACCTTGAGCGGGCCCTCATATTTCGCGTATTGCACGAGGGCATAAAGTTTTTTCTGTTCTTTCTGTAATTTCCCGGCCAGCCAGTCCTGATCAGTCAGCTCCGGTGGCAGAGCGGCCGTAATCTGTACGTTTTTTCCCTCCGGATGGCCGGAGATGACGCCATAACGGTCGAGCATACTCAGCACCGTCTCCAGGCGATAGTCGCGGCGATTTTTGAAGTGCAGTTGTTCCTTCAGCCACTCCAGGCCATAGGCATTGACTTCCTGCCTGCGCTCGCTGAGCAGATCATACACGCGCTGATAAAACGCCGCATCGGGATTATTCCATTTGAGAAAGTCCATCTGAATCAGCAAATCCTGTTCGTCATAAAGAAGGGCACAGACAGATGGTTTCCCGTCGCGGCCGGCGCGGCCTATTTCCTGGTAGTAGGCCTCCAGCGTGCCGGGCAGCTCGGCGTGAATAACGAAACGGATATCCTCCTTGTCGATGCCCATACCGAAAGCGTTGGTTGCCAGAACCAGATGACCATCCTCACCCATAAAACGATCCTGTACCCGCCGCCTGTCTTCACTCTCCAGTCCACCATGGTAACACAAATGCGGAACGCGCTTTTTCTGCAACAGCTCACTGAATTCCTTCAACGTTTTGATCAGGGAAAAATACACGATGCCGCTGCCGGGATTGGTCGAAATCAGCTCGAGAATATTGTCGAGTTTTTCCTGCTCACCCCATACATGGCGGACTTCAAGGGTCAAATTAGGTCGATCGATACCCTCGTGAAAAAGAGGCGTCCGGGAAGCGTCGAGGCCGAGCTGGTGTAAAATATCCTGCTGCACATCGGGTGTAGCCGTTGCTGTCAAAGCGATGGTCGTGGGATCAGACAATAAGGCACGAAACTCGCGCAGGCGGGTATAGTCGGGGCGAAAATCATGGCCCCACTCGCTGATACAGTGCGCCTCATCCACAGCAAGCAGGGAGATGTGACGCTGAGTGATGCGCTCGACGAACTCTTTTTTGCGAAAACGTTCGGGAGTGACATAGAGCAGTTTATACGCACCATTGCTTATGTCTTCATACCGCTGCCGGCGCTGCTCGGAAGTGAGGGATGAGTTGATATACGCGGCGTCGATGCCTTTTGCCAACAGCGCATCGACCTGGTCCTTCATCAACGCGATCAATGGAGAAATGACCAGCGTCAAACCGGGAAGCGCACAGGCAGGGACCTGATAGCACAACGACTTGCCCATACCGGTGGGCATGATCGTCAGTGCATCTCCCCCTGATAAAACATGACGAATCACGCGCTCCTGCGATGCCCGGAAGCTGTCATAACCGAAATATCTTTTCAAAATGCCGTGTATGTGATCCACGCTTTCTCTCATTTCAATTCGTGACCGACAGGAATTCCCTCTTTCGGCGAATTCGGATGGATAAATCAGCAGAATTTATCCATCAAATTTATACACAAAAATGGGCATGCGCAAGGGAAGTCCGGACAGGTGAAAAATTTGGGTTCTTCCTCAGGTTGTGTGGGTTGAGAAATTATCGTTGTGCTAATCCAGTCGGTGCTTATGGGTGTCAAAATGATATTCCCCGGTCCAGTTTGGGGATTGTTGACGATAGAATTCCGGATGCAACCCGCGGTGTAGGGGCGACCCGCCGGTCGCCCCTACACCGGCGGGTCGCCCCTACGGGTTTCGGGCCTGTTATCATCAACAAAATTTGCATTGCCAGAATTTTTGTCCCGATTGCCTGGATATTTATTCATCCGTGGCCCTACCCGTACCGCGCGACATAAATATCGCGTCTCAGACAGCCCTCAAAACCAAAAATCAACCCACACGTTTTGGGTAAGGGTCAAAATTTGTTTTCGCCTCATGCCGGGGCAGGAGTCTCCTGGCGCAGAAGGATGAGGTGAATCCGTGAAAAAATCAGCGCATCATGTCCAGGGCTTCGTCATCAAACGTGAGGTAGCCGCGCATGAGATTGGCTGTAAGGCATGAGTGTACAGGCAAAACCACGAGCAGCTCTCCGATACGGATGCGTTCGAAGTCCTGCCTCGGCAGGCTCACGATGCCGTGCTCCTGAGACAGCGCCCGTACCCTGGCACCGTTCAGATGCAGGCTCCAGCGGTCATCGAGCAGGCGGCAGACGTAACCATAGTGTGGCGGCTGCCCGTCTTCCTCAAGGGTTTCCTTGGAGAGATGGACAGCGCCGCCGTGAATGATCACTTCGTTGCGGTCTGCATGTTTGGCGACAACCGGGCATGCGACGGCGACAGCGATATCCTGCTCTTCACAGGCGCCGAGGCGGAGCTGCATGAGGTCATAAAAAACAAAATTCCCCGGGCGAATTTCGTCGATGCCATCGAACTTCGTCGCCAGGCTGCACCCCGGTGTATCGCCGACGGAAATCTGTATTTCGATGCCACAGGCCTGCTCGAGCATGGTTTTCAGATAGTAGAGCTGCTTGCGTGTGTCGTCAAAAATGGCGACCACTTCTTCCGGCGAACGGGCAAAATAGCTATGGCCGGCATGAGCCAGCAAACCACCGAGCTGCAAGTGTGGCGTCCAGACGATCTGCTCGGTGAGAGTGAGCAACAGCTCTTCATTGGAGGTGGGAACACCCGTGCGGCCGTAGCCGGTATCGACTTTCAGCCACAAGGTCGCCGGCTGCTTGAGGTGGCGAATGAGATAAGCGATGGTTTCCTGAGATTCGACGACCAGATGCAGGCTCAAGGTCTGTGCCAGCATATTCAGCGTATCGATGGCGCGAATGTTCACCGGGAAGGCGATGAGGATATCACGCCAGCCGTTCTGAGCAAAATAGTGCGCCATTTCGATGGAAGAGACCGTAATGCGATCGATACCATGATCGCGAAACCATTCGCCGATCTGGGCAGACTGGTGGGTTTTAAAATGCGGCCGCAGTGTAACACCGTGACGCCGGGCCTTTTCTACCATTTTTCCGATATTGCGCTGCACACGTGTCTTGTCGAGCAACAGGGTTGGTCTGGTTATCTGCATCTTCTCAGTCTGCTTTTTATCCTGGAATAAACCCGTTTGTTTTTTCTTTTTTCGGATCTGAACGATGAGTCACAAAACAATAAACTCTTCTTTGGTTGCAAGGCAGTGTTAGTATTTCTGCTGCGCGCCTGCATTCATCATAACAGCAGTGCGCCCCAAAAGGTTGTGATACAATGCGGATAAATACTGAAAATTGAATGTATCAATCCATTCAAACAGCTCTTTGTTCCCAAAATAAATCACTCATGTCAGGGCTAAAAATAGACACACGCAGCGACACGGCGAATTATTTTCCAAAAACGTAGCGCCGTCGCGCGAGTAAACAATAACGATGGAAGCATCCTTAACTGCCGTGCCTGAATATCATCTGTGCATTTTTTTTGAACCGCAAAGGCGCAAAGACGCTAAGAAAAAAATGAACAGCAGGAAACTGATGGTACTGATTTTTACGACACTTCGGTATCCTTCGCGCTCTTCGCGCCTTCGCGGTGAAACACGGCTTCAGACCAAAGCTGTGAGAACGGGATAACCAGACATGATATTAAATATGCCAATCCATTCAAACAGCTTTTTTTGTTCAAAAAAACAAATCGCTCCGGTTCGTTCTTATTCAAACGAAACACAAGGGTACAAACAGCCCGGCTTACTTCCGGCCGGACATACCATCGTTTTCCAGAGTGAGCACTTTACCTGGTAAAGCTTTGGTCAGCTCACCGTCATCAACCGCAGCCCGGCCATTGATAAAAACATATTCTATACCTTCCGCATACTGATGCGGTTCAAAAAATGTCGCGCGGTCGCGAATTTTTTCGAGGGAAAAGAGCACCAGGTCTGCCTTCATGCCGGGCCGCAGCATGCCGCGGTCTCTCAGGCCAAGAATCGTCGCCGGCAGGCTCGTCATCGACCGCAGCGCGTGTTCCAGAGTAATCACCCCGTGTTCGAGTACATAACGCCGGATTTTCCGCGGAAACGTGCCATAGAATCGTGCATGCGTCGGCCCGTCGCCGGGCATGGCGATGCCAGCATCCGAGGCTGTAGCCACCCACGGCTGTACCATATATGCATACAGATCATCTTCTGACATGGAAAATCCGCGTAACCTGCCGCCACCAAAACGGGCGGCATCCCCCTCCAGTTGCAGAGCGATTGCCGTCTGCACAACATTTTCACCGCGCATATCAGCGATCTGGCGCAGACTTTTTCCAACCCAGGCCTGCACCGGATGCTCGAAAACCACGATGTTTTCCGCGCCACCCCTGCGGCGGATTTCATGGGCGATATCGATTTGCAGCCGCTGTCTGAATTGTTCGTCATCGAGAGCGTGCTGCAACAGTGCTTTATAATCCAGAGACTTTCTCTCCCCTGCCTGCCCCCGCAGCAACCAGCGCGGCAGGAGAATGGTATTGCCGTCCGTGCCGCTGGTATTGTAGGGATACTGATCTGCCCATACCCGCACTCCCCGTGCACGCGCGCGCTCGATCAGATTGATGACAGCATGACTCACACCCCAGTAATGCGCTCCCTTGGCTTTTATGTGTGAAGCGACAACTGTAGCTCCGGTGCGCTCGCCGATAGTGATCGTCTCCAGAACAGCATCGATCAGAGTAGGCACGCCGGCGCTGTCAAGGGTCGGCCAGTACCACATCGGGTCAGCGCCTTCGCTGCGCTGGTGGGAAATATAGACACCGTGGGGGGCGATCTCTTTGACCAGCGCGACGACCTCGCTGGTCGTACTCCAGCGACCGGGAACGTATTCCAGCCCGGCGGA
>WFTM01000356.1 GCA_015485525.1 Candidatus Zhuqueibacterota bacterium | reverse complement strand
ATGCGCTTTGGCAAAACCCTGGGCAGCCCGATCAGTATGATGGTGCAGAACCGGGACTGGAAAAACTGGCAAAAGAAGATGGCCGTCAGCGGCGCGCCGGAGGACAGTAACCCGGTCACAGTGCCGCGGCCGGGACATGCAGACCTTGCCGGGGCGATCAAGTATAACCAGCAGGACATGCGCAATATTCTCGAACGCGCCTCCGCACGCGAGACCACCATGCGCGTGGCACTCGCCTCTGTGGCACGCCAGTTTTTGGAACAGCTCGGTATCGGTATCGCCAGCCATGTCATCCAACTGGTGGATGTCAAAAGTACGGTCTCTGCGCTCGAAATTCCGCATGATGAGCAGAGTCTGCCTTTTGCAGAATGGAACGCCCGCGCCGATGCCTCGCCGGTGCGCAGTCTTGACGCGGACGCTGAAAAGTGGATGATCGCTGTCATCGATCAGGCGAAAAAGGAGCGCGATACTGTCGGCGGCATTTTCGAAGTCCTCGCGTGGGGTGTTCCGGTTGGCCTGGGCAGCCATGTGCACTGGGACAGGCGTCTCGACGCGCGCATTGCAGCGGCGATGATGGGCATTCAGGGAATGAAGGGGGTGGAAATTGGCGATGGATTCGGCGGGGCATGCCGCTTCGGCTCGGAAGTGCACGATGAGATTTATTATGATGATGCGCGCAAATTTCACCGCCGGCAAAACAACGCCGGCGGCCTCGAAGGCGGCATCAGCAACGGCATGCCCGTGGTAGTGCGCGTGGCCATGAAGCCGATCTCGACCCTGATGCGCCCGCTGGACTCGGTTGATGTGCACAGCAAAACACCCACAGCAGCACACCGCGAGCGCTCAGATGTCTGCGCTGTCCCGGCTGCCAGCGTAATCGGCGAGGCCATGTTGGCTCTCGTTCTGGCCGATGCTGTGCTGGAAAAATTCGGTGGCGATTCCCTCGAAGAAATCCAGCAGCGGGTTGAGAGCTGGCGGAAAATGACGGATGAACAGTGAGTACGACGCCTGAAAATATCTACCTGCTCGGTTTTATGGGGTCGGGAAAGTCGCAACTCGGTCGCATGCTGGCGCGCCATCTCGGCCGCCATTTTGTCGATACGGACACGCAGGTTGAGCTGGGACAAGGGCTGACTGTGGCTGAAATTTTCCGCCGTTTCGGTGACGCGCGGTTTCGGGAATTAGAGCTGCAGGCTTTGGAGCAGGTTGCCGGCAGGCAGGGACAGGTCGTGGCCCTCGGCGGCGGTACGCCTCTGCGCGAGCGTGCCTGGCAGATGATCGCCTCCAGCGGGGCCAGTATCTACATCAAGCGAAGCCCGCAGCAATTATCTCTGCATCTGCAGGGCGCTGCTGACAGGCCTCTGCTGCGCGGCATTGCAGCGCCTGACTTGCCGGGATATATCGCCGCGCTGCTGAAAGAACGCGAAAAGTGGTACACACGCGCAGATTATATTCTCGAATGCGAGGATGGCTGGACGCGGGAGCAGACGTTCCGTGCCCTGGTGCAAATGCTTGCGGAGACTTCATGAACAAAGTTTTGATCATTCACGGCCCCAATCTCAACCTGCTCGGTACGCGTGAGCCGGAAATTTATGGCAGCGATACTCTTGATGATATCAACAGGTATGTCGCTGAGGCCCTTGCGCCATTTCAGCTTGAATTGGATTTTTTTCAGTCCAACCACGAGGGCGCGATCATCGACCGGCTGCATGCTGCCGCAGGGGCGTACGATGGAGTGGTCATCAACCCGGCGGCATACACCCACTACAGTATCGCGATCCGGGATGCCATCGCAGGGATTGACCTGCCGGTGGTAGAAGTTCACCTCTCCGATATTCACAAGCGCGAAGCCTTCCGCCGGGTTTCGGTGATCCGCGACGTGTGTTATATGCAGATCAGCGGCTTTGGCAAAAACAGTTATGTGTTTGGTGTCGAAGCGCTCATGGGCTGGCAAGCCCTGCAGGAGATCGCGCGTGCAGCGCACGGCGCGGATTGGCAGCGCAGGGCGTTGCAAATCCTGAGCGGGCGATTTCCGCCTTTTCAGGTTCTGCATCTGTATCGGCAGGGGGAGGATGGAAAACTGGTTTTGCAGGCAAGCGCCGGCGGGCAGGATGTTCACAACGATATCCCCCGTGTTTGCACACAGGCAGTGCGCTCGGCCGAGGTACAGAGTGCGACCACTCCTGATGGAGTGCCGGAGATCGCTGTGCCTGTGCAAAACACCGCGGTGCTTTACGCGGCTTTCGCACCCGTCGGGCGGTCCTTTGAGGAGCACGACCGGTTTTTGCTGCAGCGCGTTGCCGGGATTCTCGCGGGCGGTGGGGCGGGGGCTCGCTGAAACAGGCGCGGGAAAAAACAGGATGAACCGAGTTCTGTAAAACTAAAAAAGCCGTTGCGGACAGCATCCGAACGGCTTTTTTTCGTCGTGACCCCTAGGGGATTCGAACCCCTGTTGCAGGAATGAAAGTCCTGAGTCCTAACCACTAGACGAAGGGGCCAGCAGTAAATCATGAGCCACAATTATACGATATTGGAAAAAATAAATCAAGCTTTTTTTAAGCTGAAAAAATATAAATCCAGAAATTTTGTGACACAATAAACAGATTTTCAATATGTTAAGGGGATGTGTTCTTCTGGAAAAATTTTTCAGGCAACCTGATTCTCCCGTGCTCAGGCGGGGCAGAAAAAACAGGGTGAGCGACGGGACTTGAACCCGCGACCTCCTGGGCCACAACCAGGTGCTCTAACCAAACTGAGCTACGCCCACCATGTGGCAAACAGCATGCGATAGAATAGTACGCCAGGAGGGAATCGAACCCCCAACCCACGGCTTAGAAGGCCGTTGCTCTATCCGATTGAGCTACTGGCGCACAATCATCAGGTCGGGGCAGCAGGATTCGAACCTGCGACCCCCTGCTCCCAAAGCAGGTGCGCTAGCCGGACTGCGCTATGCCCCGTAATGAAAAAAGCTCAGCAGCATCCTGCGCCACAGAGCGTTATAAGATAGAGAAAAACAGCCCAAAGTCAAGCCCTTTTTTCGGACTTTTACCGCATGCAGAGATCGCAGAGTCGCTCATGTTTTGCGCCTGTACTCCTGGGCCCTTTACGAACTCTGCCAGAGATAATCGATATCGAATTGATGAAAAAACACGCATAACGTGCGGCCAACTGCGTTATGGATTGCTCGGCCGCATATCGATTTCGCTGATCATCGTGTGTTGTGGCATGCGGATCATGTGCACAATGGTGGCAGCGACATCCTCGGGCTGGATGATGCGCCGGCGTCTCGGATCATCTGCCGGGCTGCGGTCGATGTTGAACGGTGTGTTCACAGAACCGGGGCAGATGGCCAGAACGCGCAGGCCATGCTGGCGCTCCTCCAGCATCAGGCATCGGCTGAAGCCGAGCAGAGCGTGTTTGGTTGCAGCGTAGCCTCCCCCGCCGACAAAGGCATTTTTACCTGCCAGCGAGGCAACATTGACCACAACCGATTCTCCTGCCGCCCGCAGATGTGGCAGGCAGGTGCGGGTCATCAGAAAAACGCCGCGCATGTTCAGGTTGAACATCGTGTCCCAGTCTTCCGTGCTCAATTCAGCGATCGGGCCGAAAATCCCCACCCCGGCGTTGTTGATGAGTATGTCGAGCCTGCCGAACTCGGCTATCGTGGTCTCGACAAACTCTGCGATGGCTTTTTCATCACTCATATCTCCGGGGAAGACGAGAGCTTTACTGCCGGCAGCGTGGATTTCTCCGGCTACTTCCTGCAGCAGCTCTTCGGAACGCGCGGAGATGGCGATGTGCGCTCCCTCACGCGCCAAAGCCAGCGCTGTTTCCCGCCCGATACCTTTGCTCGCACCTGTTACCAGAGCGATTTTATTTTTGATGTCCATAAGCTGTCTCCAGTATGAAAATTTTATTTTGAATCCTTCATATCACTCAAAGCCAAGCGCAGTGGCCGTCAGATCGGATTTTTCAGGCTAAATTTTGATGAAGATTTTCCGGTTGTACATCCACCACAGCACTGCGAGCCAGAACAGCAGCAGGATCATCGGGTAAACAAGCGAGCCCAGGGTGTCTCCAAAGGTCGGCGCAAGCAGGTAGCGGTAGAGGTAGCCAGGCAGGGAAATGTCACCGCCTTCCGGCTTGTTCAGCTTGATGAGAAACAGGAGGTTAACCATCAGGCCGGAGGCAACATAGACGAACAGAGAGTTGCTGCCGAAAACGACAAAGGGCTTTATCCATGTCCGTTGTCCCAGCATATCGACAAACCAGTAGCTCATGGCGAGGGCATGCAGGGCAAGGCCGGAGGTGAACAGAACATAGCTGCCGGTCCAGAGCTGTTTGTTGATCGGCATCAGCGGTTTCCAGACCAGAGCCGTGAAAGCGAGGATATTGCCTGCGATGAAGAGAATGCCGATTTTATGCCAGTCTGTTTTGTCTTCGCGCAGCCAGAGACCGGTGAGATAACCGACCAGAACGCTGGAAATTGCCGGAATAGTGCTGATGATACCCTCGGGGTCAAAGTCCGGCTTCCACATGTGGCCGGCGAGCAGCAGATTGTCGATATATTGCGCGAAGTTGCTGCCAAACGCCCACGGGTCTGCGCCGCGGCCGGGGAAAGGCACAGCAACCATCAGCAGCCAATACAAGAGTAACAGGCCAGCGGTCCAGAGATAAATTCGTTTCGGGCTGCTGTTCAGGATGATCAGTGATGCGAAAAAATAGCACACGCCGATACGGACGAGCACGCCGGGAATGCGCATCGAACTGAAATCAAAACGTGGGAAGATATCACCAGCCCAGCCCAGGAGAATGAGAATGGCGGTTCGGCGGATGATGCGCAGGTACAGAGCACGCCGTGGATGCTCGGTATCCGCATAGCGCGCGAAAGACCACGCCATGGCAACACCCATGATGAAAAGAAAAAATGGAAAAACGAGATCGGTCGGTGTCAGGCCATGCCATTTGGCATGGCGAAGGGGAGCATACACGTGGCTCCAGCTACCCGGGTTGTTGACCAGGATCATCAGGGCGATGGTCATACCGCGGAAAGCATCGAGAGAGATGAGTCGGTTCGTCTGGGGCATGGCTGTTCCTCGAAGTCAGGTGTCGTTTTGTGATCAGGCAAAATAACGGAGGAAACAGTCAGAATCAAGCAGGAAAAAACCGGGCGAGCTGTCATCGATATCTATTCGCAAAGCCACGCCGGACTTATGGGGAAGGTAGGATGAGTGCCAGCGTAGCGAAGAGCAGGATCACTGAGGGAAGATGGTGCTGCCATCACATGGAGTATGGCAGCATGACGTTCCTGGACCCTTTGCGTACTGCTGATTTTTTCAGGCAAGGCGGGTGTTCGATCCGGTTGCTGCCGGCTTTCAGAGGATGGATATCTTTCGATGCACCGCCTGTGCGTTCGGCCTGGAGCGTGTGTGTTTGCATAAGTAGTGCTGGCAAAATGATGAGAATGGCAGATATCAGGGCGAAGGGACGCCTGGGGTTTGCAGGGCTACGCATGGATTGAATCTCCTGTTATGAAGGGTATTATTGGAAGAAGTGGATCGAGATGGTATGCGAACAGCAAGAACTGAACCAGCTTTTCTGTCGTGTGGTTTCTGCATAATCGTGTCAGGGCAGCGCACAAGGTTGTGTGGCGAATCGGCACAGATGTAAAGGGTGTTCGATGGTGAGGCGATGGTTCCGGAGGGCATAAAAAAACCCGGCCACGGTGTGTGGTCGGGTTTTTCTGATGAAAGCTTTTTTACAGCTTGACGACGTTTGTTGCCTGCAAACCTTTTGGGCCCTGTCCGATTTCGAACTGTACCCGATCGCCTTCGTCGAGGGTTTTGTAGCCTTCGCCTTGAATAGCATTGTAATGAACGAAGACATCATCACCTTCTTCGCGGGTGATAAAGCCATAGCCCTTAGAACTGTTGAACCATTTTACTGTTCCAGTTTCCATGATACATCCTTTGTTAAAAAAATTGTGTTACTGTACATCTTTGTTCTTCAGCCTGTGATCCGGGCAAAAAAAAATCGTTTCGAATAGTTTTTTTTGCACCATTCTCCACGAATTCTTTTTTGAGTTACACGAGTGCCGCTACAACAAACGTCTGTCACCAAAAGCAGAAAGGCGAAAAACAGGTACAATGATTAATGGAGTGTCAATGTACGGCAGGGAAATTCGAAAAGCAAACATTTATTTGAAATATGACGTTTTTTTTACCCCTGAGAGTCATCATCATCTGTATTGTCTGGTGTAACTTTATTTTTATTAGATGGTTACACGCAAACGCTCCGTGGGCGTGAAATTTTTCAGTTATCCCGAATGGCAGTACGCGCCGTGCTCATCCGCGAATAAACCGGGTTACCCTTGCGAAGGTTTCAAACCTTCGCAAGGGTGAGATGTTCGCGAATCCCGGCGCAGGGTTCAGTCCATGAGTCTGCTCTTTCGTCTGCTTTTGGGAGCACCGTTTTCTTTGAAAGCGCCTGGTTTGCGCTTCATGCGCGAGATGCGCATCTGCTGGCCGGAAATGCGTACGTGCTTGAGGCCACGCAGCAGATCGCGAGGCATGCCCTCGGGCAGATCGACGATGCTGTGGTCATCACGGATGTCGATACGGCCGATAAACTTGCTGTCCAGACCGGCCTCGTTGGCGATGGCTCCGACGATATTGCCCGGTTTTACGCCATGGGCAAAGCCCACTTCGATGCGGTAGGGTTCCATGGGGATGTCATCGTTCCGGCTTCTGCGGCCGCGCTTTTCCTGCCTGCCGTTGCGCCGTGGCTCGCCGCGCGTGTCGCGCGGGGGACGTTGTGGCAGATTTTCCAGCAACAGAGGTGTATTCTTGTGCATCATCTTGGCCAGAGCGGCTGCAATCTCCAGGGCAGAGGCGTCCTGCTCGTTGATGAGTTGTTCGATGATACCGAGATAGAGGCTGGTATCTTCCGATTGCTGTGTTTCGATGATGCGCTGCTTGAATGCTGCGATGCGTTTGTCGTTGATATCCTTGGTGCTCGGCAGCTCCATCAGCTCGATACGCTGCCGGGTTGCGCGTTCGATCATCGTCAGCATGCGCCGTTCGCGCGGGGCGATGAACAGGATGGCCTCGCCGCTGCGTCCGGCCCGGCCGGTGCGACCAATGCGGTGAATGTACGCTTCGGTATCATAGGGGACATCGTAGTTGATCACATGGCTGATGCGTTCGACATCGAGGCCGCGGGCCGCGACATCCGTGGCGACGATGATATCGAGCTTCCCTGCTTTCAGGCGTTCGATAGTGCGTTCGCGTTGCTTCTGGGGGATTTCGCCATTCAGCGGGGCGGCAGCGTAGCCACGGGCCTCGAGCTTTTCGGCAAGCTCGATGGTGGCCGTGCGCGTGCGCACGAAAATGATCATCCCTTCAAATGATTCTGCTTCCAGGATACGCGTCAGGGCGTCGAGTTTATGTACCCCGCGAACCAGCCAGTACCGCTGGCGGGTTGCTGCCACGGTTTTGGTCTTGGCTTTGACGGTGATCTCGATCGGGTCCTTGAGGTAGGTGATGGCGATGCTGCGGATAGCCGGCGGCATGGTGGCTGAAAACAGGGCGATTTGCCGGTGATCCGGTGTCTTATCGAGAATCCAGCGCACGTCGTCGATGAAGCCCATGCGCAGCATCTCGTCTGCTTCGTCGAGTACGAATGTACTGATGTTGTTCAGGTCAAGAGTGCCGCGTTTGATGTGGTCCATCACCCGCCCCGGGGTGCCGACGACGACGTGAACACCGCGGCGTAACTGCCGCAGTTGGCCTTCGTAAGCCTGGCCGCCGTAAATCGGCAAAATGTGGAAGTCTTTCATGCGTGAGGCATAGCGCTGCATCGCTTCGGCAACCTGAATGGCCAGCTCACGGGTTGGGGTGAGCACGAGCACCTGTGGCTCGCGTCTGCTGATGTCCAGCCGTGCCAGCAGTGGCAGAGCGAATGCTGCGGTTTTTCCAGTTCCGGTCTGTGCCTGGCCGACGATGTCGCGGCCTTCGAGAATATGGGGAATGGTCTGGGCCTGTATCGGCGAGGGCGTTTCGTAGCCAACGTCGTTCAGGGCCTCGATGAGGTTTGCCGGTAAATTGAGGTCTGCAAACAACACGGACTGCTGCTCGCCGTTAGTCGGGAGTTCCTTCATTATTATATAGCTTTCTTCTTGTTCTCGAAATGTTAATCCTTGCCTGCATCTAAAAGGGTGGGTTGTCAACACATGCAGGAGCGGGGTGAGATTCTGTTCTGCACTATCGGGAGCAGCTGGTGCACAACTCGCGTTGAGTACCTGAAAAATCATCTGTCTGAAACGGTCAATGAGACTGTTTCGCACAGAGTCTTTTTTCAGTGATCCCGCAGTATGCGCGCAGAACGCAGAAGAAAAAGCGGGATGACAAGGGGGTCCCGGGGAAGAAAGACGAACCGTTTTATTCGCCGTTACTTATCTCAACCTGATAACCTGAAAATTCATAAATCTGGTGGCTGGTGTCCGGGATAGGTGCTGCTCGTCATCCGGGTGATGGAGATTTTTCCGGGAAAAGACGTTTCAGCCATCATGGCTATCCCTGACGCTGTGCCATGTTTACGAACAGTTCGGGTTAAAAACCGGTGTTGTCGTGTCCGGTTTATCGCTTGACACTTCGAAAATAATATGTTACCCTTAGTGTTGCTGTGAAAATAGAACCATAAGAATACGCATAATAAGTGCGAATGGCAAGGAAATTAACCGGCTTTATCAAAGAAGTGGTGAATCACGCACAGATAGTTTGGTAAATCAGCTCATGCCCGGCCTCGTTTCAGCGTGTACAAGGGGGGCGTTTTCGCTCCCGGGTGCAAGCCGCAGCTGTTCCTCCAATCGTGTGTGCCTGCCGTCCTTCCTTTGCAATATTATCCCTGCGAGAGCACACTGCACATGAAATTCGAAATCCACGCTGTTGGAAAAATCAAGAAAAACTACTGGCGCGATGCTGCAGATGATTATCTCAGGCGCATCCGTCGCTACGCCAGCGCGCAGGTACGGGAAATCCGCGACTGCCCGCCGCATAACAAAACCGCTGCACAGATTCGGGAAGATGAAAGCAGGCGCCTGCTGGGCGGTGTGCCGAATAGTGCGTTGCTCATTGCTCTGGACAGCACGGGACAGCAGATGAGCTCGGCGGGCTTTGCAGAGTTTTTTGAGAAAAAAGCCTTGAACTGTGCCGGCCATTTCTGCTTCTGTATAGGAGGATCAGAAGGGCTGACGCGTGAGTTTATCTCGCGGGCAGATGTCGTGTTGTCTCTTTCGAAAATGACCTTGCCGCACGAGCTGGCGCGGGTGGTTTTGCTCGAACAACTATATCGTTCCCTGTCGATTCTCAATAATGCCAAATATCACAAGTGAGGTGCCTATGTCCAGTCCGGTTTTCACCATGTCCGAAGTCCTGCGCGCCCGCGCACGAATCGCGCCCTATCTGCCGGCCACGCCGGCTTTTTATTTCCCGGCTCTCGATGCACTTTTCGGCTGCCGGGTCTGGCTGAAATTTGAAAATCATCAACCGACAGGCGCGTTCAAGGTGCGCGGCGGGGTGAACCTGTGCGCTATTCTGCATGAGGAAGAGGGCCGGGATGTCAGCCTTCTGGCTGCTTCCACAGGCAACCACGGGCAGTCTGTGGCCTATGGTGCGCGTTTATTCGGTATGCGCGCCCGGATCGTGGTGCCGGAACAGGCAAACCCGGACAAAGTCGCTGCCATGCGTGCGCTCGGAGCAGATGTGATATTTGCCGGCAGCAATTACGAAGAATGCAAGATCCATGCGGAAACAATGGCGCAGGAGCCCGGCGTTCGCTACATCAGTGCCGGAAACGAACCGCTGCTGATCCCCGGCGTGGCGACGTATGCGCTGGAGCTGATGGAGCGCGCGCCAGAGCTGGATGCTGTTTTTGTGCCGATCGGTGGCGGCAGCGGGGCGAGTGGTTGCTGTCTGGCCGGTCATGCGATCAATCCGGCTCTGAAAGTTATCGGCGTCCAGTCCAGCCACGCGCCGGCCGTGTACCAGTCGTGGAAGAGCGGGCAGTTGCAAACGACCAGCAGTGCCGATACGTTTGCCGAAGGCCTGGCGACCCTGTCCGCCTTTGAGTTGACCATCGATTTTCTGCGTGCTCAGCTCGATGATTTTGTCCTCGTGGATGATCAGCAGTTGCGGGCAGCTATCCGGCTGTTGTATCACCACACGCATAACGTTGCGGAGGGCGCTGGAGCGGCGGCGCTGGCTGCGGCATGGGCAAACCGGGAAAAATTTCAGGGCAAGAGTATCGGTGTGATCATAAGCGGGGGCAATTTGCCTGCCGGCATGCTCGCGGAAATCCTGCGCGAAAACGAGGCATGACTCGGTCAGAGCGGGGAAATGAAAAAGGCGGGGAATACCCGCCTGAGCTCTGAGATGGTGCCTGTGTTCGCCTGAAATGTTGATGAATGTGCGTTAGCTGAGTCGCCTTAGTGCTGCGATTGTGGACTGTTCACATTACAGGTAGTTTTGTACCAGAACGCGCTTGCTGTCCTGAAACAGCACCTCGATTTGCGTGTCGGAGAGCACTTTGGTGATGACGCCGACGCCGAAAGTCTGGTGCTTGATACCGCGTGCTGCCGAAAAGTCCTCGGTCATGCTGTACTCTTTTAATTCATCATCTTCGATCTCTGCCGAGAGAGCATTCCAGTCCAGCTTGCGTGAACGTGTTGCACGTTTTGGTTTGGCTGCGGTGGTCGCCTTTTTCTTGGCTGCTGCGGTTTTTTCTTTCGCCGGACGGTAAACGTGCGTGGAGTTGCACCCCTTGCACATGACCTTCTTGATGACATCGTCGGTCATGGCTGTGATGACGTGGTACATCTCAGATTTACATTTTCCACATGTCGTAAAAATTTCGTCCCCGATTGCGTAGGTCTTTTCTTTTTCTTGGACTGCCATTGCGGTTCGTGCCTTTCCAAAAGTGTTCTTTCCCGGAATCGTCGTGCGCACTACGTGGCAGCTCCGGGGGCTTTAAAACAGGTGACAAAGCTGGTTCTCAATTAAGTAACAGCCAGCGTAGAAAATTGCGCAATTTTTAAATATAAGCAATTCCCTGACAGAATGCCAGCCTCTTTTGATATTATTGCGCAATTAAAATCTTCATTGCGGCTGCTGCTTCCTGAAAAACAACCTTGCGAAGGTTCAAAACCTTCGCAAGGTTCTTTCTTCAGATTGTGTGGGTTGGAAAATCATCGTTTAGCAAATCCGGTCGGTGTTCTGGATTTAAAAAATGATATTTGTCCTCGGAACAATTTTGAGATTGTTGACTCGTAGGGGCGACCCGCCGGTCGCCCCTACTCCGTTGCATCCGGTAATTTCTCCCGCCGCCATCCCTTTGAGCACCAAGAAAGTGTTTCGCTATTTGTAAAAAAATACTATCTTCCCTACCTTACAATCCGGGTGTTCAGTACACTCAGCAATCTTAATACAAAGAGTACATCCTGCCATTGAAATCGAGATTGAAGATCACATCGATATGGAGAAAACCATGGTGAAGAATACGATACTTTTGCTGCTTTTCGCGACCTTGTTTGCTTGCGGGAAAAAAGATGACTCGAAAACACAGGCCGTTGCTCAGAAGCAGCAGGCAGACCAGCAGACCGCCGAAGAAGTCGAGGTATTGCCGAATGGCGAGCCGGCTCATATCACGGTGCAGCACATTCTCATCGCATTTAAGGGCGCGCCGAGAATACGGGGAGTTGAACGCAGCAAAGAGCAGGCACAGCAGCTTGCGTATGAAGTGATGATGGAAGCCAAGCAGGGCGCGGATTTTACCGAGCTGATGCGCAAATATTCCAGCGACACCGGCCCGGGAATTTACAGCCTGGCCAACGACGGTGTGGATAAATATAACGGCGAGTTCAGCCGCAGGGACATGGTACCCGCTTTTGGCGATACCGGTTTTTCCCTCGAGGTCGGGGAAATTAAAGTTGCGGCGTATGACCCGATGAAAAGCCCGTTTGGCTGGCATATCATCAAGCGCCTGAAGTAGTTTGCCCATGAACCATGCGATTGAATCAGAAATGCAAAAACCATCAGCAGAGAAGAGCACAACCTATTGCCACTCGGTTTTTTCCTGCCAGCGCAGGGCAACGCATGAAGTGCGGGTAGGGGAGGTCGGAATCGGCGGCAACAATCCGATACGGATTCAGTCGATGACCATTTCCGATACTCTGGACACCGAGGCCACGGTCCGGGAAGTGACGGCGCTGGCCGAGGCCGGCTGCGAGATCGTACGCATTACGGCACCATCCATCCGTGAAGCGGAAAATCTGCGCGCGATACGCGATGCTCTTCGCCGGCAAGGTGTCAGGGTACCTCTGGTCGCGGATATCCATTTTACGCCCAATGCGGCCATGGTTGCTGCGGATATCGTCGATAAAGTGCGCATCAATCCGGGCAATTATGCTGACAAGAAAAAGTTTGAAGTGCGCGACTACAGCGACGCGGAATATGCCGCTGAGCTCGAACGCATCCACGAGCGTTTTTCACCTCTGGTGAAAAAATGCCGTGAAAACGGTGTCGCCATGCGTATCGGTGTCAACCATGGCTCCCTGTCCGACCGGGTGATGAACCGTTACGGCGATACGCCCGAGGGCATGGTTGAATCCGCTCTGGAGTTCATCCGAATCTGCGAGGACCACAGCTATCGCGATATCATCGTCTCGATGAAATCGTCAAACCCGCAGGTAATGATTCAGGCTTACAGGCTGCTGGCCGCGCGTATGAGTGAGCTGGGCATGACCTATCCCTTTCACCTCGGCGTGACCGAGGCGGGCGATGGCGAAGATGGCCGGGTAAAATCTGCTGTTGGTATCGGGGCGCTGCTGGAAGACGGCATCGGTGATACCATCCGCGTTTCCCTGACCGAAGACGCGATCCATGAAATCCCGGTCGCGCGTGCCCTGGTGGCGAAATATAACGCCGGCATGGCGCTGCCGCCTGTGTCGCCGGAACCGGGAAACGACGCGTGGCTGCACCATTTCGATCCGTTTCATCCGGAGCGGCGCAGGACAGCCCACGTCGAAGTCCCCGGCGCGGACGCAGGAGGGGGGGCGCCGGTGCGCGTGGCTATTGCAGCCGGATCGCTGCAGTTTCGCAGTTCGGGCTTGCGCGTCTTTTCCCCAAACCAGGACGAACAGAAGCCGGAGTGGATTTTTCTCGACAACCAGAAAGAGACGCCGGAACCATACCAGGCACTGACGCCTATTTCTCCTTTTGCCACAGACCAGGGCGTGGTGCACTGTTCCCTTTCCGCGGCTGATGCGCACCCGGCTATCGATCGCAAGGTGAGCAGCAGTTTTGCCCGGGCGCGTGAGTTCGGCGCTGCCGTGCTCTGTTCCATACACGACATATCATTGCCGGACTATTCGCCGCAGTGGCTGGAGGATGCATTGCATCGCGTCGCGGCAGAGCGTGCGCGCGAGCCACGGGTACCGCTGCTCATGGGTGTGCGCATGCCGGAAAAATGCCTCGGTGGGCTGGGCCGGGTTCGCCTTTTTCTGCTGGAATATGCACGCCATCATTTTTCCGCGCCCCTGGTTTTGATGTATCGGGTTGCTCCTGACTATGCCGGCTGGCAGCTCGATGCCTCGGCCACCCTGGGCGCATTGATGTGTGACGGTTTCGGCGATGCCGTGCTCATCGACGGCGATGTTGCGCCGGAGGACGCCACCCGTTTCGCCTACACTTTGCTTCAGGCCACGCGCCTGCGTATTTCGAAAACCGAGTTCATTTCCTGCCCATCCTGCGGCCGGACCCTCTTCGACCTGCAGAGTACAACCGAGCGCATCAAAAGCAAAACCGGGCATCTCAAAGGCGTGAAAATCGCGGTGATGGGCTGCATCGTCAATGGCCCGGGGGAAATGGCTGATGCTGATTTCGGTTATGTCGGTGCCGGACACAAAAAGGTTGATCTCTTTGTCGGCAAGGAGCGGGTTGAAAAAAATATTCCCGAGCAGGAAGCTGATCAGCGGCTGATCGCGCTGATCAAACGCCACGGCAAATGGGTGGAGCCACCGGTGGCTCAGGACTAAACCCGTACGCAGCGCTCATTTGTTAAAAAATCAGGACACTCGGAATCTGTAGCACCAGCAAACAGGGATTGCATACGATGCCGCAGCGTGCAGTGCTCAAAGAAAAAATCCTCAACTTCATCGATGCCAGCCCGGCTTTTTCCCTTTCTCCCGGTACTGAGCATGAGCAGGAGTTTCATCATCTCGCCCTCGAGGTCTTCGCATACCAGTTCGAAAATAACGTGGCCTACCAGCGACTGTGCCGGCTGCGCAACGCGACCCCGGAAACGGTGCAGCGCTGGCAGGACATTCCGGCAGTGACGACGACCAGCTTCAAGTCCGTGCCTCTCTTCTGCCATCCCCTCGAAAACGCCGGGTTTGTCTTTTACACCAGCGGAACCACACGCTCCCGGCCCGGGGTACACTATTTCCATGATCTCGAGCTCTATAAAAAGGGCAGTCTGAAAAGCTTTGCCGCCGCCTGCCTCGATGATAATCAACGCCTACCCATGCTGATCATCGGCCCTTCAGCAGAGTTTTTTCCGCATAGTTCGCTGGGCAGGATGTTTTCCTGGTGCATGCGGCAATACGGTGAGGATGGCAGCGCGATTCTGTTTACGCCGAGAGGGGTGGATGTGGAATTCGCATGCGACTGGCTGGAAGAGTACGCTGGTGCCGGAAAAGCGCTCATCATTCTCGCTACTTCTCTGGCGCTCGCAGATCTGGTGACTGCACTGGAGGAAGATGGCGCGAGAATCCCGCTGCCGGCCGGCAGCCGTATTCTGGACACCGGCGGCAGTAAAGGCCGGCACCTCGCCATCCCCCGAGCGGAACTTCTGCAGCGCACAGCATCGGTTTTTGCCCTTCCGGAAACGATGATTTTCAATGAATATGGCATGACGGAAATGTCCTCGCAATACTACCAGACCAGCATTCTCTCCCGGCAGTTGGGTGCAGACCCTGCTGTCCACCTCAGCTCGCCCTGGCTGCGCAGCCTGGCCTGCGATCCGGACACGCTGGAGCTATTACCTGAAGGCAGCACAGGTATCCTGCGCCATTTTGATCTGCTCAATCTCGATTCGGTGGCCATGCTGCAAACTGAAGACCTCGGGCAGGTACAGGGCCATTCTCTCATCTTGCACGGCAGGCTGCCCGGTGCAGAACCGCGTGGTTGCTCTTTACTGACTGAAAGCCTGCTTGCATATCGCCAATGAATGATGCACAATATAAAACCGCGGCAGATTTTGACGCCCTTTTCAAGCAGCTCGCGCAGAAAAGTGATGGGCGGAACCCGGAGAGTTACCTCGACCGCTGGCAGGGATTGTGGCAACGGCTGGCGCAGGAACCACCCGCGCCGTCACTGCTGTCCGGCATGGCTCAGGCCGGCGCAATGAGCGAGGCGGACCTCAGCGCCGGGCTGAGGGTGATTTTGACCGGGCTGAGCCACGGACGGCCGGATTTTTCCGGCATAAAAGTACCGTGCCGGCGCCGCGTTGCGATCGTGGCTGCCGGAAACATCCCCGGTGTTGCGGTTGCGCCGGCAGTGACTCTGGCCGCGGCCGGTTGCCCGGTGGTGGTCAAACTTTCCCGTTCAGAACCGTATTTTTTGCCCTGGCTGCTGGAGAAATGGCAGGAAAGCTATGCTGAGCCAGCAGGCATTGTCGCGCACCCCTGGCCTGGAGACAGTCGGGCTACAGAAGCTTTACTGGGCTGTGCAGAGACCATCCTCGCTTTCGGCAATGATTTCACCGTCTGGGATATCCGGGATATCTACCGGAGCAAACAGGTTTTTGGCTTTGGGCAAAAATTCAGTATCGCCTGGGCCGGCAGCAGCGAGCCTTCTCCGGAACAGTTACGCGCCCTTGCTCATGATGTCGCTCTATTTCGCCAGAATGGCTGCCTGTCTGTTCAGGTTGTTTTTGTGCACGGCGGCAAGCAGGAGGCCCTTGATTTTGCCCGGCAATTTGCTCCTGTGCTGGATGACGTGGCGCAACAGTTCGCCCTGCCCGGAGCAGGACTGCATTCTCGCCAGATACAGGATGAGCTCGATTTACTCGGCGTGCTCTGGGCGAGAGAGTGCCGCCCGCACGCGAGTTGTGTGATCATGCCGGAAAAATTTGAGCATGAGTTCATGCGCGGCGGATGCGTCGTTCAAGTTGTGTCGGCACAGAACATAGCGGATGCCATAGCGCAGATTGGGTCGTATTGGCCGGCAGTGCAGGGCGTAAGTCTGGTTTGGCCGGAGGCTGATCGCAGCGGGCAACAGGAGCAGTGGTATCAGCAGGGTGTGGGTTATGTCCGGTGTGCCGGCCGGATGCAGGCACCACCGCTGGACTGGGCCAATGGCGGAATCGAGCTGCCGCGTGCTGTTTGCGCTGAATGAGTTTTCCGGCTCGGGTTGTTGTGGAGAATTGGTGATTCCGCAAAAATAAACGAAAAGCGCTATGTTTATTGATGAAAAGTCAGCTTTGGGCTGTGCCCGGAAAAGTCTTTTGTTCACACCGTCAAGGCGTGAAGAAGGCAGGACTGTCGTAAAAATCAGTGCCAGCAGTTCCTGATATGCCACCTTGTTTCCCGTGGCAGCCCCGGTGCTTTGCGGTTTGAAAATATTGTACACATGGCAGTGAAACTCAGTAGCCGGAATGTGTCATCCCGGCCAGGCGAAGCGCAGTGCCGGAATCTCATCTTTTTGGTCACGTGCCTGAGTCTGGGAGATTCCGGTCTTCCCCTGCGGGGAAACCGGAATGACCGACCGTTCTGGTGTAGGCACATGCTGTGCTCTGGTGGACTGGCTGAAAAAATGCAACCATGCTGAGTTAAATGGATAGCCAGAGCTAAGCAGAATTAATGCCTTGATTCTTGTGCGATTAAATTATATTTTTGAGACAATATTCTGTAATTTTTCATTGTGCCCGGTTCCGGGAAATTGAAAAAAGAACAGTTGGCCATCGATCAGCGGACTTTCTGTGGTATCGAAGCGGAACGCTCGCTGATTTGGCGGGGAGAAGCCTGCTGGCTGTCCCGGCCCCAATTCGGTCTGGTGATATCACCATGGCACCAGCTCTTTACTTTGCACCAAAGAGAGGAAGACGTATGGGGAAGTATTTCCAGTCCAACGAGGCAGCAAAGAGCCACT
>WFTM01000355.1 GCA_015485525.1 Candidatus Zhuqueibacterota bacterium | reverse complement strand
TCAAAAATGAAAAAATCGAATTCATCTGGGATTCTGTGATCGAAAAAATTCACGATCCGGAAGCCGGTAAAGTGACCGGTGCCACATTGCGCAATCTTAAAACTGATGAGCGTACGGAAGTATCGTGTGGGGGGATTTTCGTGGCCATCGGGCACAAGCCGAACACGGATATTTTCAAAGGCCAGATCGAACTGGACGAAAATGGTTACATCAAAACCTTTGAAAAAACGCAGACCAGCGTGTCCGGTGTTTTTGCCGCCGGCGACTGTGTCGATCATGTTTACCGCCAGGCCATTACCGCGGCCGGGATGGGGTGCCAGGCGGCGATCGATACAGAGCGCTATCTCGAAGAACTGGCGCATCAGGGCTGATCATGCTCTTTGGCGCACATGTTTCCATCCAGGGCGGGCTGGCTGAGGCCGTGCAGCGCGCCCTGGGTATTGGCTGTGAAACACTGCAAATATTTACCAAAAGCCAGCGGCAGTGGGCTGCACGGCCGCTGGCTGAAGGTGATATCCGCGCTTTCCGCTCAGCCTGTGAAGAGAATGGCCTGAGCAAAACCATCGTCCATGCCTCTTATTTGATCAATCTCGCCGCACCGGACAGCAGCATCCTCAAAAAATCCCACGCAGCACTTGTCGATGAGGTACAGCGCGCCCATGCACTGGGCATCCCGTACGTGGTGGTGCACAGCGGATCGCACAGGGGAGAGGGAGCAACAAAGGGAATTACCCGCCTGTGCGAATCGGTATCCCTTGTGCTCGAGCAAACCTCTGATTGTGCCGGAACGATGATTCTTCTGGAGAATTCAGCCGGCCAGGGCAGCACCCTTTGCGGTGATCTGCACGAGCTTGGCGAGGCCATAGCAGCCCTCTCCGGCGAGAAACGTGTCGGGGTTTGTCTCGATACCTGCCATCTTTTTGCCGCAGGCTATGACTTTCGAACTGAACGGAATTACGATGATTTGCAAGGGCTGCTCGCCAGCCTTGGCATATTGAAAAAAGTACAGGTTTTGCATTTTAATGATTCCGCAAACTCCCTTGGTTCGCGTGTAGATAAACATGAGGCAATTGGCTCGGGAGCAATAGGGGAAACAGCCTTTCGCTACTGGATCGCGGATCAACAGTGGCTGGAAACCCCGGCTGTTGTCGAAACGCCAGGAGGAATAGAGAACTACAGGAGGGAAATGGAGCTTTTCAAGGATATGCGCAGTACAGGATAATTTGCACGACATTTTCGCTTCTCGCCAGAACGACCAGACGCACCTGGAACCTGCCTGAACTCATAATCACCTGAATGATCTTTGCCTGCCTGTTAACCACGGGTAGTTTCGGAGGAGGAAGATGGAATATATTGAGAAGCATATCGAGAAGATCAGAGAGCTGCTCAAAACAAACGACGGTCTGTACTATCGCCTTGAGAAAGTCGCAGAATACCTGCTGGATACCTATAATTTTTCATCCCTGTCTATCTTTCGCCGCACCGGCGATGAGCTTGACGACCACATCTTTGCCACCAACCGCAAAACACCCGCACGCGAACACCACAAGCCCGAAGCGACTTTCATCCTTTCTGCTGACATGAGCAAGAAAGTTTCCATCGTGCCCAGCAAACATATCAAAGCCCGCATAGCGCGCAAGAATTACCTCAGCAGTCCGGAGTTCATCATCCCGATTACCCGCCTGGATGATGTCGTTGGGTTCATCCACGCTGAGAAGAACGTTGGCTCTTATTTTTCCCCGGCGGAAATCAAGCTGCTGAAGGAAGCAGCCAAGGTTATTTCGCGCCAGTTCGTGCCCACGGTTCTCAGCCTGGAATAATGTCACGATGCCGGCAAAGCATGTCTTTGCCGGCCCTACCAAATTCTTGACACTGTTTGAATAAAATCGTATATTCGACGAAAAGTGGCTCCGGCCACTTTCTTTTTATCCTGAAAACAAGAATAATCAGACAGATAGAAACGGTCGAACGACGGGAAACTCAACAGTGTCAGGTCATGGTTTAAGCGCTTCTTTTTATACCCTCGGATGCAGGCTCAATCAGGCGGAAACAGCGCTGGTGCGCGATACGTTCCGCAACGATGGTTATGAGCTCGTGCGCTTTGGAGAAAAGTCCGATGTCTGTATCATCAACTCCTGTACAGTGACGGACAACGCCGACGTGCGCTGCCGCAAGCTGGTGCGCCAGGTTTTGCGCAATAATCCGGATACCTACATCGCCGTCATCGGTTGCTATGCCCAGACGGGCGCGGAGGAGCTGAGCAAGATCGACGGCATCGATCTCATCGTCGGTACGCAGGACAAACTCAACGTGCTGAACTTTATCGACGAGCCGGTCAAGCGAGCTGAACCGCGTATCGTGATGTCGAAAATGACGCGGGCTCCCTTTACCATCGACATCGCAGGTGCGGATATCCCGACGACCCGGGCGAATATCAAAATCCAGGATGGTTGCAATTTCATGTGCAGCTTCTGTATCATCCCCTTTGCCCGTGGCCGTGCCCGCAGCCGGGCTTTGCCGGACATCATGCGCGAGGCCATGGCGCTGGCAGATAACGGTTTTCGCGAGCTGATTCTCACCGGCGTCAATATCGGCACTTATGAGTTCGAAGGCAAAACCTTCCTCGATCTGGTACAATCGCTCACGGAAATCCCCGGCATTGAGCGCGTCCGTATCACCAGCATCGAACCGACGACCATACCGGTGGAGCTGCTCGATTTTATGGCAGAATCCGATGTGCTGTGTTCACATCTGCATATCCCTCTGCAGAGCGGTTCAGATAAAGTCCTGCGCGATATGAAGCGGTTGTATAACCGCCGTGAATTCATCGAATTCATCGAACTCGCCGCCGAACGCGTGCCGGATATTCTCATCGGCACGGATATCATCGTCGGCTTTCCCACCGAGAGCGAGCAGGATTTTCTCGATAGTTGCGACGTGCTGGAGAATTCGCCCCTGACCTATGCCCATGTGTTTACCTATTCCGAACGCACGGGGACGGCTGCACAAAAATTTGCCGAACGCGTTCCGCCGCAGGTAAAAAAAGAACGCAGCCGCATTCTGCACCGCATCTCTGAGCAGCAGAAAACTGCGTGGTACCAGCGCTTCGTCGGGCGTACGGTGCGGGTACTCACTGAAGATGTCAACCGCGAAGGTTTGCGCACCGGTTTTTCCGACAACTACATCCGGGTGGCCCTGCGCGACGCTGAGCAGCTCAGCAGCAATGAGCTCGTGCACGTCCGGATAACCGGCGTTCAGGGAGAGTATGCCCTCGCTGACGTCGTTTCCTCTGCCGATCACCAACGTGAAAGCATCACCATATCATGAAAGTTTATCTCGAAACCTATGGCTGTCAGATGAATGAATATGACAGCGAGCTGATCCGGGCTATTTTAAAAGAAAAGAATTTTACCCTGGTTGACAGCCGGGATGGAGCTGAGATTGTCCTGCTCAACACCTGCGCAATCCGCGAAAATGCTCACCAGAAAATTTTCCACAGACTCGATGAGCTGAAGGGGCAGAAACGGCGTGGTGAGGTGAAGGTTGTGGGTGTTTTGGGCTGTATGGCTCAGAACCTGCGCAAAAACCTTGCAGAGCACGCCCCGGTCGTCGATGTTGTGGCGGGTCCGGACAGCTACAAGCGCCTGCCGATCATGCTCGGCTCAGTACTCGAGAAAAATGAGAAGAGCTTTGATTTTCGCCTGTCTGAGTTCGAGACCTATTCGGATATCGCACCGAAGCGTGTTCCCGGTGTCAATGCCTGGATTGCGATCATGCGGGGGTGTGATAATTTTTGCACCTTCTGCGTCGTGCCCTATACACGCGGCCGCGAACGCAGCCGTGCGCCGGAAAGCATCATCGCCGAGGCGAGCCGCATCCGTGCTGAAGGGTTTCAGCAGCTCACCCTGCTCGGGCAGAACGTCAACTCATACCGCCATGGCGACTATGATTTTGCTGATCTGATGCGCGATGTTGCGCAGCAGACGGATATGCCCCGCATTCGATTCACCTCACCCCATCCGAAGGATTTTCCGCGCAAATTACTGCATGTCATCGCTGAACACCCGAATTTGTGCAATCAGATTCATCTGCCCCTGCAGGCAGGCAGCGATACCGTACTCGAGCGCATGAACAGAACCTACACCCTGCAGGAGTTTTATGACCTCGTCGATGAAATCCGCGAGACTATTCCCGGCGTCGGTTTGACGACGGATATCATCTGCGGTTTTTCCGGCGAGACAGATGCAGATTTTGAAAAAACCTATCAGGCTGTTGAACGCGTCGGTTTTGATTCAGCGTTTATTTTTAAATACAGCGAACGGCAAAACACGATTGCTTACCGCAAATTTGAAGATGATGTACCGGAGGAAGTCAAAACCGAGCGCGTCATGCGCCTGAATGAGCTGCAGCGGAAAATTTCCCTTGAGCGCAATCGCGCTGAGATTGGTAGCGAGCATACCGTGCTCGTCGAGAGCCCGAGCAAGAAAAATCCCGACCAGTGGCTCGGCCGTACAGACCAGAATAAAGGAGTGGTTTTCTCGGCACGACATCTCAAGCCGGGAGATTTTGCCCGCGTCAAGATCATCGATGCCGGCACCAATACCCTGATGGGTGAGCTGCTGCAGGATGACCACAATCCATTTCAGATTGTCGATGCCGTACCAGCCATTTCCGGCTCCACTCTGTAAACCATCGGTGCGCTGGATGAAGTGGACAAGGCTCTTTTTTGCCTTTGCAGGGCGCACAAGTTAGCGTATTACCGGCGTTTCGCGTCGCGCATCCCGGTTTCGCTGATTTTTCTACAAAGGAGCGTTCTGTCCGGGGAAAGTCGGCATTACCGAAATAATAAAAAAAACAGAAAAGTCGAATTCTTGCAGAATGTATGAATTTTCAGGTTAGAAAGGATATACTGTGAAGTCGCCGAACGTTTATGATGTTTATGATATCAATTCCATGCTCTCTGATGAAGAAAAGCAGGTGCGCGACAGCATCCGTGAATTTGTGCGCAATGAGGCTGTGCCGATTTTTCGCGATTATTTTCGTGAAGGAAAATTTCCCGAGCAGTTGATCAAGCCGCTGGGGGAACTCGGCGTGCTCGGCGCCAATCTCGATGGCTACGGCTGCCCGGGGTTAAACAACGTCGCCTATGGGCTGATTATGCAGGAGCTGGAGTATTGTGACAGTGGCCTGCGCAGTTTTGCTTCCGTACAGGGTGCGCTGGTGATGTATCCGATCTATGCCTTTGGCTCAGAGGAGCAAAAGCAGAAATATCTGCCTAAACTGGCAACCGGAGAGTATATCGGCTGTTTTGGTTTGACAGAGCCGGACTATGGCTCTAACCCCGGCGGGATGATCACCCGGGCTGAGAAAGTTGCCGGCGGCTACAAGCTCAATGGCCGGAAAATGTGGATCACCAATGCTTCCCTCGCTGATGTGGCGGTGGTCTGGGCCAAACTCGACGGCGTGGTGCGCGGTTTTCTCGTCGAAAAGGGGACGCCGGGTTTTCAGCCCAGGCCCATGCATGGCAAGCTTTCGTTGCGCGCGTCGGATACCAGCGAAATTCTCCTCGATGACTGCATCGTGCCCGAAGATGCCATCCTGCCCGGTTCTGATGGCCTGAAGTCGCCGCTTTCCTGCCTGACTCAGGCGCGTTACGGTATCGCGTGGGGTGTTATTGGTGCGGCGATTGCTTCTTTCGAGGAATCCCTCGAATATGCCAAAGGCCGGGTGATGTTTGATCGTCCCATCGCCGGCTACCAGTTGACACAGAATAAATTTGCCTACATGATGACCGAGATTACCAAGATGCAGTTGCTGGTCCTGCAGTTGGGTCGTCTCAAAGATGCCGGAACCATGCACCACGCTCAGGTCAGTCTTGCCAAGCGGAACAACTGCGAGCATGCACTGAATATAGCGCGCATGAGCCGCGAGATTCTCGGCGCCAACGGTATCATGGATGACTATGTTTCCATGCGGCATGCGAACAATCTCGAAACAGTGAAAACCTACGAAGGAACGCACGAAATTCATACCCTGGTGCTCGGACAGCTGGCGACGGGAATTGCAGCCTTCAGTTGAGGCATAACCATAGATAGCGGACGTATGCGAGCAAAAATATTCACCCTGGACGAAGCAAACAGACTGCTTCCCGAAATCATCGAGTTGACGCAGCAGGCTGTAACAGCTGTTGAGCGCGCCAAGGCCCAGGCACAGTTTCTCTCCGAGCTCGATGAGGGCAGCCGCCGCGGGAGCCTGGAGCACGAGATCGACAATATTTTGCGCACCTGGGCGCTGCAGATCAGTGAACTGGGTGTTTTTCCGAAAGGGTTTTTTACCTGCGATTTCCAGAGCCCGAAGCCGGATACCTATTTTTGCTGGTCATTCGGAGAGCGGGAAATCGCTTTTGTGCATAGAGTAGATCAGACATTTAAGGACAGAGTTCCCCTTGAAGACGCGGTATTGAATGGGTATAATATCTCTTTGAACTGATCTTTCTGTTCGGAGAGTACACTGGTGCGAAGAAGCTTGATTGCGGGGCAGGACATGAGCAATATAGAGATGACAGATGTCGATAAACTGACTTTCGGGCAAAAGCTCGAAATGATGGTGCGGCTGATCAACCGTCAGTCGATTCGCAGCTTGCTGGACACCCTTTCGACGACACAGCTCGTGCAGGCGCATCATTTTTTGTGGGATATGATGGTCGAGATCCATTTCCGCAGTCAGGAACATATTTTCCGGCGCGAGGACGTCACCCGGAAAATGATCCCCTCAGCCAAGTATCAGAAGATGCAGAACTGTGATCTGCGCATCGACTATTGCAAGGGTGTGGAGTGTATCTGGTCCAACCCTGAGTGTGCCGGAAATAAAGTGAAAAACAACATGGAAGTTATGGCACAGTACATCATCGAGTTATTTGACCAGG
>WFTM01000354.1 GCA_015485525.1 Candidatus Zhuqueibacterota bacterium | reverse complement strand
GCCAGGTCGGCTTCTTTTTTTACCTCTTTTGACAGCCGGATTTTGGTCTTGCCGCCTTCAAAAAGCGCGACCCGGCCAACGCACAGCGCCAGTACGAAGTGTGTGTTTGCCGAGTCTGGATACAACGACACAGCCTGGCGCGCCAGGCTGTCGCCGGCCTGGTAATAGCTCAGGGCTTTGTCCTGGTCATCCTTCTCGAACGGTTTGCCAACATCGGCATAAGAGCGGGCGCCTTTCCACAACGCTTCATAATTCTTCGGGTCTTCCTTGAGCACATTGAGATAGTGCTCGAGAGCGATTTTGTTTTCATAGCGCTCATAAGCGGCATTGGCGAGCGCCAGTTCTTCTTCCACACCTGCTGGCCGGGGAACAGCCGCACCTGAGGCCAATCCCTGTGCGAGCACAAACATCACGACCATGAAAAGGGCTTGCATATCATGTCCCTCCTTAACCTGAAGACTTTCGAAACAACAGTGTTTTATCAGCCGGCATTGTCCATGAAACATCGCAGCGCGGATGAAAAGCAGAATACCTGAAAAACTTTGACCGGCGCAATCATTTTCCCGGTCATGTTCTTCGCAGTTTGCAAAAACTGTTCTGATAATGCAAGTAATTCCTGACACACAACGCGCGCGCCTTTTTCGCCGGGCAGGTAACAGACCGGCACCGGCAGCCCGGTTCCGGATGCCGTGGACACTGCGGTGCGCAGAGATCGTGTTATCATTTTTGCGAATAATTCCGAAAAACAGGAAGCTCCCGGCTGTTGCGTATTTTTTCCACCGCCGGGAATTGACAAAGCGGAACCCCGCCCAGAGGAAGAAAGCTGCACCCGTAAGTTTTAGCTTGTGATACGCTGTTTTTCCTGTTATCCTGAAACGGGATAGAGACGTCAGCGCGGCTCCTCATGACGGGGTCTTGCACAACTCCAGGGTTCGTGTATTTTCCCAGCCAGACCACCCGGTTTCCCCCCACCCCGAGCACTTCAACCATCGCCAGGAAGCCGGTTCATTTTCAGCCTGTGCATCCCAGCTTTTCCCGGAACGATTCTTGAATAAATGCATTCTTTTATATGTTCTGTCTTACTCAACTCATGTGTATTCCATGCAGACCGGGAGTCGTTTTTCCCCGCATTTCCGGTGCTGATTTTTCATCTTCACAAGACTCAGGAGGGTATATGCGCAAAGGTATCGTTTTCTTGCTGGCCCTGCTCATGCCGGTTTCCGGCGTTCTGGCGAGCGGGTTCAATATCTACGAATTCGGCGGCAAAGCTTCAGCGATGAGCGGAGCCGTCGTTGGCCGCTACTGGGATGGTTCGACAATTTTTTACAACCCTGCGGGCCTTGGTTTTTCGCAGGGCACGCAGTTTTACGGGGGGACAACGCTTATTTTCCCGACCGCAAAGTTCGTCGGTGCCTCGCCGATTTTTTCCAACACGACCTACAATGCGGTCGAAAACGTATTCACACCGATCGGAGTCTATCTGTCACACAAATTCGATGATAACTTTGCTGCCGGGATCGGTGTCACCAACCCCTTCGGGCTCGGCGTCGAATGGTCAGATGATTTCCCCGGCCGGGCGATCTCGCAAAATGCTGCACTGGAATCTTTCTATATCACACCGGTGCTCGCTTATAAAATCGCTCCCAACTTCAGCATCTCCGGAGGGCTGGATATCGTCATCGCCCGGGTTAACCTGCAACGCGCCGCCAATATGTTCGACAGCCCGGGATCGCCAGGCTATGAAATTGGAGAAGTAGAGCTCAGCGGCACCTCGCGCACGGCTATCGGCTTCAATTTCAGCGCCATGTATCAATCTGAAAAACTGGGGTTTGGCTTCATGTATCGCCACTCCGTCACCGCGGACTTCCGCGACAGCGACGCTGATTTCACCATATATGACAACCTGAGCGTGCCCAACGCCGCTGCGATCGCCAGGTATGTCCTTTTTGACCAGAAAGCCAACGCCAGCCTGAATTTCCCCAATTATTTTGCCCTCGGCCTGTACTACAAACTGACGGAAAAATTCGGTGCAGAGGTCGATTATGTCTGGTTCGGATGGTCTCTTTTCGATCAGATCACGCTGGATTTTCAGGGCAACGATGCCCTCGATCAGGAAATTCCGTTCAACTACAGTGACTCATGGCAACTCCGGGTCGGTACGCACTATGACCTCAACGACAAGCTCACGCTCCGCGCAGGCTACAGCTATGATGTCACTCCGCAACCAATCGAGTCTGTCAGCCCGCTACTGCCGGACAACACGCGTAACAATGTCAGCTTCGGTGCCAGCTATGCGTTCGGCAACTACACCGTCGATGCTGGATACATGCTCGTCAATATCGGCGAACGGTCAACGGTGGAAGATGGTGTCGGCAAAAACCATTATGGGTTCAACGGCACCTATACCTCCAAAGCTGACCTGTTTTTCCTCAGCTTCGGCATCAAGTTCTGACAGGACAGGAATCTGATTTGAATGCACTACTCGTTGAAAAAAGCAAATGGAGATAGATTATGAAAAGAATAACAGGACTTGCCTTTTTGTTCATCGCCCTGATTTTCTGGCAGGGTTGTGAGCTCGAAGACCCGTCGCAGCCATCGCTGAATATACAGCAGAACCAGCTCATTCTCAGCAAAATGGTCGCGATCGGCAACAGCCTGACAGCCGGGTTCCAGTCTGCCGGCATGGTTGAAGATTTCCAGCTCAACAGCTTTCCCTACCGAATTGCCCAGCAGATGGGCGCCGGTGCCGGCTTCCAGCAACCGCTGATCGCGGCGCCGGGGATCGGCAGCACTGCCGGGAAAACACCGCTGAAATTCGTCAACGGAGCGCTTGTGGCTGATGATCTGACCGTCAGCCCGCTGACTCTGCTGAAAAACGCCCGCCTGCCACGGCCGTATGACAACCTCGGCGTCCCCGGCGCAACCTTAAATGATGCGATCAGCGCCACCAGCGCCCAGACCTCGCAGTCGGGCAGCAACTCGTTTTTCGACATCGTTCTGCGCAATCCCAATTTCGGCAATACCACGCAAGTGCAGCAGGCCATCATGCTCAACCCGACACTGATCCTGCTCTGGCTCGGCAACAACGACGTCCTCGGCGCGGCAACCGCCGGCGGTGCCCTGGAGCGCATCACTCCGCAGAGCGACTTCACCGCTCAGATGACCACGCTGCTGACCGAACTGCGGCAAAAAACCCGGGCTGCCATCGTCATGGCCAACATCCCCTATGTCACCGATATCCCGTTCATCAACACCCTCGATCTCATCTTCCGGCCGGTACCGGCTTTGGGCATCACCACACCGGTTCCGGTGGTTTTTGATGCCACCTTCCAACCGGTCGATTTCGGGGGCGGTCTGTATCTGCCTCTGCTCACCGAAGAGCAGGGTGTCACCCACCTGACCATCCCTGCGCTTTCGGCTTATCAGGCCGGGCTGGGCGTTCCCAACGCTGCCGCACTTATGGCCATGGGCTTTGCCGACACAACCGCAGCCGCTCTGGAGCAGGGCATGATCGCCGCCGGCCTGACGCCAACCGGGCAAGCGATTCCCGGCACCATGTCCCTGACGGCTGATGAGTCTGCAACGATCCGCGCCGCTGTAGATGGCTACAATGCAACCATCGCAGCACTGGCGCAGCAATTTCAGATACCGGTTGTGGATGCCAATACCATGCTCAACCAGCTCAACAGCAATGGACTCGATGGCTACAGCGGCCGGTTCGTGCTGCTCGACCCCGCCAACACGGCCTTCAGCCTTGACGGCGTACACCCGAATAATGGTGGCTATGCCATCATCGCCAACGCCTTTATCGAGGTGATCAACACTGCATTCCAGCTCAACATCCCGAAGCTGAACACCGCAGATTATAAAGGCCAGTACGTGAGCCAGGCCCAGAAAATTTCCTGGGGCATAACCAGTGAAATTGCCGAACAAGTCAGAGCGATATTCTGACCACTCTGATGAAAGAATCCCCGGTATTTGCGCAAATGCCGGGGATTTTTTTCGCTCCCGAGACGGCTGCCAGAATGTACCGCGACATTCATGTCGCG
>WFTM01000353.1 GCA_015485525.1 Candidatus Zhuqueibacterota bacterium | reverse complement strand
CTCCCGCGGTGTGACGTCCCTCTTGCCGCTCCTGCGGCCGTGCACAAGCGAAACGCAATACCGCCTACCCCGAGAAAGCCCGCACCCCTACCGGTAGTCTGGGGAATGCTCTCGTCACACCGCTCCCGCGGTGTGACGCCCCTCTTGCCGCTCCTGCGGCCGTGCACACGCGAAACGCAATACCACCTGCCCCGAAAGCCCGCACCCATGCCGGTAGTCTGGGGAATGTTCTCGTCACACCGCTCCTGCGGTGTGACGAGAAGGATGGAAGGCTTCATTTAGCGCAACTTACCTTGTCTTTATCCCCGGAAAGTGTAGATTATGAAAAAACAGGCGGGTTCGCACAAAACACCGCGCTGCCGGTGCGAAAACAGCCATCACAACGGTTAGTATTTTCAGGTCATCGACAGGATACCATCATGTTAGCAAAACTGATCATGCTCTTTGTGGGCGTGCCTTTTATCGAAATGCTGATTTTGATCAAGCTCGGCGAGGTCATCGGCTTCTGGCCGACGATGTGGCTGGTCATCATCACCGGTATTTTAGGAGCCAGTCTGGCCCGGCATCAGGGGCTGCGGGTTTTTCAGGAGATTCAGCGGGAACTTGCGGAAGGACATGTGCCGGCCGCGCAGATGATCGACGGCTTGCTCGTGCTCATCGGTGGAATCGTGCTGCTCACGCCCGGGTTGATCACCGATCTGATCGGCTTTTCCCTGCTCATCCCCATCGTGCGCGGCTGGATCCGGACCTTGCTGCAAAAGCGTTTCAGCGAGATGACAGTATCGGGTACGGCCACGACGGAAGTGTACGCCCGCGTCATTGAAAGTGATGATGAGAATACCGGCGGCACGCGATAAAGCGACGTCTGCTGATCGCACATGCGCAAGGGCCGGCACCATCAGATGGATGTTCCTGAGCGCAGAAAAACCGTGCGAAGAGGCCGCCCCTTCGCACGGTCGAGACAACTGTGCACCCCTCAGGGTGCCACGCTCTGCATGAGAATACCACACAGCCATGCCCCGTAGGTCCCCAGCGCATAGCCGAGAACCGCCAGCAGCACCCCGACAGGGGCCAGGGCGGTATGGAACGCCGAGGCCACAACCGGAGCAGAGGCTGCCCCGCCGACATTCGCCTGGCTGCCGACCGCGATGAAGAAAAACGGCGCCCGGATGAGCTTACCCACGGTCAGCAGAATGGTGACGTGGATCAGCATCCACACCAACCCGACGGCAAAAAAGCCCGGGGACTCCTGCACCGCGCCGATATCCATTTTCATCCCGATGCTTGCGACTAAAATATACAGCAGCAGGCTGCCGACCTTTGAAGCACCGGCACCTTCGAGATCGCGGACTTTGGTGAAGGAAAGCAGGAGCCCGGCAGTCGTCGCGATGACGACGATCCAGAAAAAGGGAGAGGTCAGGCTGAATTTTTCCAGTCCCGGGGCATTGGCGCGGATCCACGGAGCGATGAGGTCAGCGCCGAAGTGCGCCAGTGCGGTCATGCCAAATCCGACCGCGGCGATGACGACAAGATCGGTGAGGGAAGGTATGCGCTCGATGCTGGCGCGGTAGTTCTCGACCTTTTTGCGCACCTCAGTGATGGCAGAAGTGTCGCTTTTCAGCCAGGTATCGATGCGCTCGGAAATCCCGGCACCATAGAGCAGGAAGGCCATCCAGATGTTGGCGACGATGACATCCACGGCGATCATTGCCGTGAACAGCCGGTCGCTGACGCCGAAAACTTCCTTCATGGCGGTCTGGTTCGCCCCGCCGCCGATCCAGCTTCCGGCAACCGTGGTCAGGCCGCGCCAGACCGCATCCGGCCCGCTGCCACCGACGATTTCCGGATTAAACGCCGAAATGATCAGTATTGCCAGCGGCCCGCCTATGACGATGCCGACCGTTGCGGTGAGAAACATGATGACCGCCTTGGGCCCGAGATTGATGATGCCCTGCATATCGATGCTCAGCGTCAGCAGCACCAGACTGGCCGGCAGCAGGTAACGTGAGGCCACAAAATACAAATGCGATTCCTCGCCGGAGATGATGCCGAGAGAGTTGAATACAGCCGGGATAAAATAACACAGCAGAAGTGCCGGAACATAAGTGTAAAATTTTTTCCAGAATGGGTTGTCGCTGTGCGACGTTTTGAAAACAAATGCAAGTATTGCCAGAAGGATGCCGAGGACAATGGCATCGTTGGTAAACAGAGGCTTCATAATTCCCTTCCCTTCCAGATTTCACCAGCTTCGCGACCGCAACTCCAAAGCAACCGGCCGATGGCATGAACCGCTATTTTAAGAATTCTCCGACAAGGCGCAAGTTTTTTCGGGCAGAAGCATGGCTCCGGTGCCGTGGTCTGGCTGGTCTGAGCCAGTCAGCTCTGTTCGCGGCGCTGCTGCTGGCCGCCCCCTGCGCGGATGTGCAGGCGCAGAGCCGGAACGCAGCAAATCCCTACCCCGGCGAGAGAATCACCAGCAGCTTCTTCCTGCCTGCAGGCGATACCCTGTCTCTTACCGGCCCGGTTACACAGCTCGAAATCACCCGCTCAGCCACGGACTCCGTTCATTTTGTCGAAATTCTGCATTTTGCAGAACCAGTCCTGCCGGACCATGCCCTCTCCCGCGTGCAGTTTACTCTCCGGCAAACTGCCAACAAAACCACATTACGCGCCCGCCCGGCCCGGCTGCTGATTTCACGTTCGTGGCAGATACAGATACCGCCGGGCCGCCTGCTGGTTGTGCAGATGCAGGGGGGCGATGTTCGGGTCACCCGTTTTACCGGCTGGCTGCACAGCACATTGGTCGGCGGCTCTTTTACCGTGACACAGTTCAGCGGTGAGTTGGCCGGCCGCGTCACCGGCGGAGCCATGCAGCTCTACCGCAGCCACGGAGAGATTCGCATCAGCACGACCGGCGGCGGGGTTCTGATGGACAGCCTTGCGGGCAGGATCACGGCCACGGTTACCGGAGGCAGCCTGCGGGCGCATCGCCTGTTCGGCCGCGCAACCCTGCGCGTGACGGGCGGAAACCTGAAACTGAGCCGGGCTGCCGCACCTGTCCGCGCAGAGGTGCGCGGCGGCGATTTGAGGGTGCAGAGCGCATCAGACTCCCTCGCTCTCAGTGCAGCGGCAGGGGATGTTGTGCTGAGAGAAATTTCCGCGCCGGTGCAGGCGGACAGCCGCGGCGGCACGATCACGGCGCAGGGGCTTGCGGACGGCTTCAGCCTGACGGCGAGCGGGGATATCCGCCTGAAGCAGGTGCAGGGGAGCGGCGTTGCCCGCTCAGCCGCAGGAGAAATCATGGCCGGCCTGTTGTGTCGCACCCGCCCAGGACACCTGTCGCTGCATGCCAATGGCGGCGCCATCTTTCTGCGGCTGCCGGAACGCTGTCC
>WFTM01000352.1 GCA_015485525.1 Candidatus Zhuqueibacterota bacterium | reverse complement strand
CTCTGGGGGCCAACAGTATAGTTCACGCTTGCCCGGCCATTAGCATCTGTGACGACGGGTTGATCGAGATCAAAACTACCGGCACCCTTCAGTGCCACAAAACGAACATTGACACCAGCAACACCATTCCCCGCATCGTCCTGAACTTCAACGACAAGTGGCTGAGCCAACTGAGCACCGACCGCTCCACTCTGATTGTCTCCGCTGATCTTGACAATTTTAGTCGCATTCCCTGCTGTAATCGTCAATGTTGCTGTTGTGTTCGGCGTTTGCGGATGGCTGGCCACGAGACTCGCTGTTGCTGGCGAAGCCCCGGCTGTCACATTCACTTTCACCTCGCCATTGGCATCGGTAATATAACCCTGATCCGGTTCGAGACCGCTCGGTGTATAGTTCGGGTCCGAGGTGACGAGTATCTTATCCAGCCAGGTATTATAATGAGCTGCATGAAACGTTATCGTGTTCGAGCCTGCGTTCAGGCTGGCTGTCACGCGTGTCGTACCGTCTTTTATCTGGTCCCACGTCCAGTTCGTAACTGTGGACTGACCGCCAAAAACATTGTACCGGAATCTCGTTCCCCCATTGATCTGGACATCCCAGCCATAATTATTGGTCGGATTCCCCTGAGTTATACTCCGGGTCCAAAAATAGTATGTCCCGGCTTCCTGGACAAAGAATGTTATCTTCACAGAGGCATCATCATCAGGCGCAGGATAGAGGACATATTTACCTCCGGAAGCATTGGCATCCTCCCGAACTTCCATGACACCAGGCCCGCTGATCGTACCACTCTCTGCCTCTTTACGAGCATTGCCGTCAACCACGCCATTGTTATCCAGAGTTGCGGCTCCGGCCGGAGAGATCGTAAAGTTTAACTGCTCACCTTCAACGCCGATGCCATTCCCGTCTTCGAGACGGAAAACGACAGGGTTGGCAAAAGGCTCGTTCACCGGTGCTGACTGGTTGTTCCCACTGACGATAGCGATTACAGCCGGGCCGGATGGCTGAGCTCCGACGGTAAACACATCGACAGCATTCTGATCGCCGACGTTGTCATTCAGAATAAAACCAGCGTAATAATCCTGGTCAGAGGCAATCGATGGGTTTGTATCGGTTAACGTGCGGTCAAAGACATCATCGATATAGACATCAAACGTTATGCTCGATACATCCCGGGTTACGACGACTTTCATCACCGAACCAGGGCCGGGATCAGGGCCCAGGCTGCTGCCGGAAGCCACGACCGTACCGGGGATACCGCCGGCGACGCGTTTGAGATAGGTCGTCGCTGGGTTGGTACCGTCCTTGCGTCGCTGAATTAAATAACCACCGCCATTCTGGTCTGTCCCGTCGGCGATGTAAATTCCGCTGAAGGATGTTCCCAACTGCGCTGCATTCGGGCCCCACTTCATGGTGATTTCGACCGGATTTCTGATCTTGGTGAACACTGCACCTTTATCAAAAACATCTGCAATACTGGTTGCCTGAGCAGCACCGTTGACGATTTCAATCTCCGGATCAGCATTCCAGTTCGTACCCAGGCCGGGGCCTGCTCGCTCAAAATCATCTGTCGTGATGACCAGGGAAGAAGTCGAGCCCATGGGGGAGTTTGAAACAGCGCTCACATTGCCAGCATCATCTGTTGTCTTGATGGCAAAATAGTAGGTGTTTCCGGCCACGAGACCAGTTACAGTAAAAGACTCAGTCGTTCCTGCAACCGAGGGTGCAGGAGCACCGGTAGCCACGGTTGCTGAAGCAAAATTGGCTCCTGTAATCGGTGAAGTCGAGTAACGAATATCATAACTCGAAGCCTGGCCTGTGCTGCCGTCATCACCCGGGGCGGTCCATTGCAGACCGATCGAGGTAGAGCCTGTGCTTTTTACAGTAAGATCGCTGATTGCCGCTGGTGGTGTGGTATCGATCACCCGTTCGATCAGAAAATCATCGACGCCATTCTGAGTGTTATTGTTGATCATTATACCAGAATAAGTCGTCGCAGCATTCCCCTGACGCTTGTTCGGGTCTGTCAGCGTAGCATATAGTGTCCCGTTGCGGAAGACCCTGAAAATATGCCCGGCTGCTGTCGTCGACATTTCTACACGAAAAACATCACCAATCTGAGGCGCCCCGACTGATGTGCCGTCAGCGCTGGTGATTTGTGCGCCGTTGACCTTACCATTCACAACTTCAAAAAGCTTGACCACTTCGTTTTCCGTATGAAACAGCAAATAACCATTGGCTGTCGTGGTCGGTGCGTCCAGCATCAGGCCGAAACCGGAAAAATAACGGCCGATCTGATTCGATTCCGTGCCATAGGTAAACTGCACGGCATTGGGGTTAACATCGATATTCGGTACAGCGATAAAATTATCAAAGCCATCAAAAACCGTGTTCAAACTGTCAACATTGACCAGTTGCTGGTTGATGACTTTATAAACGGGGTTCACGACCCACTCTGCTTTTAACCCGGCATTGAAATCATCGCTGAAAGAGACAGGGTTTCCGCCCGGATTATTTGCAGCGTAGCCATTATAAAACTCCTGCCCGATCTGGCTGTAGCCGGTATCGTTCGGGTGCAGATTATCAGCATACAAGTTCGTCTGCCAATTCGGGTCTGCGAGAATCCGGTTGGCATTATCGACGAGGTAAACCTTTTTTCCCTGACTTTGCTTATTCTGGATAAGCGATGGGAGCTGGCCGTTCACATCATCGGTTACGGTCTGTAACGCGGCGTCATCTTTGCGCGGGATGATCGTCGAAACATAAATTTCAACCGCCGAATTATTGGCGACGAGGTCATCGATGATATTGCTGATATCGGTCAGGACGGTGTTGGCATCATCACCCTGACTGATATCATTCGTACCCACATTGAGGAAGACCACATCCGGATTGTTGGCTGCAAGATAGCTACTCAACCCGGCACGGATTTCATCCGCGCGAAAACCATTATGTCCTTCATGATTTTCATCAAACTGGCCGTCACCCCCTGTCTGCGTGCCGACGAAGTCGACAGAATAGGAGGCGTCCATAAGTGACCAGAGTTGTTTTCGATAGCCTATATTATCACCAGTACTCCCGATACCGGTGGTAATGGAATCGCCCAGAGGCATCACTTTTGTCTGTCCTTGACTTGCTGCCGCTCCAATCAGCATTGATGCAAGTATCGTTTTCCCCACGATAGCCCTTGCTCCACTGAAACTACGGCTCACAGCACGTAACATGTCTCGCTCCTTGACTTGTCATAGTTGATGTTACTTCAGATCCTCGGCTTTTTTATGCCTGAACGATGATTTAAATAAAATCACCAGCCCGACAACACAAAGATTATGCCAGCAATACCATCAAAAAAATCATCGACATATTCTCTTATTTTTTAACAAGTTAAACCAGAAACCGCCTGTCTCAAAAAAGTTACAGCTTTGTGCAGGCGTCAAACAGTGTTTCAGACTTGAACAACAGCGGACGATAATATACCAGTTGTCCGTGCGATAGCGGTATTTCAGGTCAGATGAGTTCAAAGCGAGTGGCTGAGTGAGATCGATTGCTCCCCTGATCACCCATGTCTGCATGCTCCGAACAGGGGCAGATAAGTCACAACAAATATTTTTCACATCAGATTACCTGCAGAGGGAGAGTCCCGAATTCTGAAGGGATCGGCAGAAACAGAGAAAAATCAAGCGGATGCCGGCACAGACGCTCTTCACGTTGTACTGCTCCGGCACATAAAGATGAGAAACCCGACACGCAGAAAAACAGTCCCAGCTCAGATCACACAACAGCAGCATAAAGTATTACGATAAAAATCAATGCAAAGAGGATAAAACTGGCCAGCTGGAAACTCAAAATCTGGCCGATCACCTCGCCTCCTTTCGGCCCCATGGCCTGTTTTACCGTTTCCATCAAACGAAAATACCACATGCCCAACATCACCAGAATCGGTGCGCCGAAGAGCAACGTCAATCCGATCATCCAGACGTGATCGCGCAGCGGAACCGCCTCGCGAACTACGGCAACGGCGAAAAATCCACCAGTCATCACTCCGAAGAAAAAAGTCAGCAGTGTTTTGCGAATATCCATGGTTACATCCGAGTTGTTAGCGTGAAAGTTGTTGCAAAGCTTCCAGAATAGCATCCATTTCCTGATACGAAATCCGCTTGTCGCGCAGGGCTTCAAGTACCTGCCTGCCGATAACTTCGATCTGTTCGCGCGGTACGTGGTTGGCCGCTACAGCATTGGTGAAACCGTCGAGGGTATCCAGCACTTTTTCGCGGTTGTTGGTCATATAGGCCTCCGGGAAGGCAGCAAAAAGGTCTTCAGCATATCGCGCTCCGACTTTGTTGATCACCGACACCGCGATATCTTCTCTGAAGAGATAAGCCGTAAAAACCCCCGCAACGAGCATGGCGATTAGGACCAGCATCCCGGCAGCAAAGCCACGCCAAAACCCCACGCGACGGGCCATGCGTTTTTCCAGCTCGATCGCCCGCAACTTCATATCCAGTTTTTCTGCTTCTGTCATTTGTCTGCCTTTCTCCAGTATTACGCACGATTCAATTCACTACGCAGCATCAGGCCGGCGCAGAATACGCATGATGAGTTGCCGGTCATTGGCGGACACAGCACCACTCAGGAAAAGGGTTGCGAGGTAAAGCAAGCCTGCCACTGTACTGGAAACGATCCAGTGGATATCCTGCATGAGAGTAACTGTCACAACAATGGCCAGGATAGCCAGACCGATTCTGAATCCGCCTGCCAACACTTCTCTGCCGCCGAAGTGAATAATTTTCTGTACCACAAAAGGAACCTGTACGCCGACATAGATATGGATGGAAATCAGCGTTGCCACGGTTGCTCCGATGAAACCATAGCGCGGAATTAAAACAAAATTGAGAACGATATTGGCCAGCATGGCGGTGATATTGACGAGCATATCGACATTCTGCCGTTTGCTGGCGACCAGGGCATAGGCAAAAATCTGCGAGATGCCATACGGAATCAAGGTCCAGATGATTATCTGCAAGACCCGGATCGAAGGCTCATACTCCGGAGAGTAGATCATCGTGATGATCGGGCCGGCCTGCAATGACATCAAAACCGACATGGGTACTGTGACGAAGACCAGCAGGCGCAGCGACTTACGGCAGGCTTTCTGGAACTGCTCCGGAGAGCTGCGAAAATATCCTGAGATCACAGGAAACAATGAGTGCACAAAACTGTCGATGAGCACGATGGACAGGGCGAGGAAGCGATACGCCGCGCTGTACAAACCAGCCTCTGCATCGGAGCGCATGGACTCGAGCATGATGATGTCAGCGCGCCAGTAAATCGTCACGGCCAGAAGCGTGACAGCGAAAACCCGCGCCTGCGCTGTCAGCTCACGTACGAACTGCCAGTCCACTTCCCCGAAGGGCACGACGATCCGGCGGGAGAGATAATAAAAATAGTAGCCGGCTTTCAGGAAGCGCAGGATGACAAAAACCCACACCAGCTCAATAATGCCATAGCCGGAAAAAATCAGCCACAGGCTGATCAGTACGCGGGCGAGGTTTTCGCCCAGCCAGGCATAGCCTATCTGGCTCAGGCGCTCGTAGCCACGAATCGCGCCCTCATACACATCTGCGAGGCCCGAGGCGATGAGGGACAGGCTGGCGATCATCGTGCCGGTGATGACCACCGGGTTGTCGCTCAGGAGTTGCACCACCAGGCTCATCGCCACCAGGCTGAGCAGAGAAAAAATCAGCGCTATCACGCTGCCGTCGATCATGAACCGGCGGGTTTTCTCTTTGTACTGGGCCAGATCACGCGTCAGCAGGTTGCGCAGGCCAAAAGCGGCGCTGATCTGAAAAATCAGCACATAATTGAAGATGGTGTTATAGGCACCCAGCCCCTCTGCGCCCATCAATTCGCTGATTTCAACCACGAGATAAAATGAAATCAGCGGCTGCAGGCTGTTCGCCAGCATGAGGATCGTGGTGTTTTTGAACAAGCGTCGGACAGTGCTCATGCGCTCATCTACCTCGCGATCCGGCTCGTTCTGCGTACAGAGTTTCATACAGGTTTTCGAAATTACGAACCTGTTTCTGCAGGGAGAACTCTTCCTCGGCGATGCGTCGCGAGCTGGCGCTGAACGTTTTCACCAGCTCCGGATCCGCCAACAACCGTTGCAGTGCTTCGGCCAGGGCATCGACATTTTTCGGCGGCACGACAAAGCCGTTTACGCCATCCTGCACTGCTTCGGCAGAGCCACCGACGTCGCAGGCGATGACCGGCTTGCTGCAGGCCATGGCCTCGAGAATGACATTCGGCAGCCCCTCGCCTGCAACCGAGGGCAAGACGAAAAAGTCTGCCGCACCCAGAATTTCGCTGACATCATCGCGAATTCCAAGGAAACGGATCCTGTCCTTCAGTTTGTGCTCAGCCACTTCCTGCTCGAGTTTCGCGCGCAGGCTGCCATCGCCGACGAACAGGGCTACAGCATCGGGGAAATGCTCTGCAATGCGCGCAAAAGCTTTGACGAACCAGGTATGGCCTTTGACCTCCTCCAGACGGGCGACTATGACGATGACCGTCTCCGCTTCGCTCAGCCCGAGTTCACTGCGCTTGCTGCCGGCATGGCCGTTGAGAGAGAATTTCTTCAGATCGACACCGTAATGGATCACGCGGATTTTTTCAGCAGGCAGTTTGCGGCGCGTTATCAACGATGATTTAATTTCATGCGAGACTGCGGCTACGCAATCGGTAAAACGCATGGCAAACTGGTAACCGATGCGGCGCTGCAGTTGTGCGTGGTAGGGGTTGCCCTCATGTGTCACCGTCTCCCACGAGATTACCACAGGCACGCCAGCCCATTTTGCCGCCACCGAGCCGACGACATCTGCCCAGAACAGAGTGTTCTGCACGATGTCGATTTTCTGCTCACGCATCACTGCTTTCAGCTTGCGGATGGGCTGAACATCGAAACGATGCGTGCGGCTGCAATCGTACACAGGCACGCCGATTTTTTTGAACTTATCCTCCAGCGGGCCGCTCGGCCCGACGTTCGCAATGGCAGACTCAAAGCGCTGCGGGTCGAGCTGTTCGACCAGCTCCCATAGCTTGTTTTCCGCCCCGCCCATGCGAAAGCCATCGACGACCTGCAGGACGCGCAGTTTTCCTTTTTTATTCATAGCTTCATCCTCTGTCCCGATTTATTCATGGAAAAGCATTTCACGCAAAAGTCGTCTGGCTATCCATTTAACTCAGCAATGTTGCATTTTTTCAGCCAATCGCCAGAGCACAGCACATGCCTGCACCAGATCTGTCATTCCGGTTTCCCCGCAGGGGAAGACCGGAATCTCCCTGACTCAGGCACGTGCCGGAAAAGATGAGATT
>WFTM01000351.1 GCA_015485525.1 Candidatus Zhuqueibacterota bacterium | reverse complement strand
GTTTCTCTGGCCCAACGGACTGGCAGCCCTGCGCTTTGCCTTCACCTCCCTGCCCCGCGTGGCCAACTCTGACGCCAAGGATATCGTCTCCATAGGGTCCTGTTATAATGACATCCCGGGAACGACGGCCGGGGAAGTTTTGGCAAATCTGCGGTCCGGACAGATAACCCGCCACACAGAGATGGTCTGGCCTACCCCGCGCTGGGCATTCAATTTTTTACATCTCTACCTGACCCATCACAAATCCAGCAATTGCGCGATCTGCGGCGCTGTTTTCAAACGAACGGTCTTCAAAAAAAACATCACCTGCGAAGTTTGTGGTAAAACACGCAGGCGGCGCATCATTTGCCCGAACGGACATGGTATGTGCAAAGCCTGCCGCACCGAGCGCGATTTCAAACAGGAAAACCTGAGGCAGTATCGCAGTGAGATGGGGCTGGAAGTCTGACCACTCAGCCTGCCAGGTTTCCCCGGCACTTCTCTCCTCGCCTGCGCATGGCCGCAAAAAGGCCGCCTTCAGCGGCAGTCATGGTAACGAAAATCCGCCATGGAATCAAAGGAAAATTTGCAAACAGCGGCTGGCGTCAACTGAGACGTGATTTTGGTTTTCCGCAAAATCTCTGTGCAGAAGCTATTTTCTGTGAAGATCAAATATCACGGCGGATCATCCCTCCCTTTACTTCGTCGTTAGGCATGCCGAAAACAAAGCAAATGCCGACTCTGACCTTTCACTAAACCGCCCATGGATGGGCAGGAGCTACAAATGCACGGATTGCTGCCTCCTTTGCGTCCTTTCCGCAGGAAAATCGCTTATATTCTTTTTGGCTTGACTGCCCTGGCTTTCACCGTTCAGGTAACCCGTGTATACAAGACGAGCATTCCCCCGGGTGGCCATGGTACGATGGATTCCGTCGCTATCTGGGTTGCACCTGATCCGAACGAGAGCATTTTATTCATCACAGATAAGACGATGGATTTTCTCGAGATGCACAATCCTGTGACCAACACGTATATCGGCCGTATCGGCGGCTCTGGTTCAGGTGGCGGCAAGCTCGATTACCCCAACGGTGTTGCCGTTGCTTATAATGTCGATACCGGCCTGGGCAAGCGTGACCTTGTCTTTGCTGTTGAACGGGATAACAACCGCGTTTCTGCCTGGGCATTGCCCGAAAAGCAGTTTGTCGGCAGTTTCGGCAGCAGTGATCTCGACGAACCGTATGGTATTGCCATCCGTTACGTGGATGGCAAAGTCGAAACCTGGATTACCAACACCGGCAAAAGTCCGAACCGGGTTTTTATCTATGAAATTTCTGCAGAGGGTTCAGGTATCGCGGGCACGCTGAAACGCAGCTTTGCCACCGAAGGCAGTCTGGAGTCCATCGTCATCGATGAGTACCACCAGAAAGCCTATATCTGTGATGAGAGCAAGAACAACAACATCATGGTTTATAGCCTGGACGGAACATTCCAGGAACGCATCGGGCAGGGACTTTTTGTCGATGACCCGGAGGGGATCGTGATCTACGACATGGGCAACGGTGATGGATGGATCATTTGCAGCGATCAGAACGCTGATCCGACCGAGTTCGAAGTCTTCGAGCGGGGCACACACACCTATCTCGGCAACTTCACCGGCAACAAGACCTATGGCACCGACGGCCTGACCCTGACCCAGCAGGCTCTGCCCAACTTCCCTTCCGGGGTTTTTCTGCCTGTGCACTCGGATCGTGAAGTTCACGCATACGACTGGAAAGAGATCGCACAGGTGATGAATCTCGGCATCAACGTTCTGTCCGACCCACCGACATCGGTTCAGGGTATGGATAATGTCCCCGGCGAGTTTCAGCTGATGCCTGCGTGGCCCAACCCATTTGTCCCGAGGCGGGCAACAGGAACTCAGGTAAAAATCATTCTTCCTGCACGCACACAGATCGATGCTTATGTTTACAATATTCTCGGCCAGCGCATTGCATCTCTGGCACAAAACCGCACCCTCGCAGCTGGTGAGCACACTCTGAAGTGGTCCGGCATGGATGACAACGGCCAGATCGTGCCGGCAGGCGTTTATTTTCTGCAGTTAAAAAGCGGAGCTGATGTCCGGGTGAGCAAAATCTTCGTAGCCCGCTGAGGCCGCGGCGCGGAAGGCCGAAATGTTGCCAGCAAGATGTGGCAGCAGCATATTTTACTGACCGAGTGCCTTCCGCGCAGCTTCGGGCAGGGAGAAGCCCAGCGACTCAGCCTG
>WFTM01000350.1 GCA_015485525.1 Candidatus Zhuqueibacterota bacterium | reverse complement strand
CTTTCATCATGCTGGTGAAAAGATGGCCGACCTGCAGGCTGTTATCCAGCTCCGACTCGCATTGAATGACGAGCTGAGGAATGATGTCGCCGTCGGGATTCTTATCCTCTGCCGGCCAGTATTTTTTGATGATCGTGTTGGAAAAAGTCATCGTCGTTGTCCTGATTTGCCAAGAGTCCTGGGTGAAATGTTTTTATTTTCTTCTGCATTCCCATTCCGCATCAGGCTGCTTCCTCCCCCTTTTCTGCGAAATGACGGCTGAAAATAGCGTTAATTTTACAAAATATTGATCAGCAATGCAAGGCTTTCCTGCAGCCGCAGAATCGGCGCAATGCAGCGCAGACATACACGGCTTTCTCTATCCGATGATGCGACACGACGTTACATTTTCCGGCTATCGCACGACTCAGGGCTATATCGATTTTTTGGGCTACAAAAGTGATTGGCGTCGTAAGCCAGAATCTGCTGGAATATTACAGAGCAGGGGTTTCGGCGGGCACACCGTTTTATTTCAGAAATCTGTATTGGTCGAATAAAATGACACAAGTTGGCGCGAAAGTCTCGTAGCGTTTCGAAGCCGGGTCGATGGATCCCGATGAAATGGGTGACCGGATTGTCCGCACGGGAGAAGCCGTGATCCAGCCCGACGCCGGTGACGATGAGCCGGTGAGCAACAGTTTTCAACTGGCCGGCGAGGCGGAAAGCTGGTATGGGGTTGCCGGTGTGTCTGCCGGTGGAGATCAGGTTTATTTTATCAAAAGAATATCCGGACCGGAGCTGATGATCGCACGGGTGCCGGCAACGGGAGGAAGTGAGGAGATTTTGGCTTCCGCGGGCATAAACGTCAGTGCAGCTGTGCTGGATGCGGGCAGCTACCGGCTGGTTTTATCCTCTGAAACGCTGAAAAACTCGTTGCTGATTTATGCACTGGAAATCGGCACATTGGATACTCTGCAGATCGCTGCCGGGTTTAAAGCCTCACCTCTGGATGCGCTGCCAGAGCCAGGAAAAGTTGCTGTGCTCACCGCGTCAACCGATCCTGCGGTGCTGACATGCGCAGCGATCATCGACTTGGCCGGCGGCGAGATCACGCCGGTGACGAGCCTATCTATTCCCGTGGGGCAGGTCCGCTGGCTTGCATCGGTGCCGGGAACGAACGAACTCGCACTGCAGGTCGATGGCAGTACGCGTATCGTGGCGGTTAATTACACGACGAACGGAGTGCGCACGTTGCTCGATGACTATACCGGGGGTATCTTTCACGTTTTGACAAAGGCAGGGCGGCTCGTTCGTGTCCGGTCGCGGGACGAGGACAGCGACAAAGAGATCATCTGGTTGCGGCATGATAATCTCTTTGCCGAGGATGGTACCAACGGCGAGTGGCTGACTCGCTACCTGGGGCGCGACGCGCTGCCGGTGCTCTCCCCGGATGGCCGCTTTTTCGTATTCAGTTCTCAGTGCCGCGGTCACTACGGGATTCGGCGTTTTGATTTGTGACAGGTGGGCGTGTTTCGAGGATTGTATAAAATTCTACAGAAAAGACTTGTTTTTCTCGTTAAAAAAAATTAATTGCAGATCAGAATGTCCATTATCTTTTGCGCCGTTGTCTGAGTGACTTTTGCACGAAATAAAAAAAAATGAACCGGCTGATTCTGCAAAAAATATCTGTAATTTTTGTGCTCGCGGGTTTTCTGCCGAGCACCAGCCCTGGTTTGTTTTATTGGGTCTCGCAGGTATATTTTTCCTCCCATGAAACCACCACAGACGCTCGGGCGACGATGCAGCACTACTGTGCCTGCGAAGCCGGTGGCCACGACTGTACGTGCGGCGACCAGTGCTGCAGTCTCGCCGGCCAGGATACCACAGGGACAGGAGTCTGTATACAGGAAAGGCCGGAGCGCGCCCGGCAGCAACCGGTTGACTCTTTTTCTTTCACCTCCTACAATCGTTATTTCCTCAGTGTGTTTTTGCGGCTGGGGTTGCCCCGGAATAAGATGGCTTTGTTCGCAACTGTTCATTGCGGCCTGCCTGAAAGCTGGGTTTCCCCGCCCGATACACCTCCTCCACGATCTGCATTGCTGTGATCCCATTTTATTTTTCCTGACGTGATTTTGTCCGGGAACTCTGAAAGCCTGAGGCGTCTTTTGGCCGTCTGCGGGATACGTACGTCTTCTTGATGCATGCACCTCACCGACAGTACCGGTGAGGCGATCTTGCGCTGCATCCGTACGTGCATTTCGCCTGACCGGGCATGCTGTATTGTGCCCTCACGAGTGAGGTCTGCTTTGTTGAAAAAGCAGTCGTTCCGCAGAATGGGTTGGCGCTACAGGTGTAGGCTAATCAAATTGACAACGAGTGGTAAAATGCCATTACACTTTAGATTGCAGTTGGAGGACAATCATGGTATCGTACATAAAAAAATACACTATCTTTCTGTTGGTTTTTATGATAAATATGGACGTGCTCTCCGCTGAAGAACTGCGCGGAAAGGTCGTTAACGCTGAAACAGAACGCGTGCTTCCCGGAGTCAACGTTTTGATCGCAGGAACATTACGCGGGACATCGACTGATGAAAACGGTGTTTTTGTGCTCAAATCTGTACCGCATGGTACAGATATCCTGTTGAAAATCAGGCATATCGGCTTCGATGAAGTCGTCGTTCGCGTGCAGGCAAACAGCCAGGATATCGGGACGATTCAGCTTCAGCCCTCAACCATCGTACTTGCCGATGAAGTGGTTGTAATCGGGGAACGCGACAATGAGGCCTATTTGCGCACCGCGATGCAGAGCAATCCCGATGGGAGCGGGCGCATGCTGCGCGATATCCCGGGATTGCACGCTGTCAGTCGCGCAGCAGTGGCGTACGACCCGGTTATTCGCGGGCTGAAAGCCTCGCAACTCGAGGTCACGATCGACGGGATAAAAATCGTGCCCGCATGTAACGGCCGGATGGACCCCGCGACAGCTTATGTTGATCTCACGGAGATCGATGCGCTCGCCATCACCAAAGGTGCTTTTCGCAGTTCCGGACAGGGCTCGTCAGTGGGGGGGAGTATCGATTTCAGCAAAATGAAGCCGACGTATCATGATGAGCTCTTTACCCAGGTGCGTTTGGGAGCCAGTTACCGGTCGGTATCGAACGGCAAGCGTGAGTTCCTGCGCGGAGAAATCGCCAAAGGAAAGTTCAGTCTTCAGTTGGCTGGAACGCACAACAGGGGAGATAACTATCGCTCCGGTGCCGGTGAGGTAGATTTTTCAGCCTTTCACGATCTGCACGTCGATGCCCTTCTGGGAGTAAAACTCACAGATCGTCAGGAATTACGCATCGCACACTATCGCAGCGATGGTCGGGACACGGGCTTTCCCGCGCTTCCGATGGATACCCGCGAACACACATCGCGGCTATATGGAGTCGATTACCACGTGGCATCTTCGCCAGTTGCGGGGGCTGATTTGAAGTTCAAACTCTATCGCAGTGACATCGATCATACGATGGATAACTTCGATCGCCCGGCAGCCAGCATGCGTGAAATGGAAGTTGTGGGACAGACCGAGACAACCGGTGGAAATTTTATGGCAGAACGCCATCTGGGCCGCGGGAGAATAACCGCCGGTCTCGACCTCTGGCATCTGTTTGCGACAGCCCTGCGAACCATGCGTGTGCCGAGCACAAATATGCAGATGTCAGCGTTGATGTGGCCGGATATCACCATAGAAAACGCCGCTGTGTTTGCTGAATATCGCCGGATTTTGATGGATGATCTCGTTTTGGCAGTCGGCACACGTATGACCCGTGTTAAAGCGAGTGCAGGCAAACCGGCAGATGCATTTACACAGTTTCACGCTGATGTCGCGCTGGACCGGAGCGATGTGAATGGTTCGGGATTCCTGCAGTTGAGTTATTCCCCGGCGATCGAGTGGGACGTGACCTTTGGCGTAGCGCGTGGAGTGCGCACTCCTGATCACAAGGAGCTCTATAGCTGGTTTCTGCCCGATCGATTCGACGGTTTCGATTACATCGGGGACCCGCAGCTTTTGCCGGAAAAAAGCGTACAGTTTAATCTGGGAGTACGCAGGAATAGTGCACATGTGCAGTTTAAATTCGAGCCGTATCTCACGTTTTTGCAGGATTATATTTCCGGCCAGGTTCTGGAAGGGATGCAACCAAAGTCCATGGGGGCGCGTGGCGTCAAAATATATACGAATACGGGGGCAGCGATGATCTCCGGTGTTGATTTTGGCCTGCGCTGGACTGTGCGTCCTCAATGGACGTTGTTCTCAAATGCTTCGTGGGCACGCGGGCAGGATATGGAATATGATGTCCCTCTGCCTGAAATCCCACCCCTGTCAACTTTGAGCGGAGTACGGTATGTGCATCCCTCCGAGCGGGTAACGGTGCAGGCCGAGGCACGTCTCGTTGCGCGGCAGGACAGGATTTCACCCCGGGCAGGTGAGGATGCCACCGACGGTTTTGCAGTGTATAATCTGCACGCGACATTCCGGGCCGGCGGCTATTTTGTGATTCAGGCGGGTGTGGAAAACATCACTGATGTATTCTATCACGAACATCTCGACCGCGCGAATATCGCGCAGCCGGGCCGTAATTTCTATCTGCGTGTTGTCCAGAATTTTTGACCATCTTTTGTTGATTCACTCTACACCCCTCACCCCACCCTTGCGAAGGTTTCAAACCTTCGCAAGGGTAACCTTAATTCCCCGG
>WFTM01000349.1 GCA_015485525.1 Candidatus Zhuqueibacterota bacterium | reverse complement strand
ATCGGCCACGAACATGGCCCTGAAGCGGTTGACTATTATCTGGAAAACAAAAGCGCCGTCTTCGGCGGGTTGGACTGGGAGTAACTCCGCAACGATCTGCCGGCTGCAGCCTGAGCCGGCACTCATTTCTCGGGCAGCTTCAATTCAAACGATGAAAGGAAAACCATCATGTCGGATACATCCGTTACTTTTGAGAAAAAGGGAGCCATCGGCTACATCACGCTGAACCGGCCTCCTGCGAACAGCTACGAAATCACCTTCATGCAGGCCATGGACGCAGCCATCGACGCAGCCAACAGCGACGATGAGGTGAAAGCCGTGATCATGCGCAGTGCATCGGAAACGTTCTTTTCCGCCGGTGCGGATATCAAGGCTTTTACGGCGAATTCAACTGAAGATAACATGAAAATGGTTGCTGTTGCGCACAAAGCCCTCGGCAAGATGGCGGAAAGCCCGAAAATCTTCATCGCCGCAATCAACGGCCACGCCCTTGGTGGTGGTTTTGAGATGGCCCTGGCGTGTGATCTGCGTTTTGCCGCTGAGGGCGAATACCGCATCGGCCTGCCGGAGGTTACCCTGGGTTTGCTTCCCGGGAACGGCGGTACGCAACGTCTCCCCCGCCTCATCGGCACCAATAAAGCGCTGGAGCTGATGATCACCGGAAAAACGCTGATGCCTGCAGAAGCGCTGGCCCTGGGTATGATCAACAACATTTTCCCGGCCGATGAGCTGATGGAGCAGACGGAGAAGTTCGCATCCCGCCTCGCATCCGGAGCCACGCGCGCCATCGGTGATATTAAAAAGGCTGTCTATCGCGGCATGGAACTGAACCTGCAGGATGGACTGGCACTGGAGCGCGAGCTGGTCGGCCCGCTTTTCGACAGCAGCGATGCTCAGGAAGGTCTGTCCGCTTTTGTTGAAAAGCGCAAACCGAAGTACACGGGTAAGTAACCACAACAGCCCGGCACTTCGCATCAGCGCACGGGGTGCTCATTTGTGTGCCCGGTTCATAAAGCAGCCCGTTGCGCAGTGCCAACCATGGCAGAAAAATGCAGCTGAGAACTATTTTCGTTTTTGAATTTTTCAGGCGAAAAGCCAAGGGAGAATGATATGGCTCCAGTAACAGAAGAGCAGTTACAGTCTCGTCTCAAAGATGGCAAGCTGGTAGAGACTATCGAGCAGATGAGTCCCGTTTACCTTGCCGGTATCAAGCGCATCCTGACGGTCTCGGCCGACACTGAGCTGATCAGTGCACCGGCATATTACCATGCGGCGCAGGATGCTCCGTCACTGAACGCCTTTGTTTCGGCCATGGGCATCATACAGGATGAACTGGGTCATGCCCACATCGCCTACCGCATCCTCGAGGATCTGGGCGTGGATAAAGAAAAGCTGATCTACGACCGCAAGCCCGAGGAGTTCAAATATCCCTATGCTTTCGACGTTCCGCTGGAGACGTGGACCGAACTGGTTGTTGCCAATGCTTTTTATGACCGCGCCGGTTTTGTCCTGCTCGGCGATGTCTTCAAGCACGGCAAATTCGGGCCGTGGAAGCGTGCTCTGGCCAAGGTCGATAAAGAGGAGAATTTCCACCTGCGACACGGCGAGATGTGGATGCGAAAAATCATCCAGCGCAAGGGCGGGCGCGAGGAGCTGCAGAAAGCCCTCGACTGGATGTTCCCCCTGACCGTAGAGTGGTTTGGCCTGCCCGACGATCTCAAGCGGCACACCGAGCAGATCGACTATGGTTTCAAGGGCAGCACCAACGACGAGCTGCGCCAGATATGGATGAGCACAGCCGTTCCTCTCTGCGACGAGCTCGGGTTGAACGTCCCGGCGCATTATGACAAAAAGCAGGGGAAATACGTGCTCGATTTCCCTTTTCCGTCACGCTTCATCGCTGAAGAGAAACGCTGGGTTTTCGAGGACGGCCCGATTTCCTGGGATGATGTGCTTGTGCGCTGGAAAGCCCGCGGCCCGAAAAACCGGGAATTCGTCGCCGCTGTACAGCGCGGCCATAAGGAGCTGATGCAGATGACGGAGGTGAATTAGTGGCAGCGCCCATACTCACTATCGATGATGTCGAAAATGCGCGCAGCCGGGCTGATGCCAACGAGGAGCGCATCTGGCAGGAGCTGGAGCAGATCGTCGATCCCGAGTTCCCCGTCAGCATCGTCGATATGGGGCTGATCTACGGCGTCAGTCTCAGCAACGGCTCGGCTCACATCCTCATGACCTTCACAGCCATGGGCTGCCCGTGCATGGAGATGATGCTCAGCGATATCCGCGAGCAGATACAGCACCTGCCCTTTGTCGATACTGTGATGATCGACATCGTCTGGGACCCGCCCTGGACCCGCGCCCGTCTTTCCGAAAAAGCCATCGAACAACTCAAAATCTGGGGAGTGACAACCTGATGCTACACCCGACCAAAACCAGAGAAGGCGATATTTACGAGGTTTTCGCCCGCTTCCGGCCGGAAGAGCCGCTGCGAAACATCGGCACCGTGGTCGCTTCTGACGAAAGCCTTGCCCGTATGTACGCCCTGACGCTATACAACGAATGGAACTGGAGTCGAATGATCGTCGTCCCGCGCGAAAAGATCATTCCCGTCGTCGAACCGCGATAATTCCCAGACCACGGTGAATTCTTTCTGGACTTCAAAAACACGGATTACACAAAATGACATATCATCTTTACGGAAGAACGCAACACACAGACCCGCTGCATTTTATCCGGGAGATCACAGCGGATGATCAGCAGGAGCTGCAAAAACTTCTCGATGCCGCGCGTAATGAAGAAGAGTGGGTCGAACTGATCAGCTTTCCGGAGCAGGCGATTGTTCCGGTAATCGAGGAAGGGGAACCAGTATGAGCGCACAGGAACTTCGTTACAGCAGTGTAAATGAGCTGCCTGCAGATGCGGCACAGGCTCTTCTGCGCTTCGGGCTGGCACTGGCAGATACAAAACATTTCCTCGGGCGGCGATTGTCAGAGTGGGTAACCGCCGCTCCGGCCATGGAAGCCTCGGTCGCGGCTGCGGCCATTACGCAGGACGAACTCGGGCATGCGCGCAGTTTGCTGGCCATGCTGCGGGATGTCTCCGGTGCCCCGGAGGAATTGAACCCGGAAACAGACATGTCGCGCAGCACGTTTTATGCACCCGCCGCACTGCACAAAAGCTGGGAATCCTGGAATGATGTCATGGCCAACATGCT
>WFTM01000348.1 GCA_015485525.1 Candidatus Zhuqueibacterota bacterium | reverse complement strand
GTACTATAGCGATGCCGGCGCCGGCCAGAATCCAGAAGCGGGCCGTGCGGTACAGCATCATGCGTTCGTGCTGCGCGATGGTCAGAATATGTTCGAAAAATTTCAGCACAGACTTATCCTGACGCGGTTTGTGCACTTTGGTGCTGGTGCTTGTGTTCTTCCATAAAATAGATGTAGGCATCTTCCAGAGTGGCTGTTGTCTGCTGCATGCTGAACCGGGCCTGATAATCCCCGACAACGCGCATCTGCAAACGCCCGCCCGCCGGGATGGTCGAGATGATCTGCAGATGCTCTGCAACTTCGGCAAAATCGCGCTCATCGCACTCCAGCAGCCAGACTTTTTCTGCAGCTTTGCAGGTGAGCTCCCCGGGGCTTCCGCGGAAAACGAGCCGGCCATGGGAGAGAATGGCGATATCCTCGCACGTGCTCGAAATATCGCCGACGATGTGCGTGCTCAGGATGATGATCTTGTCGCGACTGATTTCGGTCAGCAGGTTGCGGAAGCGGATGCGTTCTTCCGGGTCCAGCCCCACGGTCGGCTCATCGACGATCAGCAGCGCCGGATCATGCACCAGCGCCTGGGCAATGCCGAGACGGCGCAGCATGCCGCCGGAGTAGGTTTTCACCTTGCGGTCCCGCGCTGAAAGCAGGGAGACTTTTTCGAGCATGAGCATCACTCTGTCCTGTAGCTCGCTGCGCGGCACGCCGTTCAGGCGGGCGATGTAGCGCAGAAATTCCGCGCCGGTCAGTTGTGGATAGACACCGAAAAACTGCGGCAGGTAGCCGAGCCGGTTGCGCAGATACGCCCGTTCGCACAGAATGTTGCGGCCGTCGAACGTGATGCGGCCTGAGTCCGGCAGTTCGAGGGTTGCGATGATTTTCATCAGCGTGCTCTTGCCTGCGCCGTTGGGGCCGAGCAGGCCGAACATGCCCGGTTTCAGCTCCAGTGTGATATCCTGCACCGCCTGGACGCCCCCCGGCCATTGTTTGCTCAGCTTGTCGATTTTCAGGTGCATCTTTACCTGTGCGTGTGGGGTTGGATGAGAGTTTTATGCACATTCTTGCCACCAGCGGTACGTCACACCGCCTGAGAATGTGGCGAGATAGATTGGCAGAACCGAAATTCCAGCATAGGCAACCCGGGTAAAAGATACAAGTTTTTCAGGCCGTAAATGAGGCGATTCCGGCCGGGTTGCGCCCGGGACAAACAAGTTGCATTTTACCGGTCGTTTGAATATACTACTGCCGCTTTTCCGGAATTGGGAAAAAGAATTCGCTTTTCAAAACAGTTCGGAGCGCACAGTGGGTAGCGATGTGAGGGCGATGCGAGAAGCGTTCGTAGTGCACGCTTTAGCGTGCCTCTGTAAGTCTCAAATTTCACCGTCGTTCAGGGATTTCATCGGAATGGGTGCGGGCAATTGGGGCAGGTGGTGTCTCGTTGCGCTTGTGTACTGCCCCGCCGGTGCGGGACAACAGGGCCGTCACACCGCAGGAGCTCGTCACACCGCGGGAGCGGTGTGACGAGAGGCAGATTTTAATCGAAAATTATGAATTTTTCAGACTAAAAAAGAAAAAAGCACACATGGCAGAATCAGACAAAATACGCGAATTGCGGGAGAAAAAAGCCCGAGCCCTTCTGGGCGGTGGCGAAGAACGTGTCGCAAAACAGCATGAAAAAGGCAAACTGACCGCCCGCGAGCGGCTGGAGCTTTTGCTCGATGAAGGCTCTTTTGAAGAACTGGATATGCTCAATCGCCACCGCTGCCGTGATTTCGGTCTCGATAAGATCAAGTACCCCGGCGATGGGGTGGTGACCGGTTATGGCTATATCAACGGCCGGCTGGTCTATGTTTTTTCACAGGACTTCACCGTGTTCGGCGGCTCTCTGTCTGAGACCCATGCAGAGAAAATCTGCAAAATCATGGACATGGCGATGAAAAACGGCGCCCCTGTGATCGGCCTGAACGACTCCGGCGGCGCGCGAATTCAGGAGGGTGTGGTCAGTCTCGGAGCGTATGCGGAAATCTTTCTGCGCAACACCCTGGCCTCCGGGGTTGTGCCGCAAATATCGGCGATCCTCGGTCCCTGTGCCGGCGGCGCGGTGTACTCCCCGGCGATCACGGATTTTATCTTCATGGTTGAAAATACCAGCTACATGTTCGTCACCGGCCCGAATGTGGTGAAAACCGTGACCCATGAGGAGATCAGCTCAGAGGAGCTCGGCGGTGCCGACACCCACGCCACGCGCAGCGGGGTTGCCCATTTTAAATATGCCAGCGAGATGGATGTGCTGGAAAATATCCGTACGCTGCTGAGTTTTCTGCCGCAAAACAACGCCGAAGACCCGCCCGTAGCGCAGACGGATGACCCGGCAGACAGAATGGACCCGGAATTGAACACCCTGGTGCCGGAAAATCCCAACAAGCCGTACGACATGCGCGATATCATCCTGCGCGTGGTGGATGATCAGGATTTTTTTGAAGTGCACAAGGACTATGCGGAGAATATCGTCGTCGGCTTTGCCCGTCTGGATGGGCGACCCGTAGGCATCGTTGCCAACCAGCCCGGTGTGCTTGCCGGCGTGCTGGATATCAACTCATCGCTGAAAGGTGCGCGTTTCGTCCGATTTTGCGATGCATTCAATGTTCCCCTGATTACATTTGTGGACGTCCCCGGATTTTTACCGGGCACGGACCAGGAGTGGGGAGGAATCATCAAGCATGGAGCCAAATTGCTCTATGCCTATTGCGAGGCCACGGTTCCGAAAATCACGGTCATCACCCGCAAAGCCTATGGCGGCGCCTACGATGTGATGAGTTCAAAACACATCCGCGGCGATATCAACTACGCCTGGCCGAGCGCCGAGATCGCAGTGATGGGCCCGAAGGGAGCTGTGGAGATCATTTTCCGCAAGGAAATACAGGCCGCCAAAGACCGGGAAGCCGCGCTGGAACAAAAAATCGCAGAGTACCGCGAGCGTTTCGCCAACCCGTATCTTGCGGCTGACCGGGGCTACATCGATGATGTCATCGAACCGCTGCAAACCCGGCCAAAACTGATTTCCGCGCTGAGGATGCTCGAGAACAAGGTTGATTCCAATCCCCGGAAAAAACACGGGAATATTCCTCTGTGAGGAGAAAAAGGAACGGGGTTCACGATGCAATACCAAACCGAAGAGCGGGGTACGGTCCACATTTTCGCTATCCATGAAAAGCGGATTGACTCCCGGGTCGCACCGGATCTCAAAAAAGAACTGCTGTTGCTGCTGCAGAACCAGCCGCCCAATATTCTGATCGATCTCGGTGCGGTTGAGTACATCGACAGCAGCGGGCTGGGCGCTATTCTGCTCGGTATCCGGCAATCGCGGGAAAATGGCGGCGATATCAAGCTGGCCAATCTCAACAGCCGCGTCCTCAGTCTGATCAAAATAGCCAAGCTCGACGACGTCATCGAATCTTATGATAATCTCGATGAAGCGGTTTCCAGCTTCAACGGGTGAAAATCGAAAACAACACAGTATGCCTGAAATAAAAAAGATTTTGATCGCCAACCGTGGCGAGATTGCCGTGCGTATCATGCGTACCTGCCGCGAGTTGGGTATTGAAACCGTGGCGATCTATTCTGATGCGGATCGCACAGCCCTGCATGTCCGCCACGCTGACGAAGCCTGGTATGCCGGGCCGGCGCCGGCAAAGGACAGCTATCTGCAGCAGGACCGCATTCTCGATATCGCCCGGAAATCCGGCGCAGATGCCATCCATCCGGGATACGGCTTCCTGTCTGAGAATCCGGTCTTTGCCGGCAAGGTCGCAGACGCCGGGCTGATTTTCATCGGGCCTTCGGCGCAGGCTATGCGCGTGATGGGCGACAAAACCGAAGCGCGAAAAACCATGCAGGCAGCCGGTGTGCCGATCGTCCCGGGCACCGCACAACCCCTGGCCTCGACCGAGGAAGCTGTTGAAGTGGCTGCTGAAGTTGGATATCCGGTTTTGCTCAAAGCTGCAGCAGGCGGTGGCGGCAAGGGCATGCGCGTGGTTACCGCTGAGGCAGATATGGCTGCGAGCTTTACGGCCGCCTCCAGCGAGGCGCAGTCAGCCTTTGGCGATGGCCGGGTGTATATCGAGAAGTATATCGAAGAGCCGCGGCATATTGAAATTCAGATCATGGCGGACCAGCACGGGAACGTGATCTATCTCGGCGAACGCGAATGTTCGATCCAGCGCCGTCACCAGAAAGTGATTGAAGAAGCGCCCTCGTGCATCGTTTCCGAGGAGATGCGCCGCAAGATGGGCGAAGCCGCGGTCAGTGCCGCCCGGGCCTGCTCCTATGCCAACGCCGGCACGATCGAATTCCTGGTCGATAAAAACCGCAATTTTTATTTTCTGGAAATGAATACGCGCCTGCAGGTCGAGCATCCGGTGACGGAAATGGTAGTCGGGCTGGATCTGGTGAAGATGCAGATCGAGTGCGCCATGGGCCTGCCCCTGGCCCTGAGCCAGGAGGAAGTGCGCATTGCCGGCCACGCGATCGAGTGCCGCGTGTACGCCGAAGATCCAGAGAATAATTTCCTGCCCTCCACCGGCACGATCACTCACCTGCAAAAACCCGATGGCCCGGGCATCCGCGATGATTCCGGCGTTGCTGAGGGTGATGAAATTTCGCTGTATTACGATCCCATGATCGCCAAGCTGGTGGCCTGGGCACCGACGCGCGAGCAGGCGATCGCCAGAATGCTCAGGGCTTTGCACGAATACCGCATCACCGGTGTGCGCACGACGATCCCGTTTTGTGCCTGGGTGCTGGAACACGAACGCTTCCGCAGCGGCCGCTTTGATACGCATTTCGTCAATCAGGAATATTTCGGCCGCGAAAAGGAAATTTTCAGTGCCACCGATGAGCTGGAGCTGCATGCTGCTGCCATCGTCGCCGGTTATCTCTTTGAGCAAAAGACAGGTAGCCGGAGCAGGCCGAAGACCGCGGACGCCTCCGCAGGCTGTCAATCACCCTGGAAGCCCCGCGGCTGGAAACAGACCCACCGCACATCATGAGTAAAGGGGCGCCCGCTGTGACGGTCACACAGATACCGGTGCCGGAAAGAGTACTGGTTATCAAGCTGCGTGCCATCGGTGATGTGGTCATGGCAACGCCGGTGATCGATAATCTGCGTGCTGCCTGGCCGCAGGCGCAGATCGATTTTCTCACCGAAAAAATGTGTTTCCCCATCGTCAAGGATCATCCTGAAATCGATGATCACCTCGTATTCGACCGATTTTTTATCTCCAATGCCCCCGGCACAGTTGCCCTGCGGGAAAATCTGAATTTTCTCCGCCAGCTCCGCCGCAAACGCTATGACGTGGTGTTTGATCTGTTCGGCAATCCGCGCACGGCGTTGTTTACTCTGGCGACTGGCGCCAGGTACCGTGTCGGCTATAATTTCCGTGGCAGAAAATATGCGTATAACATCGTCGTGCCGAACCGCGGCGATCACATCCACGAGGTGTTGTTTAATCTCGATGCCCTGCAGGCTGTTGGCGTGCCGGTCACAACCACAAAGCTGCGCGTCGAGGTCACCGGCCTGCATGCTGCTTTTGCAGATGATTTTTTCCGGCGCGCGGAGTTGGAGGGAAGCACCGTAATCGGCCTGAACGTTTCCGGCGGCTGGTACACGAAAAAATGGCCGCTGGCTTCTTTTGCCGGCCTGGCCGACCGGCTGGTCGCACAGTACGGGGTTAAAATCCTCATCTTCTGGGGGCCGGGTGAGCTCTATGATGCCCGTGCCGTGCAGGAGGCGATGCAGCAGCCGGCTGTGCTGGCACCACAGGCAGATTTGCACCAGCTCGCGGCGCTGTTGCAGAAGACCGATCTGCTGATCAGCAATGACAGCGGCCCGCTGCACCTGGCCACGGCTGTGGGCACGCGCGTGGCCGGCATCTACGGCCCAACCCGGCCGGACCTGCAGGGGCCGTGGGGAGACTGGCACTTTGTCGTGCGCAAAGACGAACTGGATTGCCTCGGCTGTCACGGAGTGACCTGCAGAATCAGCACGCATGATTGCATGCAGAAACTCTCTGTGAATGAAGTTTTTGAAAAAATCGTGCCCCTGCTCAAGGGCTTGAAAAAATGAGCCGGACCATCCTGCCGGCAGAAAAGGGAGGCGCGATGCAGGAACTTCAAAAAAAATCAGGCGGACCCGGGCTTTCGGTTATTCTCATCGCCCAGAATGAAGAAAAAAATCTGCGTGCCTGCCTGGAATCCGTCACCTGGGCCGATGAAATCATCGTCGTCGATGGCGGCAGTACCGATGCAACCGCGGAGATCGCGCGTGAATTTACAGAGCACGTGTATGTCAATCTGTGGCCGGGGTTTGCCGCGCAAAAACAGTTCGCACTCGATCAGGCCAGCCGGGAGTGGGTGCTGAGCATCGATGCAGATGAGCGCATCCCACCCGAGCTGCGCGATGAAATACTCAAGGCGTTGTCTGCGGGCAGCGATAAGTTCTCCGGCTATGAAATTCCGCGCTTGAGTACCTTTCTCGGCAAATTCATCTACCATTCCGGCTGGTATCCGGGCTACCAGTTGCGTTTGTTTCAGCGAGAAAAAACCCGCCTGTCGGATGTGCACGTGCACGAAGGCTTTGTCGTCGATGGTGAAATCGGCCGGCTCACCCACCACATGCTGCATTTCACCCACCAGTCTCTGGCAGAGAGCTTTGACCGCCTGAATCGCTACTCATCTCTTGAAGCCCATGACCGGGCCGGACGCAAAAAGGTGCACTGGTGGGACGTGCTCACACATCCTGCTGCGGCCTTTTTCAACAAGTTCATCGCCCTGCGCGGCTACCGCGACGGCATGCATGGCTTTGTGCTCGCTGTGGTGACGGCTATGGTGAAGATGGCCCTTTATCTGAAAATCTGGGAGTTGCAGCAGCGCGAAGCCGATGAATGGTAAGCGCACGGTTGCGTCGTGTTTGCGCGCAGCTTTCCTCGATCAGTTTTCCTCTGGAGTCGGTATCGCTTGCAACTCTGCCTCTGTTTCTTTACTTTTTCCTTTTCCGGTTCGCTGAATGACCGGATACCCTGACGCCTTTTAATACGCGGATTTTTCAGAATAATGCATGCTTCTTCTCCCCGGTCATGGGAGTGGTTGCCGTTTTTTTACCTTCAGCAGCAGAATATCAATGCCCGATTATACCCCAAAAGCTCTCATCCCTGATTGTAAACTCTTTAGTGGGTACAAACCCTGCCTGCCATACAAAACCTGTGAAGGCTGTCCGGACCCGCAGCCGTTCGGCAAGAAAATCCTGATCATCAACCTCGATAATATCGGTGCTGTGCTCATGAATACGGCGCAGTTACCCATGATCAAAAAACAGTGGCCGGAGAGCACCATTTTCTGGTTGACGCAGAGGGCCTCAAAACCTGTTTTGCAAAACAACCCCTATCTCGATGCGATCTATGAGTGGAACGATGAAACCCGCCTGATTCTCCGGCAGATGCATTTTGATATCGTTCTCAACGGTGATAAAAACCGCAATTCATCCGCCTTTACCAACGAACTCAGCGCAGAAATCAAGCGCGGTTTCGGCCTGAATCAGAATGGTGCGGTCATTCCGCTCAATGCCGGCGCAGAGTATAATTTTCATCTCGGAACGCATGATTACGAAAAGTTTCGTATCAACAAACGCACCGGGCAGGATATACTGGCTGAAACATGGGAGATTCCCTGCGAGCGGTCACCGTATGTTCTTGAGTTGAGCGAGGAGGAGAAACAACAGACGGAGGAATGGCGCAGCAAGCTCGGCCTGGAGGGCGCGCGTTTCGTCGTTGGCCTCAATGTCGGCTGTTCCAGCCTGTATCCTCTGAAACGGCTGAAGGCATCGCAGCAGGCTGCCATCGTAGAGGGAATTGCCACGCTGTGTGAGGAGGTCAAAATTATTCTCCTCGGCGGCGGAAGCGAAGATGCGGAGCGTGCGGAAAAAATCGCCAGCCTTTCCGGCGGCAAGGCGATCGTCACGCCGATGAATCTTGGTTTGCGAACTGGCATTGTGCTCGAAAACCTCGCCGATGTGGTCATCTCCGGAGATTCCCTCGGCATGCATATCGCCATCGCGCTGCGGAAATATGTCATCGCCTGGTTCGGCCTGAGTTGCGCGGCAGAGATCGATCTGTATGATAACGGTGTCAAGCTGGTGCGTGATCTGCCCTGCGCGCCCTGCTGGAAAAAAAGCTGCGAGCTGCCACAAGGGCCAATCTGTGTCAACGAGTTTGATATCAATGCTATAGTTGAAGCGGTAGTGCGTTACTACCGAAGGCAGGATGCTCGACGAACTGCACAGGGAGAAGTGCAGAATCACGAAGAGTCGGGAGAGGTCCTGGTTTGATCGGTATATCGGTTATTCTCATCACACGGAATGAAGTCGAAAATATTCGCGAGTGTCTTGAAAGTGTCCAGTGGGCGGACGAAATTATCGTCGTGGATGCGGAAAGTGAGGACGAGACCGCAGAGATAGCGCGGGAGTACACAGCGCATGTTTTTATCCGGCCCTGGGAAGGGTTCTCCCGGGCCAAGCAGTTCGCTCTCGATAAATGCAATAATGAGTGGGTGTTGTGGATCGACTCTGATGAACGGGTTACGGAGAACCTGGCCCGCGAGATGCGCAATGCTATCCGTACAGAGCGCTATGTCGCCTATCGCATGCCGCGTATCGCCTACTTCCTCGGCCGCTGGATTCGTCACAGTGGCTGGTATCCCGGCCATGTGCTGCGCCTGTTCCGCCGCGATCGCGCCCGCTTCAACGATCTCAAAGTGCACGAAGGCGTTGAAATCGACGGGCCGGTGGGGATGCTGCAAAATGATCTGCTGCACTATACCGACCGCCGCATCTCGCACTACTTCAATAAATTCAACAACTATACTACTCTTGCCGCAGAAGAGCTCAACGACCGCGGTGTTCGGTTCCGCCTCGCAGACCTGGTGTTCAGGCCACCCCTGCTCTTCCTGAAAATGTATCTGCTGCGGCTCGGTTTTCTCGATGGTCTGCAGGGGTTTATTTTAGCCACCTTTTCCGCCTCGTACGTACTGGCCAAATACGCAAAACTCTGGGAGCTGCAACATGCCAGCAGCGATGAAAAAGAGCTGGCAGCCCGCTGAAGCTCGCTGCTCTCGCTACATATTGCGCCGGTACTGCCCACCCACCTCAAACAGCGCCTGGGTAATCTGCCCCAGCGAACATACTTTGCAAGCCTGCATCAGCTCTTCAAAAATATTGCGGTTGTGCAGAGCAGCCTGCTTGACGTTCTCCAGGGCTTTCCCGGCCTCCGAAGCATTGCGCCGGTGCAGGTTTTCCAGCATCCTGATCTGATACTGCTTTTCCTCCTCTGTCGCACGGATGACCTCCTGCGGAATCACTGTCGGTGAGCCTTTGGAGTTCAGAAAGGTGTTGACGCCAACCACAGGATATTCACCGCTGTGCTTCAGCGTTTCGTAGTACAAACTCTCCTCCTGAATCTTACTGCGCTGGTACATGGTTTCCATGGCGCCGAGCACGCTGCCGCGTTCGGTCAGGCGGTCGAACTCCATCAGCACCGCCTCTTCGACGAGGTCGGTCAGCTCCTCGATGATGAACGATCCCTGCCACGGATTTTCGTTTTTCGCCAGCCCCAGCTCACGGGTGATGATGAGCTGGATGGCGATCGCCCGGCGCACCGACTCCTCCGTCGGCGTGGTGATGGCCTCGTCGTAGGCGTTGGTGTGCAGGGAATTGCAGTTGTCGAAAATGGCGTACAGCGCCTGCAGCGTGGTGCGGATATCGTTGAAGTCGATCTCCTGCGCGTGCAGCGAGCGCCCCGAGGTCTGGATGTGATATTTGAGCATTTGCGAACGTGCGTTGGCGCCGTATTTCAGCTTCATGGCTTTGGCCCAGATGCGCCGCGCCACCCGGCCGATCACTGCGTACTCCGCATCGACGCCGTTGGAGAAGAAAAAGGACAGGTTGGGGCCGAACTTGTTGATATCCATGCCGCGGCTGAGGTAGTACTCGACGTAGGTGAAGCCATTGGCCAGCGTAAAAGCGAGCTGGGTGATCGGGTTGGCGCCGGCCTCGGCGATGTGGTAGCCCGAGATGGAAACAGAATAAAAATTGCGGATGTTGTGCTCGATGAAATATTCCTGCACATCGCCCATCAACCGCAGGGCGAACTCAGTGGAGAAAATGCAGGTGTTTTGCGCCTGGTCTTCTTTGAGAATATCCGCCTGCACTGTGCCGCGCACACGGCTGAGAGTGTCGGCTTTGATGCGCTCGTACACATCCGCGGGCAGTACCTGATCGCCGGTGACGCCGAGCAGCATCAGTCCGAGACCGTCGTTGCCCTCGGGCAGCTCGCCCTGATAGCGCGGCCGCGGCACATCCTTGTCGCCGTAGATCGCCTCGATTTTTGCCTCGACCTCTTTTTCGAGCCCCTGCTCTTTGATGTACAGTTCACACTGCTGGTCGATGGCTGCATTCATGAAAAAACCGAGCAGCATCGGCGCCGGCCCGTTGATGGTCATCGAAACCGAAGTCTTCGGGTCAGCGAGATTGAAGCCGGAATAGAGTTTTTTGGCATCATCGAGACAGCAGACCGACACGCCGGAGTTGCCGATTTTGCCGTAGATATCCGGGCGCAGGTCCGGGTCGTTGCCGTACAGGGTGACGGAGTCAAAAGCCGTGGACAGCCGTTTGGCCGGCATGCCCAGGCTGACGTAGTGAAAACGCCGGTTGGTACGCTCCGGCCCGCCTTCACCGGCAAACATGCGCGTCGGGTCTTCGCCTTTGCGTTTGAAAGGGAACAGGCCGCTGGTGTAGGGAAATTCGCCCGGCACGTTTTCCTGCAAATTCCAGCGCAGCAGGTCGCCCCAGCCCTCGTAGTTGGGCAGGCTCACTTTCGGGATTTTCGTATGCGCCAGCGTTTCCGTGTGTGTCTCGATGCGGATTTCTTTGTCGCGCACTTTGAAGCTGTACACCGGCGCCCGGTAGCGTTCCTTTTTCTCCTGCCATTTTTCCAGAATTTCGCGGTTTTTCGGGTCCAGCTCCCGCTCGATTTTCGCGCGCATGTTCTCCAGTTCGCTGAGGGCGCCGGCACTGCTTTCCCTCTGCTCTGCGCGCATCAGCTCGATGGACCTCTGCAGGCTGTACAGCTTCTGCGCAACATCGCGCTGCTGCTCGACCCATTTGTTGTAGGAACGGATGGTTTCAGAGATTTCCGAAAGATAGCGCGTGCGGTTCGGCGGGATGATGTAGATTTTTTCCGGCAGCTCATCGGTGATTTTGAAATG
>WFTM01000347.1 GCA_015485525.1 Candidatus Zhuqueibacterota bacterium | reverse complement strand
GCCAGCGGAACTACAGTTCGCATTCCCCCGGGCGCTCACGGTTTCCCTGTTCGGGGATGTGTTTGTCATCGAAACTGAAAACGGCCGCGTCATCAAGTTCGATGCCGAAGGCCGCCCACTGATCAGCTTTGGTGATTATGATTCCGGTGGTGGCCAGCTCGATATGCCGTACAGCATTTGTGTCGCCGGCGAAGACGATGTTTTCATCACCGACCAGCGCCTGCAGTCGGTCATTCGTTTTGATTATTATGGCAATTTTTTGCAGGAATTCGGCAACGAAGTGTTGAAATCGCCCGGCCCCGCGGTCATCGTTGCCGATAAGCTGGCCGTGTTTGATGAGGAGCTGGAGCGCATTTTTCTGTTCGAAAAGGATGGCGAGTTGATCGTCGATTTTGCACTGCCGCCTTCTGAGCAGCGTACACAGGGTGCTTTTGACCTCACTGCAGCAGGCAACAGGCTCTACCTGCTGGACGGCAGCCGGCGCACTGTACTTTCCTGGACCCTCCAAAGTCTCGATCACTGATGCGCAGCTCTGACTTCTCCGTCCTCGTGTTCCTGACGATTCTCGTGCTGGCTGTGCCGGCTGCCGGCCAGTCGCGTCTTGCTACGCCGGGCAGCATCTCTGTGGTTGAGCTGGTTCAGCCTGTGACAGCGCCGGACCAGCGCATCGCTCTGCCGGACAGCTTTATCGTTTTTGAATCAGAACAGGTGCAGCTTGAGGAGAGAACGCTCGTGCGCGGTCTGGATTATACTCTGGATTATCTCACCTCCACACTGCAATTGCATTTGTCTTTTGCCCGCACAGGGACGCTGAAGATTCGTTACCAGCGCCTGCTGTTGCCCCTGCGAAAGACGCATTTTTTACGCACACCGCCCCCGATTGCTGATTCTACGAATGCAGACAGCTCAAAGATCGCACAGCCGTTGTCAACACGCCTTGCACGAAGGCAGGGGCGCAAGGCCTTTGGTGCAGAGCTGGTCAAAAGCGGCAGCCTTGTACGCGGCGTCTCCGTTGGCTCGAACCAAGGTCTGAAGGTTGACTCCGGCCTGCGCCTGCAGATATCCGGCAAGGTCTCCGAAGGTGTCGAAGTGGTCGCAGCGCTCACGGATCAGAGTACGCCGATCCAGCCCGAGGGCGATACCCAGACTCTGCAGGAAATCGACAAGGTTTTTATCCAGCTCAAAGGCAGGCAGTTCAACGCCACGCTTGGCGATTATCTCTTCGGACTGGAGGGCACGGAGTTCGCCCGTTATCAGCGCAAGCTTCAGGGTGCGATGGCCTCGTGGCAGGCCGGGCCGGCTCAAGTCACTCTGTCCGGGGCAGTCTCGCGCGGGAAATTTCGCACCCAGCAGTTTCTCGGTGTCGAAGGCAAGCAGGGGCCATACCAGCTCACCGGTGATCGCGGTCAGATCGATATCATCGTTCTTGCCGGCACCGAGCGAGTGTGGATTGACGGCGAGCCGATGGTCCGGGGTGAGAATAACGACTACGTCATCGAGTACGGTAACGGCCAGATCACTTTCACACGCTATCGCCTGATCACCGGTGACTCGCGCATTACGGTGGATTTTCAATACTCTGACGAGCGCTTTCAGCGTGGACTGTACGGCATGGAAGCCAGGGCGAGTGCGCTGGATGACAGGGTGCAGTTCAAAACCACGTTGCTGCGCGAAAGCGACGATAAAGATAATCCCATCGCTTTTACGCTTTCTGATGATTATCTCGCTGCGCTGACCAGCGCGGGAGACAGCCTGGCGCTCGCTGACGGGGCAGTCTTTGTCGGGGCCGGCCGGGGAACATACCGGCTGGTCGATTCGATTTACGTGTATGCCGGACAGGATTCCGGAGACTATCTCGTGCGTTTTTCTGACCTCGGCGAGGGCCGTGGCAGGTATCGTTACGACAGTTTCGGCAATTATACCTATGTCGGCCCCGGGCTGGGGCGCTATGAGCCGGTCGTCATTCTGCCGCGCGCGCAAAAACAGGAGCTCGCCGATTTTCGCCTCGATCTGCGGCCTTCGAAAAACATGCGCCTTTCCGCTGAGATGGCTGTCAGCAACCGTGATGACAACCTTTACTCCAACCGCGACGATGGCGACAACAGCGGCAAGGCATGGCTCGTGGAAATGGAGCTGCTGCCGCAAAAGGTACGTGCTTTTGGTCTGGATCTGGGTACGACATCCCTGCGCCTGCGCCATCGCCGGCGCCTGCCGCGCTATCAGGATATCGACCGCACGACTGTGATCGAGTTCGGGCGGCGCTGGGACCTGGCCTCGGATAGTCCGGCCAGCGGTGATGCGATTACGGAGGCGGAAGTGCGTTTGCAGCCGTGGGAGAAAATCAGCTTCTACAGCAGCGGTGGCGCGCTGCGGCAGGACGCCACCGGCGTAGCTTCATCCCGCTGGGAGTTTGGCACGCTGTGGCAGCGGCCGCGCATTCTCGAACTGGATTATCGCCTCGAAAACATCCGCCGGCGTGCTGCGGGGGCGCAGGTGGCAAATACGTGGTTGCGCCAGCGCGGGCGCATGGGGCGCACATTCTGGTATCTGCGGCCGGAAGTCGAATTTGAAAACGAAGTGAAAGAGGAAGTGCCGGTGGATACCCTGCGTTCCGGCTTCCGTTTTACCCGCCTGCAGACCGGCATCTCTCTGGCGCGGCTGAAAAAAATCGGTGCTGCCGTGCGCTTCACCCGCCGGGTTGATGATGACCGGTTCGGCCTGCTGTTCCGGCCCAAAAGCGATGCGCGCACCAGCAATTTTGAGCTCAATCTGCGCAACTGGCATAAACTCACCTTGTCTGCTGTGTACACCCACCGCAGCCGGGATTTCGCCTCAGACCAGGTCCAGGATACCCGAACCGACCTCGCGGAAATTCGTGCCGGATATCGTGGCTGGCGCAATGCTCTGCGTCTGGATAGCCGGTATCAGATCACCAACACACAGGTCGGCCGTCTGGAACGGGTTTATTTTCAGGTGCGCGAGGGCGAGGGCACTTACAGTTTTGATGAGGAACTGAATGAGTACGTGCAGGACCCTTTCGGCAATTTCGTATTGCGGCTCGTGCCCACGGATGATTTCGTGCCGGTTGTCGAGCTGCGCAGCCGGGTCAATCTGCGTTTTCAGCCTAAACGTGCCCTGCGGCCGCGCAAAAATGAGCCGCTCTGGCGCAAGGCCCTGCGTTCCCTGGCGACAGACACCTTTCTGCGCCTGGAAGAGAAAACACGTGATCCGCAGGTGCGCGAGATTTATTTTCTCAACTTGTCGCGCTATCAAAACCCTGATTTTACCCTGTTGGGCACTATGTCGCTGCGCCAGGATGTGCTCTTTTTTGAGAATATCAAAGCGCTCAAGCTGCGCTACCGGCTTTTTTCCGGCCAGACATTGAATAACCAGTTTCTCGGTGATGAACAGCGCCGGCGGGAAATACGTCACGAACTGCGCCTCGAGGTGACCCGCGGGCGCTCTCTGGCAGGACGCTTCGAACTCATCCGCAGCATCGAGGACAGGACTTTTTCCCGGGCGCAACGCCAGGATCGCTTCGTGCGCGGCCTGCGTTTTACCGGTGATGTCTCATGGCGTCCGCGCCCCCGGCTTGAGCTGGCAGTGCAGACCACTGTCGGCCGTGACAAGGACCTGGCCTACAGCGATCCAACCGTGGTCGATCGTTTTACCCTCAAGCCGCGTACGACGTATTCGTTTCGCCGCAAAGGTCGCTTCCGGGCAGAGATTGAGTACACGCGTGTCACTGCCGCACCTGATGATCGGATCATCCCCTACGAGCTTGGACAGGGCAACCGCATCGGCACGACGTTTCGCTGGAATTTTACCTTTGACTACCGGGTTTCGAAAAACCTCAATGCCTCGGCCAGCTACCAGGGCCGTGACGAGCCACACCGGACGCGTACGATTCATCTGGCCAAAGTGGAAATCCGTGCCTTTTTTTAATCAGGCTGTCGGTGAATTGCATCTTTTCAGTCACGTGCCTGAGTCTGGGGGATTCCGGTCTTCCGCTGCGCGGAAACCGGAATGACGGTGCTGGTACTGGCACGTGCTGTACTCAGACAGACCGGTTGGAAAGGGGCACCCGTGCTGAGTTAACTGGATACCCTGATGATCAGGCTGTCAAATTGCAAAGAAATAACGATACTGAGTTAAACGGATTACCCGGGATGGAATACATACAATCACTTCTTCGAATGAAATTTACAGCTTCCCTGCTTTGTACGCGCGATGTTATTTTTAAAAAAATATGCAGGTTAGATTGGACAAATGAACAATTTTTTTACCCCGGTGAAGGACTGTGGCCTTCTTTGATCTGAAAAAATCGTTTCTGTTCTCTTGCCTCTGTCTGTACGTGCCCGCTGTCCATGGCCTTGCTCAGCCTGCTGTGGACAGCACGGCCGCGCTGCTGCGTTTCGAAATCAGCGGCAAGGGCGGGGGAGAAGACCTGCTGCGCACCCTGGGCTTGCAGAAACAGCGTTCTGTTGCCGTGGATTCTGTGGCTGGCGTCGCTGCTGCGGCTTTGCGCCGTTTTGCCGCGCTGGGCTATCACGATGCCCGCACAGTTATTCTGCCCCCTGACCCCGGCCCCGGTGACACCGTGCTGGTTCAGGTGCAGGCAGGCAAACGATGGCGGCTGGCCGGGGTGCGTCTGCTGGCTGCAGATTCTCTGGTGCACATACGCGAACTGCGTGATCTGCAACGATCCCGCGATCTCCTCCGCCTCGAGCGCAACATCGAAGAGGCGCTCCAGGCCCTCGGCGAGCATGGCTATCCCTTTGCACAAATCCGTATCGATACGTTGCGCGCCCGGACTGATGAGGACAAACCGGTATTCGAGCTCACTCTGAAGCTGACTGAAAACCAGCAGGCGTTCATCGACACGATCGCTGTCAGCGGTAACAGCCTGACCCGGCGGAAGGTGATCATACGAGAATTACCCGTGCGAGCCGGTGATCTCTATCGCCAGTCGCGCATCGATGCTATACCGGACGAGCTGATGCGGCTGGGCTACTTCAAAGCAGTGGCTGAGCCGGAGCTGGTTCGCCTGCCTGATGGCCGCCTGTTGTTGCATATTGGTATCGAAGAGGGCAATACCAATGTTCTGAACGGCGTCGCGGGCTACAATCCTGCTACCGAAACACAACCGGGTTATGTCACAGGTTTGCTCGATCTGCAGTTCGGTAATCTCATGGGTACAGGCCGCAAGGTGCTGGCAAAGTGGGAGAAACGCAGCCAGCAGACACAGGAGCTGGATATGCGCTATCGCGAACCGTGGGTGCTCGGCTATCCGCTGCATATCGAAGGCGGTTTTCGGCAGTTGATCCAGGACACGCTTTATGTGGAGCGGCGCACGGAATTCAGCCTCGCCTGGCCGGTGGTCCGGCAGGTGAGGGTCGTCGCAACCGGGGCGCGCTACAGCATCACGCCGGACTCCATCGGGGTTGCGCTGCTCAATTTACCGTCGAGCCGGTCCGTTGCAACCGGGGCCGGGCTGACGTATGACTCCCGCGATGATCTGCTCAATCCCAGTCGCGGGGCTTATTTCAGCACAGTGATCGAAAATATCAGCAAAACCATCGAGGGCGACAGCGCACTGGCGGGAAAGTTCAACCAGAAAAAAATCACCATGGATGCGGATTGGTTCCAGCCATTATGGCGATTTCAGGTGCTTGCGGTCGGCGTGCACCTGCGCCAGATTACCAGCAGTGAAGGCAGCGTGCCCATTACCGAGCAGTTCCGTTTTGGCGGTGCGACGACGCTGCGTGGCTACCGCGAAGAGCAGTTTCGTGGCGCGCGGGTTTTCTGGGTCAATACGGAGTACCGCTATCTGCTTTCCCGCCGCAGCCGGGCGTTTGTCTTTTTCGACCTCGGCTACTATGCGCGCGCTGAAGTCGAAGAGTTCAAGCGCAGCTTCGGCTTTGGCGTCCGCCTGGAAACGCGGTTGGGAATTATCGGAGTGGATTACGGCCTCGGCGAAGGCGACAGTATTTTGCAGGGTAAAGTGCATGTGCGATTGCTGAATCGTTTTTGAGCACGCTGCAAAGTGCGGGTTTTCCAAAGCTAAAATTTGCACCTTGTGACAGCCAGTCCGGCCGGGAATCGACAACCAGCCTTCAGCCAAAGTGAAGCGCAATGTTCCGGAATCTCCTCAGAATGACAGCTCTCATCGAGTTTTTGATGCCCGGGCAAGTCCCGTTGAACCGGCTGTTTCCTGATCTAACCACGAAGCACTGCTGCCGTCGGTCACCGCGTGCGAAAAATACGGCATCGTGTTGATGCTTTAGTGTTCTGAACGAACCGTCTGGAGAAACCATGCAGCCGATCCGTTTCGCTGTTATCGGACTGGGGGGATATGCGCAGGTCCATGTTCAGGCTGTGCGCTGGCTGGCGCGTAAAGGGCTGGCCCGGTTGAGTGCTGTTGTGGTGCGCGAGCAGGAGAGTAGGCAGCACGCAGAAGCCATTCGCCGCCTGCGACGGCAGGATGTCCGTATTTTTTCAGACTACACGGAGTTGTTCGCAGAGTCCACCACATGCGCCGATGTTCTGACCGTGCCCACGGGCATCCACCAGCATGCGGAGATCAGCATTGCAGCGATGCAGGCCGGATTTCATGTTTACTGTGAAAAGCCTGCAGCAGCGACGGTATCCGAGGTCGATCGCATGATCAGCGCAGCAGACGGGACAGGAAGGCTGTGCACCATCGGCTATCAGTATTTATACAACACGACGATCCGCGATCTGAAAAAAATGATCTGTTGCGGTGGGCGTACCGGGGCAGTCCGGTCGATACGGGTGCTGTGCGGCTGGCCGCGCAGTGAGGCATATTACCAGCGGAACGAGTGGGCCGGCCGGCTGCGTCTGAACGAAGCTCTGGTACTGGATACCCCGGCCAACAACGCCATGGCGCATTTTCTCTTCAATGCGCTATGGCTGGCGAAAGATGATGCACACAGCACCGCCCAACCGCGCCGTGTTGAAGCTGAGCTTTTTCGTGCCAATGATATCGAAAGTGCAGATACCGTTCTGCTGCGAGTCCTCACCCATGAAGGAGTGTCGATCTTTTTGGTTTTCAGCCATTGCGGCAGCCGTGTTCTCGGGCCGGAGATGGAAATTTGTTGCGAGCAGGCCACCATTCGCTGGCAGGGGGGAGAGGGCAAGGCCCATGTCGTTTTTTCGAATGGGGAAGAGGAAGAACTCTCTGAAAATGCTGGTGATGAGTGGCGTTATGGTGGTTTTCTCGATCTGGTGCGCGCTCTGCGGCAGGGCACAGAGCCGGTTTGCCCGGTCTGGCTGACGAGAGCGCATACGTTGACGATCAATGCCATGCATGCGAGTTGTCCGCGTATTGCCACGATTCCGGACGATCTGGTGGAAACGGTGCGTGCTGATGAAATCGTGCCGCCCTATCGCACCCAGACTGCCTTTCGTCGCGTTCGAGGACTGGATGGTATGTTGCACAAGGCGTTTGCACAGCAGCTTTTTTTTAGCGCTTTTGCCACGCCGGAATGGCCACGGGTTGCCCGGTATCCCATCGATCTCGATCCCCGTGGCCATGTTCCGGAAGGGCAGTTATTTAAGCTCCAGTGAGGGCAGGTCTTCCGGCCGCGCTTTGCGCGCCATGTTGCGGTATCGTCGCGGAGACATGCCGGTGTGGCGCTTGAAGATGCGGTAAAAATGCGTCTGATCTGTAAAGCCGCATTCGAAACAGATCGACATGATGCGCCGGTTGGTAAATGCCAACAGGTGCTGTGCATGTTTGACGCGCTTGTAATGCACGTATTTGATAAAGCTGACGCCATAGGTTTCTTTGAAGCAATTGGAGAAGTGCCGGGTGCTCAGGCCACTCATTTTGGTCACCATAGGCAGGGTCAGTTGCTTGTAAAAGTTGTTATCGATGAACCGGGCCACTTCGTGGATGCTCTTGATGGATTTATTCTTTTCGAGATCATCCTGAACTGTTGGAACATAGGAATAGGCCCGGGTTACGGCAACGCTGAGGTACTGAGCCAGCCCCTGCAGAGCTGTTTCATACCCGCTGGTTTTCAGCTCCTGCTCGTAGAGCATTCTGCGCAGCAAAACCGGCAGATCATAGGCAAGGTACTCATGTTTGGCCAGAGGTCGCAGCTCTTTGCGCGCCTTCTCGGTGAGCTGACTGATCTGTTTTTTGAAATAACTGTTACGCGGGAACGACGATGCATCCAGAGCGATGATGTACAGGGACAGGGGAGTGGAGCTGTCTTCACGGTCTTTGAGGTAATGTTCGTAGCCTGGCGGCACGACAAAAACGGAGCCGGGAGAAAGTTCTGCAACCGTGTCCCGGATATGCAGGTCTGTGACACCATCGAGAATGAAGTAGATTTTGATGTAGTCGTTTTCCATAGGCTCCATGGTGAAATTACGCTCGTGCTGGCTCTCTGCGATATAAACACCATAAGGAGGAATGCTCACTTCCACCGGACTCGCAGTAGGTGGCAGTGAGATTTTGGGCATGTATGCACTCGGTTTCATCGTAGCTTCTCCTTGTTCCTCAACAAATATACAGATGCACGCGGGCACTGTATTTTGAATAGTTTTGTGTTGTAAGTTGTGGGGCAGGAAAGTTTTTGTGATTGTTCCCCTGAAGTATATCAATCTGCAAGACGTGAAAAGATTGCTAACGTTGTTTAAAAAGTGGAAAAAGTAGTTATTTATTTTACTTTGGCTCAGGATATCCGGGTGACTCAGCACATCGGGCCTGCTCCTTACCTCGTTGCTCCAACCGCAGGGCTGTGTGACGAGATGAGATCTATGAGCACTCAGGCTAATTGACGGCTATCGTCCCTTCCCATTCTGCCATATCGACAATGGGCAGCCGCGCTGCGATATCATCGAGGGCGAGCATGCGCAGCAGAAATGGCGGGAAGGTGCGGAAACGCAGTTTAACGGTTACGTTCAGTGGCCCCTGGACGCTGCCTGGCAAGCGGATGAAATAGCGTGGGGTAACGGATTCCAGCGGCGGGATCGTAACCGTACGTTCATCGAAAGCCTCCCAGGAAAAAAAGACATCGTCACCGGTTTCCCCGACGAGTTGCTGGTTGAAAACCACCAGATCGTAATCCAGATTCGGTGCAATTTCACTGTGGCGGTCATAGAGGTCGCCGTTTGCATCGAGGTGCCCGGATTGATAGACGATTTCACCTGTGGCCTGATCTGTAATGGTGACGGCCAGCCACATCTGCCGGTCAGCCACGGCGCCGGTAGGCAGGTGGTGTCCGGCGGTCAGGCTGGTGATTGTGACATAAAGTGGGAAGAACCCTCCAGCGCGCACCGAATCCGGGGCAGTCACATCGATCTGCGCAGCCGAGCGCAGTAGTTCCGTGACCAGGCGTGCCTGTTCCTCACGGTCCGGGAAATCATCGATCAGCGCCACGTCCACGCCGACGAATGTATGGCGATGCACCTCGCGCACAGGCCCTCCGACAGCCGCTTGTCCCTGGTAGGCAGGCATGTGGCAATCCTGACACTGCTGTCCGGCCGCTGCTGCCGGGCTGGACTGCCATTCCGTGTATGTATTTTCGATGATCACGTCCCGCCCGTTGACGACGTTATGGCACGCGCCACAGAGATCGCTGGAAGTGAACAGTTCAGAGTAGATAGACTTGTGTGCCGGGGTGCTGACCGGGTCCGGAATAGAACCGCGGAACCCCTCGCGGGGATCGAAAACAGCGCCGGCGTTTTTGTGCTCTTCGACAGAGACGATGGAATGGCAGGATGTACAGGAAACGCTTTTCAGGGCAAGGGGCGGCAGGTCTTCCTGCCTGTAGCCCGCGGGCGTGTGACCGAGTTTGCTGGCCACCGGCGAATGGCACTGAATGCAAAACTGGTCGAGTTTTTTATCCGTCTCTTTTTGGCCATGCTCCTGCATTTTGATAAAGACCGGATCGATGGCCGCATAAGCATGCATGGAGCCTTCCCATTCATCGTAGTGGTTCGGGTGGCAGGGCGCGCAGCTTTCCGGCATGGAAAAGTCTTCGAGTTTCAGCTCACGGTTGAGATTGTCAGGCCCCTCATCTGGGACCGGAGAAGGCAGCTCATGGCTGCATGCGCTGAAAACGACGAACAAGATCAGCAAAAAGAACACAGTGTATCTCATGGTCTCTCTCATGATCCGAACCGAATTGAATGTGTGGAAGGATGTCTGCTATCCTCTGTTGTGCTGGCCAAACAGCAACCACGCGCCAACAAAAAATTTCCGCTAATGTAATAATTTGCCCTGTATTTGCCAAAATATTTCCGTTGATTTGAGCAGAAAAAATGATGATATTCAGCGCCTTGCACCGCCCGAATACCCATAATCGGGATAAGGAGGGTGGCTGTTATTGATAAAAGGGTTGTGCAGCACGGCGAAAAAATATCTGGCAAGTGGGAAGAAAGCGGATGAATAGCCTGACAGAGCAGAAAAGTTCCTGGACTATAGAAAAAGCGGAAAAACTGTACAACGTGCCGTACTGGGCCTGCGGTTTTTTTCACATCAATACGGCCGGTCATGTCGAAGTCTGGCCGAGGCGGTCGTCTGAGCATGTCATCGATTTGAAAAAGCTGGTGGATGAGCTGGAAGCCCGCGGGATTCAGCTCCCCATCCTGCTGCGCTTTTCCGATGTGTTGCGTGAACGCATGCGCGAGCTCAATCACTGTTTTGCCCGTTCTATCGAGGAGTTTGCCTATCGTGCACCGTATCGCGGTGTCTATCCTATCAAAGTCAATCAGCAAAAACACGTAGTGCAGTCCATCGTTACCGCTGGCAAAGAGTTCCATTATGGTCTCGAAGCAGGTTCCAAACCCGAGCTGCTGACCGTGCTGAGTCTGATCGATGATCCTGAAGCTCTGCTCATCTGCAATGGGTACAAAGATGAAGAGTATGTTGAGCTGGCGTTGCTCGGGCTTAAGCTCGGGATCCATGTCGTGCTCGTCGTGGAGAAGTATTCCGAGCTGGAGACGATTTTCAAGGTTGCCGAACGTCTCAGTGTGCGGCCTGTAATCGGCATTCGTGCGCGACTGGCGGCGAGGGGAAGTGGCCGCTGGCAGGCATCGGGTGGTGACCGGTCCAAATTTGGTCTGAGCTCGGTCGAGATCATGGCCGCGGTACGTTTTCTGCGCGAAAAGGAGGCCCTCGATTGCCTTCGCCTGTTGCACTATCACATTGGCAGCCAGATCAACGCTATCAGCCCCCTGCGCGACAGCCTGCGCGAGGCCGGCCGCTTTTATATCGAACTGCGCAAGATGGGCGCAGGCCTGACGCACCTGGATGTCGGCGGCGGGCTGGCTGTGGACTATGACGGCTCACGCACCAACTCACAGTCCTCGGCGAACTATTCCGTGCAGGAATACACCAACACCGTCGTCTATGAGATCGCCACGATGTGCAACAGCGAGGGCGTCGAACACCCGACTCTGATCACCGAAGCCGGCAGGGCGCTCACGGCTTTCCACTCTGTTCTGGTCACCAATGTCCTCGAAGTCGTCGAAGTACCCTCGTACAGCATCCCGGAGTGCGAGTGGGATGAAGCCCCTTTGCCAGTCATCGAGATGCGCGAGGCCTGTGAATATATTTCTGATAAGAATTTTCAGGAAGCCTGGCATGATATCAACTATACCCGCCGGCAGATTCTGGATCTGTTTTCCCTCGGCCATTTGAGCCTGGAATGGCGTGCGGTTTCTGAATCGATTTACTGGACAGCGCTGCATAAAATCTGGCAGATCAGCAAGAAGATGCCTTATCCCCATGATGAGCTGGAAAACCTCGAGAGTGAGCTTTCGGATATGTATTTCTGTAACATGTCCATCTTCCAGTCTTTGCCGGATTCCTGGGCGATCGAACAGATTTTTCCGATTATGCCTTTGCAGAAGTTGCACATCGAACCAGACCGCAATGGCGTACTCGTCGATATTTCCTGTGATTCGGATGGAAAGATCGATAAATTCGCTGATGTACACACGATTCGGCGCACGCTGCCCCTGCATCGTTTTCGTGCTGATGAACCGTATCTCATCGGTTTTTTTCTCATCGGCGCCTATCAGGAAATTCTCGGTGATTTGCACAATCTGTTCGGAGATAACAACGCCGTGCACATCGCATGGGATGATGATACTGAGAGCTATTCAGTCGAGCACGTTGAAGAAGGGGATACGGTGACAGAAGTGCTCAACTATGTTCAGCACAGCCGCGATGAGCTGATCAGCCGTTTTCGTGAAAAAACAGAACACGCTCTGCGGCGCAAGAAAATCAGCGTTGCGGAAGCGCGGCATATCATTCGCATGTATCGCGACGGTTTTGATGGCTATACTTATCCCGAATGATTCGCGAATGTCCGCGCCGCACAGGCTGGCTCTGCATTCAGGATTTTCGGTTAACTCCACAAAACGGGCTGAACACCGATATCTGTCATCCCGGCCAGGCACAGCGCAGTGCCTGAATCTCATCTTTTCGGCACGTGCCTGAGTCGGGAACCCGGTCTTCCCCTGCGGGATAACCAGAGGCTTTTGGGGTTCTCATGCCAGGAACGATGGATACGTTCAGGCTTTTGAGTTTGAATGGCATCTGTGCAATTTTTTTTGAACCGCTAAGGCGCTAAGGACGCCAAGAAAAATAAGGAGAAATGCCGGGAACTGCTGGTGCAAATTTTTACGACACTGCTAAATTCTTCACGCTCTTCGCGCCTTTGCGGTGAAATCCGGCTTCAGCCCAAAGCTGTGAGAACGGGATACCAGAAGCTTTTT
>WFTM01000346.1 GCA_015485525.1 Candidatus Zhuqueibacterota bacterium | reverse complement strand
TGCCTGTTCAGCAGTTTGTATGCTGCAGGAGGTAAGTTGAACAAAGCTATCGATTCGCAGGCCGGAAAACTGGAAGAGAAAATCATCGAATGGCGGCGACACCTGCACGCCAATCCTGAGTTGTCGAACCGGGAGTTCAAGACAGCGGAGATGATCGCCGCGCATTTGAAGCAACTGGGGCTTGAGGTTACAACCGGGGTGGCGCATACCGGGGTGGTCGGGTTGCTGCGTGGAGGCAAGCCGGGGCCGGTCGTTGCACTGCGCGCGGATATGGATGCTCTGCCGGTCACCGAAAGAACGCCTGTCCCCTTTGCTTCCAAAGTACGGGCCGAGTATAACGGCCAGGAGGTCGGCGTGATGCATGCCTGCGGCCATGACACGCACGTGGCCATATTGATGGGCGTTGCCGAGCTCATGGCTGGCTTGCGTGCAGAGCTGCCGGGCAGCATCAAGTTCATCTTTCAGCCGGCTGAGGAGGGCGCTCCGGAAGGCGAGCGCGGCGGTGCCCGGCTGATGGTTGAGGAAGGTGTGCTGGAGAACCCGAAAGTCGATGCGATTTTTGGCCTGCACATCATGTCGAAGTTGCCGGCCGGACATATCGCGTATCGACCCGGCGGCTTTCTCGCTGCCTCGGATGTATTCACAATCACGGTCAAGGGCAAACAAACGCACGGATCGACTCCGTGGCAGGGCGTTGATCCTATCGTCACTGCTGCGCAGATCATCACCGGCCTGCAGACCATCATCAGCCGGCAAACCGAGCTGACGCAGGATGCTGCTGTCATCACTGTCGGTAAAATTCAGGGCGGCGTGCGCAGCAATATCATCCCTGAAGAGGTTGAACTCGTGGGCACGATACGCACATTGCAGACTGCGATGCAGGATAAAATTCATGAAAAAATTCGTCTGACAGCGACGAAAATAGCCGAGAGCGCTGGTGCCGAAGCTGAAGTCGCTATTCACAAGGGCTACCCGGTAACGCACAACGATCCGGATTTGACCGGCCGCATGCTGCCCACTCTGCAGGCTGTTGCCGGTACGGACAATGTGCATCTGATTCCGGCGATCACCGGCGCGGAGGACTTTTCATTTTATCAGAAAAAGGTGCCGGGAGTTTTCTTTTTCCTCGGCGGAATGCCGCCGGAGATGTCGCCGGAGCAGGCAGCGCCACATCACACGCCGGATTTCTATATCGACGAAAGCGGTCTCGTGCTCGGTGTGCGGGCGTTGGCGCGCATGGCTGTCGATTACATGACTGCCGCCGGCAGGTAAAGCAGGAAAATCAGTCTGGATGTCGTGTTGCCGTGCCCGGTTCTGTCGCACGGTACAGCCAGGAAAATCCCGTAACCAGCCCGGCCACGCTGAGCAGCACCAGCAATGGGTTGAGGTGTCCATGCCACTCGACGACCTGCATGCTCTCCGGGGCCATGTTGATCAGGATGAGAGAAACGCCGTTGTTGATGGCATGGGCGATGATAGCCGGGATGACCGATTGGCTGCGCCAGGCCATAACGCCGAGAAACACACCGAGCAGGACGATCTGCACGATGGAATATGTACTCATGTGCAGCAGGGAAAAGACAAAGGCGGTGAGCAGTACGCCGCGGGTGACATCGAGATGGGCTTCTGCGCTGCGCTGAAAAAAACCGCGGAAGACCATCTCCTCGGCAATGCCGGCGACAAAGACCACACCGAGAACCAGAAAAAACCAGTCGGCGGTGCTGTTGGCCCGGAATTGCGATATGTACATTTCGCGGTATTCTTCAGGAACCGGCAGGATCAGTTCCATCAGACGGCCGATTTCTTCTGCGGCAATAGTGAGCGACATGCCGATGAGGATACTGGCCAGCAGGGTGTCCCGGTTGATCGCTCTGAGACGGAACGTGGCAGCAATATCGTAGTTGTTTTTGTGCGCATGATACAACGCCGGCAGCACGATGACCAGCTCGATGATGACGATAAACGGCCGGGACAGCATATCGTTGGTGAAGGTCCCCAGCAGCAGCGCCGTGCCGAGCATGGCAACGAAGGTCAGGGCAAGGATCGATGCGGCTTCCTGCAGTGCAGGGATATTGTTTTTGTCGGGGGATTCGTTCATGGAGTGTTTATCCCGATTTGTTCACAAGTGAGCGCTCTGCACACGGAAGTCGGGATAACTAAAAAAATTTTGTTCGATGAAGTGATTGCAGCTATCAGTCGTTGTCTCTCGCTTGCGCCTTTTTTCGCCATACCGTCCGGGTGGCGCAGCGAGACGCCGGGAACTTCTCCGGTTGACTGCGCTCATTTATTGTTTTGACGCTCATGCTGGCTGTTTGAAAAGGTGCAGCCATGCTGAATGCAGGGGATACCCGGATGTGTTATCTGGCTGCCCGAGCCGGTCAGCGCGACATCTCTGCCATCAAAATAGCTGCTGCGATGGCAACATTGAGAGATTCGCCCTTGCCGCGCGCAGGGATGACGATGTTCAGGTCGGAGAGGGCGAGCGCCTGTTCTGAGATGCCTTTCACCTCTCCGCCGAGAAGCAGTATTTTTTTTGCCGGATAGCGCAGGGTGGTGTAGGGAAAATCACCACGCTGATCGGCTGCGTAGATGGTGGCGCCGTAACGCTTGGCCAGCTCCAGAGTTCCGACGAAATCATCAACCTCAAAAATCGGCAGATGAAAAACCGCGCCCATGGAAGCGCGCAAAGCTTTCATGTTGCTCCATGAAACCGTATCCGGCCCCAGAATGAGCGCATCTGCACCCAGCCATTCGGCGGTACGCATGATCGTGCCCAGGTTGCCCGGATCCTGCAACTTTTCAATGGCGACCATCAGGCATTTGTGATTTTCCCGCAGGCAGTGCAGTGGATTATCCCCCCATTTTTTCATCTCCACCTCAGCGATGACCCCCTGAGAATTGACCGTATCCGAAATTTTTTTGAACTCAATCTGTGTCGTTTCAGTAGTCGGAATAGCGCGCTGCTTTGCCAGCTCGAATATTTTTTCGGCTTGCGGTGAGGAGTGGAAAGCATGGGTATGCAGTACTCTGGTGATTGTCCAGTCGGACTGCAGCGCTTCAAACGTAAGCCGTGCACCTTCGACGAGCATTTTTTGCTCCATACGGCGGTATTTTTTCTGATGCAACCGGGCAAGAGTTTTGATGTCGTTCCGTGACAGCATGTCTTCCCTGAAGTTCTTGGCTGGAAACGTTGTTTTAGGTTGAAGAATTCATGAAATTCGAAAAATCATAGTACTATGGAAAATTCAGGGTATCCAGTTAACTCAGCAAACCGGCCTGGGCGGACACGGACATCTGTCATTCCGGCCAGGCGCAGCGCCGTGCCGGAATCTCATCTTTTCTGGCACGTGCCTGAGTCAGGGAGATTCCGGTCTTCCCCTGTGGGGAAACCGGAATGACAGCTTTGGTGTAGCCACGTGCTGTGCTCTGGCGGACAGGCAGAAAAGATGCAACAGTGCTGAGTTAAGTGGATAGCAAGAGAATGAAAATTTCTAACTTATATAATTATCATTCAGTTATGCTCAATCCCCTGCCACTGTTCTGGTCGCCTGCCCGGGTAGCAAATGAAGAAAAAACTCTGCTAACCCGGAGTTGCTCTTTTTTCGAATATACCGTAGAAACCTGCTGAAAGCAGAAAGAATTCTGCCATCCCGAAGTAGAGTGGGATAAGCGGATGAGTTTGTCTGCTGCGCTCGTTGTCCCACTCCCCCGGGAAGGCTGTCGAAAATTTTTGCGTGCGGTCTTATGCTGTGATCGAAGTTTTTCATGCTCTGCGACACATCGCGGAATAGCATCTTCAGGAATCCCGGTTTTCCGCGCGAACAGTAGCGGTCTGGGGATCAATCGGGACCAGCATCTTGCGCACGAACTCGCCGAGCTGCGCCAGAGGCACGTCCTGCTGCTCGCCGTTCTCGAGATTTTTGAGCACGACTTTGCCAGCCTGCAGCTCGGATTCACCAGCGATAGCTACGAGCCGGGCGCCGTGGCGGTTGGCCTCGCGCATCTGAGCCTTCAGGCTGCGGCCGAGCAGGTCGGTCTCCACGCGGATGCCTTGCGCGCGCAGTTCCTGCGCCAGCTTGTAGGCCTGTGTGCGGCCCTCAGCGCCGGGCGTTGCAATGTACATATCCGGCCGCAGCGCTGTTTCGGGGAGCAGATTTTCAGCATCGAGGGCCATGAGCAGGCGTTCGATCCCTGCCGCAAAGCCAACCGAAGGCGTTGGCTTGCCACCGAGTTCCTGCGCGAGCAGATC
>WFTM01000345.1 GCA_015485525.1 Candidatus Zhuqueibacterota bacterium | reverse complement strand
CCCGGCTCTGTGAGCGACGTAGCCGAAGTGGCAACACTTCGGGCGCACGGAGGTGTCGAAACTCCTGCGAGTTCCGCTACCCAATGGTCGTTTACCGGACGGATACCAAATCTCCTTTGCCCGCAGGAATGAACAGTCCTGCCTGACCCGCGCGATGTGAGGAAGGGCCACATTTTGAGTGATGCGTGGGCCCTGTTACTATGCCGAAGATGGAACTATTTTTTCGTTATCCCACTGTCCGCCGCTGCTGATGCCGCTGAATCCTGTGCCGCGCGTACGTCTGATTTTTTAACGGCATAGACGAGATAGTGCAACGAGTCCGGACCGGGAGTTACAGAATTCAGCAACGAACGGGGAATGAGACGAAACTGCCCGGGACTGCGCAAATCGTTGGCGGATAAATCGATGCGCAGCGCCTGCGTTCCGATGGAAAACAGGGTGAGAATGCCATACATGGCCAGAATCGGCGTCAGCCTTTTCGGTTTGATAAAAGGGTTTTTCGGTGGTTTTGACAGAGAAGGGGACGTGTTAGCTGTGTCACCCTTCTTTACGGATGTATCCCGTTTTTTCAGAAAGAGCCGCCAGTAGAATCTTTTTATCCCTGTGTTCAGATCTTCATCGACACCTTTTTCCCACCTGCGAGCATCCCATTCTTCTACTTTATTGAATAAGTCAGGCTTTTTCTCCAGAACCCGGCTCCACATACTCGCATAACCCTGAATACTGTCTTCGTACTTGGTCTGGAAAAAATAGCGTGCCCGCTCGGCAAACAGGCTGGTATAGAGCGCACTGTAGATGACGCCGAAGACGAGTACGACGTACCAGGCGTTGTCGCGCAGTCTTTGTGGTTGGGTGAACAGCAGAAAAAAATAGGCGAAGATGCACAGCAGCTCAACCATGGCAAGTGATGTGAGCATGTCGCGGATAGTGGCTGCCCGATGCGGGATTCGGTGGGGTTGTTCATCGTTGTCCATTCTGCGCAGAATGGACAGATCGCGTTCCCAGTTGTGGCTGTCAGCATAGTGATCGAAAACGACCATGAGGTAGGCACTTTTGCGGTTGACGGTCCGCGCTCGGTTGAGGATGATCGTTGCCGTGGGGATTAAGATCAAATGGGGTGCAAGGATGACGATCGGGTAGTGCAGCCAGAGTTCAGAATCGAGAATGGTTGCACAAAAGGAAAAGATCACTGCCGTTACGGTGATCGACTGCCAGAACAGACGGAACTGCAGCTCGCGGTCTTTGATGATTTCTGTGGCCAGACGTCTGTATTCTTCCTGATGGAACAGGCTCAGATCATTCATGGCGTCTCCTTTCCTGTGAAAGGATCGTGACATGTCTCGCGAGCCTGGGATGCGGATGAGGTGACTTCGGATGTTTGCCTTTCAGTGGGTGAGCAGCATGTCAGATCGGTTTGATCGGCATTTTTGAAACAGATACTGTATATGAGGATGGCAACGGAAAGCCGGGGAAAACCCCTGATTTCCCCTGTGCCGGCATGTGGCTTATTATGTAATATACAATACGATTCTCGTTTGCAAGAAAAAGCGGCCGGACAGTATGTCGGGGCTGAGTTCACAAGGCACGCAGTCGAACTCATTGTTATCTGTAGAGTTAAAAGAAGCGGTGCATGCAAGGCTGTGCCAGGATACCACCAGATTTTTTCTTGACAGTTCATGAAAATATCAGTATCATAGACTCAGTTGAAAACCGGAGAACAACCCGCACGGCACGTGACGCCTGCCGGACGGACTGTTCTTCCGCGAACCATTCTAACGAGAGGTAGTTCATGCTCGTCGAAGTCAAGGTTGATCGCGTTACTCTGGATACGGCTTCAAACCGGTTTGTCGTCATCCTCAAAGATGAAATTAATCATCGCTGGCTGCCTATCGTCGTCGGGTCCTCAGAAGCGCAGGCGATCGCCCTCCAGCTCGAAGATATTACGCCGCCGCGTCCCCTCACACATGATCTGATGAAGAATATGCTGGACTCCATTCAAGTGCGTATTTCCCGTATCGTCGTCAACGATTTGCGTGAAAATACATATTATGCTCTCATCGGCTTGAAAATCGATTCCACCCATGCCGAAATCGACGCCCGGCCGAGTGACGCCATCGCCCTGGCTTTGCGCACGGATTCACCGATCTTTGTTGAGGATGAGGTTATGCAGAAAGCCGCGGTTTCAGAAAAGGATACCGGCATGATAGAGGATTATGAGGAAGAGGCAGAACCCATGGATAAATTGGAAAAATTAAATCTCGAGCTCGAAAAGGCTGTCAGTGAAGAACGATATGAAGACGCAGCGAAGATACGCGATGAAATCAATGCCCTGAAAAAGGGCGAGGAGAAGGGCGAAGAAAACAACTGACGCCTCCCTGACTTTCGATTTTTCCCTGATAAGCACGACTGTTTGACACGGTCGTGCTTTTTTTTTGAAAAAAGACTTGACTCGGGGCTATGGTACAGGGCTTATATTGCTACCCATGTTCGTGACGCTCTCGTCACACCGCTCCTGCGGTGTGACGAGAGCGCTCCTGCGGAGTGGCCCCGTTCGACGCCCCCGCGTCGCCGCGCCGGATTATCCCGACGGCACGGCGCAAGCACTTGCAGCCAGACGGGAGGTCGCACGGATAGAGTGCTTTTATCATGCGGTTGCTCCGGGGAGATTCCTGCACGCATCGCAAATATATTCAGCAACCGGGGGAGCTTGTACATGCTTTCAAACGGAGTTTCTCATGAAAAATTCTTTTATCGCAAGCGGATCGCTGCTCGGCGGCCTGCTTGCATCAGCGTGTTGCATCGGGCCGCTGGTCGCATCCCTGTTCAGTATCGGTGGTCTTGCTTTTGCCACAGCGCTTGAACCTTATCGCCCCCTGTTCATCGGTTTGACTGTACTGTTTCTCGGGGTTGGTTTCTATTATGCCTACCGCCCTGTGAGTGAAGAAGACTGCGGCCCGGATGGAGAGTGCAGCGTTCCCCAGAACCGGCGCACGCAACGTGTGATGCTCTGGGTCATCTCTGTGATCACTGCTGTGCTCATCGCCGTGCCGTATTTGCTGCCCTACCTGCCGATATGAGTTGCGGGTTTGACCCGCAGAACCT
>WFTM01000344.1 GCA_015485525.1 Candidatus Zhuqueibacterota bacterium | reverse complement strand
TATGCGCTCGATGTTTATGTGCATCGCGGCGCCGGGGCTTACATTTGCGGCGAAGAGACCGCCCTGCTTGAGTCTATCGAAGGCAAAAAAGGCTGGCCGCGCATGAAGCCGCCATTCCCGGCGATCGAGGGCCTGTTTCGCTCACCTACGACGGTGAACAATGTTGAGACGATCTCATACGTGCCTTCGATCATCCGCAACGGTGCGGAGTGGTTTGCGAGTATGGGCACAGAGCGCAGCGGCGGTATGCGTCTTTTCAGTGTTTCGGGGCATGTGAAGAAGCCCGGCGTTTATGAACTGCCGGTCTCGAAAACCCTGCGTGAGCTGATCTATGATTACGCAGGCGGTGTGCTCGATGATCGTGAGCTCAAAGCCGTGATCCCTGGAGGGTCTTCCTCGCCGCCTATCCGCCCGGAAGAGATCGATGTGCAGCTTTGTTTTGATGCCTGCGCCAAAATCGGCACCATGCTCGGCAGTGCCGGCGTGATGGCAATCGCCGAGGGCACGTCACTGATCGAAATGATGCACGTGACTTCGCGGTTTTATCACCATGAATCCTGCGGCCAGTGCACACCCTGCCGGGAGGGCACCGGCTGGATGGATAAAATCCTCACGCGAATGGCTGGCGGAACGGTCTATCCGCACGATCTGGATACCCTCGAGGAGATTGCTGCCAACATTATGGGCAACACGATCTGCGCCCTCGGCGATGCAGCGGCCATGCCTGTTTTGGGATACCTGAAAAGATTTCGCAAAGAACTGGAAGAAGAAGTCGCCACGCTGCTGGCGAAAAACGGCACCGTCATTTCACAGGAAAGGGACCATGCCCAGGATCACCATTGATGAGCAGGAAATAGAAGTCGTTGCCGGAGCCACGATCATCCAGGCTGCGGGCCAGGCCGGAATCGACATTCCGCGTTACTGCTACCACCCGGGCCTGAGTATCGTCGGGGTATGCCGCATCTGTCTTGTCGAGATTGAGGGCATGCCAAAGCTCCAGGTCGCCTGCTATACACCCGTAGCGGAGGGTATGGTGGTCTCGACAAAATCCGAACGTGTGCAGCAGGCGCGCAAACATGTGCTCGAGTTTCTGCTGGCCAACCATCCCATCGACTGCCCGGTCTGTGATCAGGCAGGGGAGTGCTGGCTGCAGGAATACTACATGCAGTTCGGGTTGTACGACCCGAAGATGCAGGAAGATAAAAACAAGAAACACAAAGCCGTAGTCGTCGGCCCGCACGTCATCCTCGACGCCGAGCGCTGCATCCTGTGCACCCGCTGCGTGCGCTTCTGCGATGAGATCAGCCAGACGCACGAGCTGGGTATTTTCAATCGCGGTGACCATGCCGAACTCATGCCCATGCCCGGCGTGGCGCTTGAAAATCCGTACTCAGTCAACACGGTGGATATTTGCCCGGTCGGAGCACTCACTGAGCGCGATTTCCGCTTTAAAACCCGGGTCTGGTACCTCGACACCACACCCTCGGTCTGTGCCGGATGCAGTACCGGCTGTAATATCGAAATTCACACCAACACAGAGCGCACATACAAAGCCGAAGGTCGGCGCGTAGCCCGCCTGAAGCCGCGCTACAATGCCCATATCAACCAGTTCTGGATTTGTGATGAGGGCCGCTACGGCTTTCTGCATGTGGATGCCGACAATCGCATAACCCGGCCTGCTGTCAGGCAGAGTGATGGCTTTGAGCCGGTCTCGTGGCAGGATGCGCTGCAAACCCTGGCTGAGGAGATTGAGAAAACCCGGCATGGTGGTGGCAAAATCGGCGTTATCGGCAGTGCGCAGATGACGGTGGAAGACCTGTACGTCCTGCGCGAATTCTCCCGCCGTTTTCTGGGCGGAGATAAGATTCCCGTGCACCTTCGGCCTTTTGAAGAACCGTATCACGATGATTTCCTTATCAGCAAAGACCGCCACCCGAACACACGGGGCGCCGAGCTGCTCGGCTTCTCCGTCTCTCCGGCCGGAATCAGCAAAATGCTCGAGGCCTGCCACAAGGGAGAGATCGAATTGCTCTTTGTGTTTCACCACATCCTCGGGCGCGGTTTCGAGTCCGGCTATATCGATGAGGCCTTTGCAAAATGCCGGCGGGTGATTTTTATCGGCAGCAATGAGCAGGCGACCAGTGAGCGGGCCCACATGCTGCTGCCGGCAAGCACCTGGGTGGAAAAGGAAGGCAGCTTTGTCAACCGTGATGGCCGCATTCAGAAACTCAATCAGGCGCTCGCTCCTTTGGGAGAGAGTAAACCGGAATGGAAAATTCTGCGCGATCTCTCCCGAATTTTGGGCAATGCATTGGCGTATTTCGAGCCGGGCGATATCTTCGCCGAACTGGCTGCCAGCCATCCGGCGTTTCAGGGACTCTCGTTGCACGATATCCCCGCAGATGGTTTGCTGCTGAGCACAACCGCGGCTGAAGCAATGGCTGTTGCCGGAGAACCCGGCTGAATATAATGGTCTGAAATTATGATCTGGATAGTGTACATAGCAAAATTTGCTTTTTTCCTGTTTGCGCTCGCAGTGCTTGCTCCCTTGCTCACCTGGGTCGAACGCAAGCAGAGCGCCGTGATGCAGGACCGTATCGGAGCAAACCGCGCCAGCATTTTCGGAATGCGCGCCCTGGGTTTGTTTCACGCCCTGGCCGATGTGCTCAAGCTGTTCACAAAGGAGTTTTTTATTCCACGAGGGGCACAAAAGCTGATTTTTTTGCTCGCGCCCTGTATCTCGATTTTTTTCGCCCTGTTAGGGTTCGCCGTCATTCCTCATGCTGATTCCCTGATCGTCGCCGGGCAGAGCTATGCCATGCAGATCGTCGCTGCAGACGTCGGTATTCTGTTCTTTTTTGCCGTGCTCTCCATGGCTGTGTATGGGGTCATCCTCGGTGGCTGGGCTTCGAACAACAATTACGCCGTGCTCGGCGGCATGCGCGCCAGCGCTCAGATGATTTCCTACGAAGTTGCCCTCGGCGTCTCGCTCATCGGGGTGATACTGGTTTACGGTAGCGTGGATTTACTGGAGATTTCGCGCGCGCAGAGCGAGCTGTGGTTTGGCTTTTTGCCGCAGTGGGGGATTTTCGTGCAGCCTCTGGCGTTCTTCATTTTCATGACGGCTGGTATCGCTGAAACAAAACGCATCCCATTTGATGCACCAGAAGGGGAGAGTGAAATCGTCGGCTATTTTATCGAATATGGTGGTATGGGCTTCGGGATGTACTTCCTCACAGATTTCATCGAAACGATTCTCATCGCCAGCATGACGGTCATCTTTTTTCTCGGCGGATTTCAGATCCCTTATCTGCAGGCAGATGGTTTGCATATCCCCGGCCTGATGCCGCTGCTCTTTCCCGATACGGTGGTTTTGGGTGTTTTTCAGCTCAATAATCTCATCGTGACGCTGTTGCAGTTTGCAGCGTTTATTTTCAAAGTCGCGGTAGTCATCTTTTTGATGATGACCATTCGCTGGACGTTGCCGCGTTTCAGGTATGATCAGATTATGAATCTCGGCTGGAAGATGCTGCTGCCCCTTTCACTGGTGAATATCATCGTCACTGCGGTCGTTCTGTACTGGCTCCGCTAGTCTCCTCAACTTTCCTGGCCCGGTCGCTTTTCCCTCTGTCGGGCTCCACAGAGTCGTACAGCGGCAGGCGGATGATAAAGGTCGTGCCTTTTCCCTCCTCAGTCTCGAAGGTGAGGCTGCCTCCATGCTTGTTGACGATTACAGCATGAGCCAGCGCCAGACCCTGCCCAGTGCCGACGCCGACTTCTTTGGTTGTAAAAAACGGTTCAAAAATGTGATCCCGTACCTGTGCGGGAATCCCCGTCCCTGTATCCCGAATCCTGATTTCGGCAAAATCTTCCTTTTTGCGAGTGGTGATTTCAATTTCCCCTTTTTTACGTCCAGTTTTTTCATTCGCTTCCTGGATGGCGTGCACGGCGTTGATGATCAGGTTGAGAATGACCTGATTGAGTTCAGCCTCGTAGCATTGCACCTCATGCAGCGCCGGGTCGAAATCACAGCTCAGATTTGCTGCATATTTCCACTCGTTTTTCGTTACGATGACCGTACTCTCGATAGCCTTGTTGATATCTGCGGGTGCTTTTTTAGTCATTCCCGGGTGGGAGAACGCTTTCATCGCTCTGACGATTTTACTGATCCTGCCGAGGCCGTCGATGGTCTGCTCTATCGCCAGGGGGATTTCGTCGATGAGGAAATCGATATCAGCCTGTTCCAGGGCAAATTCGAGATCGTCGATCATGGTGCTGGTAACCTGCTGGTGCCGGGCCTGCTGCACGAATTTTTTGATTTTCACCAGCAGATCGTTGATATCCTCGAAGGCATCCTGCAGAAAATGGGTGTTATCATTGGCGTACTGGGTAGGCGTGTTGATTTCGTGCGCAATACCAGCAGCGAGCCTGCCGATGGAATCGAGCTTGAGTTCATGCAGGTTTTGTGTGATATCTGCATCCAGGCTTCTGGAGAAGCAGGGCAGGAGAACTGCGGCAAAGAGTTCAGGTTCTTCGTCGGAGAGCAAAGTGATGCAAGCTTCGACACTTTTCCCTGTAACTGTTTCGATAGGTTGAGGAGAGGTCGTGGTACACTCAGCAGGATTGGACGCAATCGCCGGCAGAAGCTCGGCGATATTCTTACGCCTGAGTTGCGACGCATCGCAGCCGAGTAATTCTTCGGCTGTTGCGTTATGGTTTTGTATTACCCCATGAATATCGAAGATAAGCAGACCCGGCGTGGCTGTCGAGGCATCTGTCTGCGCTGCAGGTGTTACGCTACCATTATGGTTGAACTTGGGGTCCATGTGCCACCCATTGCTGCGTAAAATCAGAAAAACTATCCCGAATATTCATCAATTCGCACCGTGCGTACGGATACCAGGATAAGCGAAAGTTCTACTTCCGGAATGCTGATTTTGATGACAATTGATATTCAGCGGGTTATGCCGAACAATAATATCCGGAGCGATACCTTTCAGTTTTTCTGAGCGTCGTCACATTCTGTCACATGTTTGTCTTCGACACATTTGGGTTTTTCTTGATGGGAATGGCCGTGCGCACAGGCCGGGGTGAGATGTTCTGCTGCCAGATGGGGAGCGGCGGGCTCGAAACACTTTTCCGGCGAGAGTGGGTGGCAGGTCAGAAGAAATCGCGCAACTGTTCGGGTGAAGCGGCGGTTTTGATGGATGCTTTGATCTTCTGCAGCGTTTCGATAGTGTCGATAGTGCTGATTTCAGTCATGAGCTGTAGAGCCTCCTCGCCGAATTTGAGCTCCAGTCCGAGCTCGATAGCTGCCATCAGCCCCTCACGAATGCCCTCTTTTCTCCCTTCAATTTTGCCTTCTGCTTTTCCTTCTTGCTTCCCTTCTTTTCTGCCTTCTTCGATCCACTGTTGTGCCAGGGTTTGCATGAGTTTGCCTCCTCAACATGTTTGGGCTATTCTTTATGAAGATGACCAAGTAGGACTGGAAGGAGTATGTGCTGCCGGCCGCTGGCCAGCAGCAGTTCCACAATCTTTCACGATATACGTCGTATCAGAAAAAATCGCGCAACTGTTCGGGTGAAGCGGCGGTTTTGATGGCTGCTTTGATCTTCTGCAGCGTTTCGATAGTGTCGATGGTGCTGATTTCTGTCATGAGCTGTAGAGCTTCCTCGCCGAATTTGAGCTCCAGTCCGAGCTCGATAGCTGCCATCAGCCCCTCACGAATGCCCTCTTTTCTCCCTTCAATTTTGCCTTCTTGCTTCCCTTCTTCGATCCACTGTTGTGCCAGGGTTTGCATGAGCTCACCTCCTTCTTGAAAGGTTACACTAATAGCGTTTTCAATGTCTGTCGGGTTGAGTTTGTCGCTGCCTGAGGCTGCATAGCGCAGGAGCGTTTCCAGATATTCTATGCCTCTTTGTTTTTCCGCGAGCTGGTTCAGCAGTGAAAATATCTCCGGTAAACGTTTGGGCAGCTCGTCGGTGAAGATATACTTCAGCATCAGTAAACCGATACGGAGCAGGATTTC
>WFTM01000343.1 GCA_015485525.1 Candidatus Zhuqueibacterota bacterium | reverse complement strand
CGATGAAGACATCGCCGAGGTGCTCCAGCTTGGAGCGCAGCCGGCGTATGTGCACATCCACGGTACGCATACCACCATAGTAGTCCATCCCCCAGATGGTTTCCAACAGCATCGCCCGGCTGAACACCCGCCCGCGATGCGTGGCGAGAAACTTCAGCAGCTCGAACTCCTTGATCGTCAGCGCTACGATTTGATCATGCAGAAGAACTTCATACTCATCCAGCTTGATCTCGAGTGCGCCGATTTTAACCACATTTTCATTCAGCAGGCCGTGGTGCTTTTTCAGCATCAGAGTGAGCCGGGCGTTGAACTCATCGCGGCTGCATTCAAGGTGGATAAAATCATCAAAAGGCAAGCTGGGATCGATTTCCGGTAGATATTTGGTCGGCACGAGCAGCAGAACAGGCAGCATGCTGGTATGCTCGTCCTCCCGCAGTTCTTTGAGCACCTGATTCGCTCCCTGTGAGGACAGCAGCATGCAGATCAGATCGGGGTAGTGGGTGTCGGGAATCTTACCAAAGACCAGGGTCTGTACCCGGTAGTTCTTTTTGCGCAGCCAATCGGCGATCGGCTTACAGGGCGTATCTGTTTTTGTAATGAGCCATGCTGTTTTCATGGTGTCCTGGTGCTTTTCTGCAAAGCCATTGTGTTTGCATGAAACTCGTGTCCGCGGCGATGATCTGCCAGCCGGCTTCCTGGAGAGTTTTTTTCACCTGGGCGTCGCTGCGGGCGGTTGGCCGGGCGCCGTTCAACCTTCGCAGCCGCGTTGCGAACCGTGGTGGCGAGCTGGTCATGATCAAATCCGCCTCAGGTGTGCTAATACGGCGCGTTTCCCTGAGGAAGTACGCCAGATCGAGAATATATTCCGTGACTCCGATAGCGCTGATCAGGTCGAACACATCATCCGCAAAAGGCAGCCGGGCGCCGGCATCGAGCTGTACCGCGGGCAGGATGCGCATGCGCTGTGCTGTGTGCAGCATGCCGCGGGAGATGTCGGAAATGACCAGGAGTTTTTCCGGCTGGGGAAAAATGAACAAACTGGAGCCTGTGCCTGTGCCGATGTCGAGATGGCGCGATACCTGTCGCTGCGGAACCATGGACGCGAGATTCCTGATTTCGCGTTCGTAAATCGTCCGGGAGAACGGCAGGCGACGCAGCCGGTCATAGACGCCGGCTTTCACGTCCCATAGTGTTTTCACCGATAGAGATCATCCTGATAAAATGGCGCCATCGCACAGACGACGGCGAGTTCGAAACTTCCCTGTCTGTTGATCAGGCCCCTGCTGAACACTTCAAAAGCTCCGCCTTTGTCGCGGATGTTGAGTTCGCGGCCATAGTGGTCGATGATGTCGCCCAGCTCAGCGCCACTGGTGACTATCTCCGTGCTGATTTTCTCTGGTACCGGAATCGCAGCCGAGCTGCCGAAGAAACCGCGACCGGAAGGAACGTGTTCGACGTAGGCCCATGATTGCAGAAAAAAACGCTCGTCTCCCAGGTGTTTGTTCATGAAAAATCCACCCTCGAGTCCGATCGCAAAATCCACATGTTGACCAGCAGGTTGTTGCATGGCCGCGTCTCGTGCCCGGTTGCAGGCACCCTGCATCAATTCATGCAGACTCATGGGCATGGCCGAAATGCCGCTCTCCGCTGAACAGGGAAGAAATGTGATCTCCTCACCGCCGTCTTCGAGATACTGGCCGAACCGGGCAAAAGCCGTTTTTACAGCATTGACTTTCGGCGCTCTCAGGGTTCCGATGACGACAAGCATAGTTCAGCTCCGGATACGGTCGATCAATTTGCGCAGTTCTGACGTGGCAGCAGCAACCGTTGCTTGTTCGTCGATTGTGGTCAGTTCTCGTTTTTCCATCAGAAAAGAGCCTTCGACCATGGTAAACTGCACATCGTGATAGTGAGTTGCATAGACGAGCTGCCCGTAGATGTCGCGTCGCGGCTGGGTATGTACCGCCTCATCCGTAATGCCGATGATATCGGCTTTTTTACCTGTTTCGATGCTGCCGACCTCGTCGGCCATATTGAGAACCTCAGCTCCCCCTATGGTGGCCATGCGCACGACCTGCTCAGAGGTGATGGCGTCTGCGCCGTATCGCGGTTTATGAATCATGGCGGCGAGGCGCATTTCCATGAACATATCGAGGTTATTGTTGCAGGGTGCCCCATCTGCTCCGAGCCCAACCCTGACATCGCGGATGAGATAATCGACCAGCGGGGCGATTCCGGATGCCAGCTTCAGGTTGCTCGACGGACAGTGCGCCACGCCCGTATTGGTATCGACGATCAGTTGCTTTTCATTGCCGCCGAGCCAGATACAGTGGGCCAGGGTGACGTCCTCGCCGGTAAAGCCGTATTTATGCAGAAAATGGAGATTGCTCAAGCGCTCGCGTTTTTCCACCAGCGCAATTTCGTCGCGGTTTTCCGATGCGTGCGTGTGCAGCAAACAGCCATGTTCGCGGGCCATGTCCGCCGCATCCCGGAGCAGTTCTGTGGTGCAGGACACAGCAAAACGCGGCGCAACGGCATAGCGCAAGCGGCCGTCCTCGCGGTTGTGCCACATTTTGATCAGGCGCTCCGTCTGCCGCAGGCTGTCTGATGTTGTTTCCAGCAAGCCTTTGGGAACGGTCTCGCTGTAGTCCATCATGCACTTGCCACCAACCGCCCGCAGGCCGCTGTGCTGCAGCTCTTCGAAAACCACGTCATAGTGGCGCACGCTGCCCATGTCCTGTATTGCCGTGGTGCCGCCTTTGATCAGCTCGGCAATACCCAGCCGGGCTGAGGCGCGCATGGAGGCCGGGTCGAGATGGGACTCCAGGGGCCAGATGCGCCGCCTGAGCCAGTCCATCAGAGTCAGGTCATCCGCCTGGCCGCGAAACAGGGTCTGGCACAGATGGATGTGTGTGTGCACAAAACCGGGCATGATGATCAGATTGCTGCAATCGATTTCACGGCAGGATGAGGTTTTGCCGATTTTACCGAGCTTGCTGATCCGGCCCTCTTCGATCAAAACATCTCCCCGAAAGATGTCTCCCTCCTGATTCATGGTAACGACCAGACCATTGCGCAGGAGTATATTTTCTCGTACTGACATTCTCTTCTTCTTGTGCAATAGTGTTCAGAAACAGACCGTAACGCGTAGGGTTCAGAAAAAATTCCGCTGCCTGAAACGATAAGCTGATAAGGGCGCGTGGGATGCTGTTCGGTCTGCTTGAAACTGACGTGAAAAAGCCGT
>WFTM01000342.1 GCA_015485525.1 Candidatus Zhuqueibacterota bacterium | reverse complement strand
ATTCAGGATTCCTCGCCCGCGATTATGCCGGCCTTGCCGGGCCCAATTTTCAGTCCGATGGTCTGACCTCGTTTCAAACGCGACACCATCTTTCCGGTGAAATCGCCTCCGGGCCGGACGAGCCTGTGCACGCAGGCGATACCGTCGAAGTCAAGACGGCCAGACGTATCGTCATGAAGGATGTGCTCACTTCTGCCGCAACGGTGGTCGTGCAGCTCGTCCAGTTTTTCCTGATCTATCGATCCCTGAAATAAGCGCCGTTGCTTCTGCACTTTTCCGCCGGTAGCGCCTGTTCCGACGAACAAAGCGACGGCCTCTTCATAGCAAACTGAGGTTTACCGTGCAATTCAAGTTAATCGATCTGTTGCTGATTCTACTCAGAAACAAGAAAATATTCATCGTCAATTTCGTTCTGTTTTCCGTAGTCTCCGCGGCGATCAGCCTGGTATTGCCCCACTGGTACACCAGTACCGCCAGGCTCATGCCGCCGGAAACGCAGAGTTCGGGGTTGTTTGGTCTCGCTTCCATGGCCCTGGACCTGCCCTTCGACGTCCCCGGTATCGCCGGGCTGACAACCGGTCCGGCAGATATTTACATCGCTGTGCTGCGCAGCCGCAATGTGCGCACCCGCATCATCGAACGATTTAATCTGCAGGACTATTTCGAAGCAGATTTTCTCGAAGATGCCCTGGGCCAGCTCGATTCGAGGACGTTTTTCGATAAAACCGAGGAGGGGTTGATTGTCATCAGTTGCAGAGAGCGCACGCCGGAATTTGCCCAAAAGCTGACGCAGGCTTTTCTCGAAGAGCTGGACCGGGTCAACATCGAGGTGCGCAAAACCAGCGCCACCTACACGCGCGAATTCATCGAAAAACGCCTCAAAGAAGCAGAAGCTGACATGGCTGCAGCCGCGCAACGCATGGTTGATTTTCAGCGCAAAAACGGCGCCTTTGATATCGAGACCCAGGTCAAATCACAGATCGAACTGAGCGCGCAATTGCGAGCGCAAATGGTGAGCCTCGAAATCCAGCGCGATGTGCTGCAAACTTATCTGCAGGAATCCCATCAGGAGTTGAAAACCGTACGGTTGCAGGTTGCTGAAATGCGCAAGCATCTGGAAAGGTTGCAGCAGGGCATCTCGCCGATCGAGAATGATCTGATTCTTGCCATGCAGGACGTGCCGGAGCTGTACAAACAATTCCTGTTCATCCAGCGTGACATCGAGGTTCAGAAAGTGATCTATCAACTGCTGATGCAGCAATATGAACAGGCACGCATTCAGGAGAAAAAAGATTCGCCGACCATCCAGGTGCTGGATGCACCGACCCTGCCACAGAAACGCAGCAGTCCGAAACGCACGCTGATCGTGGTTACCTCAGCGCTGGCGAGCATTCTGCTGTCCTTTATCATCGTTTGGGTACGCGAAATGCTGGCATGGCTGGCAGAGAACGACCGCCAGAAATACGATGACTTCATGCGAGCGGTCAAAAACCTGCACCGGCTGCGCAGCACGCCGGGCGAACGCTGATACAGCGACGGATTTGTTGCCGACATGACTCCGGCGTTCCCGAAAATCATCCGCAATCTCGGCTGGCGCAGCGCCGGGCTGATCGCCAAAATCGGCTTGCAGGTGCTCACCGTCGCGGTGCTGGCGCGCATACTGCCCATCGAAGCGTTCGGCACCATCACCTATGTGATGATTTTCGTCAACTTCACCGAGCTGCTGTTTCAGATGGGCATCGGGCCTGCGGTGGTGCAGAAAAAAAAACTTGCCGGCAGTACCGTTCGCACCGCTCTTACCCTTGCGGTCATCGCCGGTGCCGCGGGTACGCTGGTTTTCCAACTCGCCAGTTCTCTCCTCGTCGATGAAGCTGTCCGGCCGGTTTATTTCTGGCTGGGTTTTATCTTTCTGTTCTCGGGCTTCGGAGCGATTTCAGAAGCATTGCTGCAACGCCGGGGAGATTTTAAATATTTGATGCTGGCCGAAACCGCCGCCTATTTCTTCGGCTACACTGTGGTCACCATCGTTCTGGCAGCGCGTGGGTTCGGGGTCATGAGCCTGGTAGCCGGCATCATCCTGCAGGGCGGGATGCGTGCTCTGTTGCTCTGGCTGGGAACGCGGCACTCTCTGATTCCGGCCTGGCAGAAAAAGGATGTCCGCGAGCTGGCATCCTTCGGCGGCGGTCTGACCCTTTCGCGTATCGCCAATTTTGCGGCCATGAACGGCGACTACTTTATCGCCGGCAGAGTACTCGGCGAAAAGGCCCTCGGGTTGTACTCGCGCGCATTTTATCTCATGCGCCTGCCGACAAGTCTGATCATGACTTCCCTGCACTCTGTGCTGTTTCCGGCATTTGCACACGACCAGCACGATACACACAGGCTACAGCAGCAGTATTTCACTTCGGTCATGCTCAGTGCGGCACTGGTTCTGCCCATGGTGATCTTTATCAGCTTCATGGCTGAGGAACTCGTTCTGCTTGTGCTCGGTGAAAAATGGCTCGCCGTTGTCCCGGCGCTGAAAATATTGGCACCGGTCGGCTTTTTCAATCTCTACACCCTGAGCGACGCCCTGCTCAAAGCAGTCGGCGCCATTCGCCGACAGATGACCGGGCATATCGTCTTCGCCGTGATGCTGCTTGGCGGCGTTGTTGTCGGCTCAGATTATGGCATCACCGGCATCGCTGCCGCGGTGCTGGCAGCCAATGGCTTCATGTTCCTGTTTATGGCCGCAGCCAGCAGGAGTGTGTTACAGGCGCGGTGGGGAAAATATGTCATTGCCCTGCGGCCCGCGCTGCTGCTTGGCGGAGCCAGCTACGCGCTGCTCATCGCCATGCGCCCCTGGCTGGAAGCGATGCACTTTCTGCAGACCCTATTTTTGGCTGCTGTTTTCCTGATCATAGTTATGGCCGCAACGGCAATGCTGCTGCGCGCTCTGCTGCCAGATTTCCGCAAGGCGACAGGCCGGATTTTCAAACAAGCGAATTAGGCGTTAACCGGTACGGTGCAGTGTACATGACGAACCGCAGACCACCGGTTATCGACTTAACTCAGCACGGTTGCATTTTTCAGGCAGATCGCCTGACCACAGCATGTGCCTATACTGCAGAATCGTCATTCCGGTTTTCCTGCAGGGGAAGACCGGAATCCCCCAGACTCAGGCACGTGCCAGAAAAGATGAGATTCCGGCACTTCGCTTCGCTTGGCCGGAATGACAGATGTCGGTATCTGGATCAGGCCCGGTTTGCTGAGTAAACTGGATACCCAGACCGCACACACGACAACCCTATTAGAAAACTGGGATATATGAAATCATTCTCCGAAGTCCTCGGGCCAATTTTGTACAATACCTTTCGGCCGCTGAAGAAGCTGCCGTTTACAGAAAAGATTCTGCGCAGCGGCTATTACGAGCTGATGGCCTTTTTGCGCTTCAGCGAACATCGCTTGCGCAGCCTGGGCAAGACGGACAATCTCGATTTTCGCGCATACAAACAGTCGCAGCAAGCATGGCCGGTGGCATTTGGTGGCGCTCAGAATGCAGAAGAGCTGTGTGCGCTTTTCGATCGCCTTGGTGTACGATGTGTTCAGGGAGGGCATACGATTTACCTGCCGCCGCAGGAAAAACTTACAGCGGTTCTGGGTGATATGGTTGCAGCGTTTCCGCCGGATGCCGGCTATAAAATCCTGAAAAATTTTGCTGCTCCTGATGAGGCGGTATATCTTTTTTCCGGCGTTACACGGGCACGCTCAGCTGAAAAAATGACCGGTCCTCTGTCCACACAGGAAGCGGCAGCCAGTGCGCTCTACGCGCTTGGCATCGGCCCGAAACTGTACGGTCTTACCGAGCTGCAGAGCAAAGAGCAGCGCTATTCCTGTTTCGTTGTTCGGCATGTTGCCGGTGCAGTGCCCACCCTTGCGGAATATGACCGCTTCATGCGCATTCTCCAGCAGCACATAGAAAAAAAATACTTCAGCCTGACCAGCATCTCCGGGCTGCAGGATGAGGACTTTCTCGACAAGCCGGGCTGCAATGGCAATCTGATCCGCGAGGCGAACAGTGATGAACTGTTGTACGTCGATTTCCAGCAGTTCCTGCCAGAGACCAACCGCATCCTTGCCGATGTGGTGGAAGCCGCGCGACAGGATTTACACTTTGGTGATACTCACCTGCACCACGGCAAGAAAAAGTCCCTGTATCAGGCCATACCCGGAGCAGGACATGCGGGTAAACGCGACACCAGCATGCGCTGGCCGACGATCCGTGAAATGCTCGCCGCTGCAGAGAGGCCGCTGCACGGGCGAGTGGTCCTGGATATCTGCTGCAACGCCGGACTGATGAGCGCCCTCGCCCTGAACGCCGGTGCATCCTGGGTGCTGGGCTGGGACCTGCCCAAAGTCATCGTACATTCCCGGCGTATTCTCGCACTGCTGGGCGCCAACCGGACACAGCTCTTTCCGGCGCAACTCGGGCCGGAGTATGAGCTGAAGAAGGACATCCCTGCCTGGATCACTCCACATCTCGAAGGCGCTGTGGTCTTTTATCTCGCAGCCTGGCATCACGTTGGACTGATCCGCGATTTGGCCAACATCCCCTGGCAGACCATGGTTTTCGAGAGCCACCAGAACGAAACCGTGGATAGCCTGCGGGAAACCTTCTCTGAGTTGATGCAACTCTGGCAGGCAGAGCTCCACAGCAGCCGTGAAATCGCCGACGAATCCGGTAAACGCACCCTGGCTATCTTTTTGCGCAAGACAACCTGAACAACAAACCGCCATGCAGACAAAACCGCTTGCACTTCCACCATTTTCTTTCCTGCTCGCCGTTGGCCTGCCGCTGTGCCTTGCTGTCGTCTATCTTGCCAACAGTGCTCTCGGGCTGGCGGCCGCTGCCCTCATCCCTCTGGTCGCCATCGGCATCAGCATTCTGTTCTCCCTGCCGCTCTCCATCTACCTGGTCACATTTTTTCTCTTTTCCGGCATCGCCTGGGGACTGGAGTTGCCGGGCGGTTTTCTTCTCGTCACTCTGTTTTTTATCGCCGCGTGGGCCATCGAACAGTTTCTCAGCAAAGAACCCAACATCTATCTCGACACAAACATGTTGCTGATTTTTTTGCTGATGTTCTTTCTCGTCGTGTCCATGATCGATGCGCCCTGGCCTCAGAATTCCTGGGCCTATCTGCTCCAGTACAGCAAATTGATCCTGTTTTTCTTTATCTTCACCAACGCCATCACCGAAAAAAAACTGATGCACACGCTGATGATCGTGGCAACGGTTTCCGTGGCAATCTCCGTGCTCTACGGCGTGTACGCGTTGCTCTCAGCCCTCGGCGGCGGCAATATCCTCGAAGAAGGCCTGCGGCTGCGCGGCCTGACCGCCAACCCGAACGTGCTCGGCTACACTCTGCTGATCATCACCTCTTTTCTGGTCTATTCATTTTTTCTTACCGCCGGGAAACGCCGCACCAAAGCTCTGCTGCTCTTGCTCATCGCCGGATCGATCCTAGCCCTGGGCGCGACCATGTCACGGGCCGGGCTAATCGGACTCGCACTGTTGCTTTTTCTCGTGGCCTGGGATTTTCGGGCACGCAAATGGCCGATCATCGCCTTTGCTCTGTTTGTCATCATCGGACTCTTGCTCTTACCACCGGAAATCATCGAGCGGCTGTCGATGGTTTTCACTCCCTATCAGGATACATCCCTGCGCTGGCGCGCGCGCCTGTATGCCGGAGCCATCGAGCTTATTCAGGCTTATCCCTTCAATGGTCTCGGGATGGGAAACTTTATCGTGGTTTCAAATCAATTCATCGCCAAACACCTCGGCACGCATAACGCCTATCTGGAGATCTGGTCCGAAAGCGGGGTTTTTGCCTTCCTCGCCTTTGTTGGACTGTTTCTCAACTCACGACGCCTTCTGACACAGGCAGTCCGGCATTTTGAGCGCTCTGGTGATCTTCGCCTCGTGGCCATAGGCCGCAGCTTGCGAACCAGCCTGCTGGCGTTGATGTTCGTCGCCCTTTTCGGTTCGATTCAGACCTATTTCGTGCTCTGGACCCTGTTTGCCATGGCCACCGTGATGAGCCGCCTGACCGTGGATGAACGCACGGTGCAGATATCATGACGGAGGTTCAGCCATGAATCTGCTCGTCATCAGCCACCTTTTTCCCAATGCGACAAAGCCTCTGCTGGGAATTTTCGTCGAAAATCAACTCCGCCATCTTGCCGCGCAGAATATTCGTATCACTGTGCTCGTGCCTGTTCCGTGGGCCAACGCTCTGATGGCGCGCATAAGCCGGAAGTGGCGGGATTATCATCGCATCGAGACGCGCAGGGACTATGGCATTTTTCTCGTTGAATATGTCCGCTTTCTGCGTTTGCCCGGCGCCTGGTATCGCCCACTGAGCGGATCAGCCTGCTTCTATTCCCTGCGCCGCCATATTCGTAAAAATCACCCCCATGCCCGATTCGACGCCATCCTCGCCAACTCCATCATCCCTGATGGCGAGGCCGCGCTGCGCCTGGCAGACGAATTCGACATCCCAGCTTTCTGCTATGCTGTCGGGGAAGACCTGAACGTCTTCCCTTTTCAAAGCAGGCGCATACATGCGCGCACGCGCCACATTCTCAAACATCTCGCAGGCCTGTTCACAACCGGCAGTGACCTGGCACGTATCGCACGCGATATCTGTGCGCAGGCGAAGGTGAAACCCCTGTTTCGCGGCTGCGATCTCACACACTTTGCCCCTGATGCCAAAACCCGCACAGCGGCCAGACAGCGGCTTTCTTTTTCGGCAAACGATCTCGTGATCTCCTATCTCGGTTTTCTGCGTGCAGACAAAGGTCTGCGTGAACTGATGGCGGCCTTCTCCAGACTGGCCCGGATACATGAGCGGCTGCGCCTGCTTATCATCGGCGATGGCCCCCTGCGGACGGAATTCGAACGCTGGATCGCCGAGAATGAACTGCAACAGCGCGTCACCATGGCTGGTGAAACAGCCCATCATCGCAGCGCAGAACTGCTGAATTCGGCGGATGTCTTCGTTTTTCCAAGCTATCATGAGGGCCTGCCAAACGCCGTCGTCGAAGCTGCTGCCTGCATGCTGCCTGTGATCGGCACGAACATCCCCGGCATCCGCGATGTGCTCGGGCCAGAGTATGAATCCTGGCTCGTTCCACCTCGCGACGCCGGTGTACTTGAAGCAAAACTGCATGCTCTGATCACTGACCCGACTGCCCGGCACCATCTCGCAACCCTGGCGCGCGACCGGGCTGAAACTTTTTTCGACATTCGCAAAAACAGTGAAGAACTCTACCGACACCTGCTCAGGGGGCACATCTCATGAAGCCAGCACCCACAATCGCATTTCTGGTCAGCTATCCATACCAGGACAACGCCCAGTTACGCAAGGAAACCAAAGCACTGCTCGATCACGGGTTCCGTGTGCATGTGTACGCCTGGGACCGCAGAGGCACGCTGCCGGCTCAGCAGAAGATCGATAGACTGGAGATTACCAATATCGCCTCCAGCGGCACTTTCAGCCGCGGCGGTATCCTCCAGGGGATGCGCACCCTGGCGTTCTGGTTTAAGGCTTTTTGCACACTCCTGCGTGCTGAATTCGATGCTCTGCAATGCCAGGATCTTAATACCGTTCTCCCCGGCCTGCTCGCCTGCCGGCTGCGGCGCAGACCAGTTATTTTCGATGCCCACGATCCCTATCCGGAAATGTTTGAACTGTCGCAACCGGGTTATATCCTCGCCATCATGCGCGGGCTGGAGAAATTTCTCTCCCGCCGTGTTGATACCATCATCACCGTGAACGAACTGATGGCAGCGCGTTTCCGAGAATTGACACCACGGCCCGTGACGATCTTGTACAACTATCCTGAAAAGACACTTTTCAGTGCCGGTGAGGAGAAACGCGGCACTGACACCGGAATCGTACTCGGCCGTATTGGCACTATCCAGCCGGACACAGGTATAGAAGAACTCGTCGAGGCGTTGGACCAGGTGCGTGATCTGTCGCCGGAGCTGCTGCTCGTTGGCGGCGTTACGCCCAACTTCAGCCGCGAATTTGAACGTCTCATGCAGGGGATCAACACCAGAGTGACTGTAACCGGGTTCATTCCCCCGACCGAAGTTGTCGCCTACTACCGCGCGATGGATATATCGGTCATGCTCTACCACCCGACACCGATTTTTCGTTACATCAGCCCGATGAAATTGTTCGAATCCATGGCTATGGGCGTACCGGTCATCGCCTCGGATGTCGGGGAAATCCGGCAGGTGGTCGAGGCATATAAATGCGGGGTGGTGGTGCCGGAAAACAGTGGCAGGGCGCTGGCGCAGGCAATACGCGAGTTGGCCGGCGATCCTGAAAAACGCCGCGCGATGGGCGCAAATGGTATGCGCGCCATACAGGAAACTATGAACTGGGAACAGGAGAGGATGAAGTTAGTGGAGCTTTACCGGAGGCTCATTGGGGAACAGCAGGCCTGAGCGTGAACGGCTGCACGAACACCGTGCCATGTTCGTTGCTGACTTCCGCGCGGGCGTACCGTAAGTTTTCGGGAAGGCTCTGCAGCAGGAGCCTGGAATCGCTGGCGATCAGCGCGCCGTTGCCGATCCAGCGCACCTCAGCGCCGGGTTGCGAAAAAATTTCGATCGCGGTGCCGGTAACCGCGATGCTGTCTATACGGGGATAACGATTTTTCTCGACACCAAGGTCTCGGATAGCGAAAAACGCGCCGCGTTCGATCGACCGGCGATATGCTTCGAGACTGAACTCCTTCACCATCACCAGCGTTTTACCGCTGTCGTAAATTTCAGGATTTTCGCTGCGCAATTCCAAATTAAATGGGCCGTGCCAGTCGTTCACGGCGTACCCCCATATCCGCGTGGATCGCTCGAGAAGCAACGCATCCCATATTTTGAGAAAATGTTCGTTGTCATCCTGTAGTCTATCTCCCTTGAAAAAACGATAGCGGAACTGAGCGTTATAGATTTCGACATGTATATTCAGCGGCAAATTTGCGTAATTCCGATAAGTCCGCGTCGGATGCGCTAACACGGGGATGCCCCCCAACTTCGTGATCAGCGCCATAGCTTCTGCCGGTGTTTGATATTGATTTTGCGCTTTTTGTTTTCCTGAATTTTCGGGATATTTTTCGATGTACTGCGTCAAAAACGGTGAGGTGGCGTGTTCTCTCCCCGGTTCTTCCATCGCCGGGATAAAAAAACGGATGTTATCCAGTGTGGCCAATAATTCATCGTCATTTTTAAAACCTTCGACCACCTGACCGACAGGCCAAAGCCGCTTTCGATAGGCAAAAGGCAGTTTCGGATTACCACCATAGCCCAGCATCACTACAGCCTGATAGCCGGCCCGGTCATAAGTCCGGATACGATCGACACGTGCGTTGATGTGGTCATGATGCTGGGAGAGGCAGCGTCGCCACTTCTGCCAAATGACTTCTTCGTAGGGATTATAACTCACCTGAAAACGGATTTTCTGCGTACCCAACAACCCAGGCCGGTGTTCGCAGCTGATCAGTGCAAGGCAGAGAAACAGTATAGCAAGCTTTCCCGTTTGCATGTTTTTTTTTCTGCATTTCCCCTGTGACACGTATCATCCTTTTCTCTTTACTATTGAAATAATAGCGCCTGTGCTACTTTATTGCGAACGATTGCAGACCGGCAAAAATACATAACCTGACAGATCGATGTTGCTATTCCTGCCGAAATGTTTACATTTGATTGTTCTTAATCTGAAAGATTTTTTATCGTTAGAAAACATCCTCTGAAAATATGTTGCTGACACATTTTAACAGAACACTTTGTCATGCGAAATTTTCAGATATCCCGGCTTCCCTGGCGCGATGCGTTTATTTACAAAAAAATCAGGTTACCCTGAAAGTTCTTACTCATTCCGGAATCGATCATGTCTATCTCAATTGCTGTCATTGGCCTCGGTTACTGGGGGCCAAACCTGCTGCGCAACCTGTACGAATCCCGCGCATGCGGCAGGCTTATCGCCTGCGATCTCGACGATGAAAAACTGGAAAAAATCCGCACCCGCTACCCTGCTGTCCAGACGACCCGGGATTTCGAGCAGGTCATCAGCT
>WFTM01000341.1 GCA_015485525.1 Candidatus Zhuqueibacterota bacterium | reverse complement strand
TTATGCTCTGCACACGTTCCTGGAAATGGGTTGGGGGAATGTTGGTTGCAGCTTTGCTGATGACTGCTTGCGGTCCATCCTATGAGCACCAGCTCACGCAGGCACGGATTCATCTCACCGCTCTCGAACAGTCTGATGCTGTTCGCTATCTTCCGGAAACGGTCGCACAACTGCGGCAGTTCTATGATCAAAGTGAAAGTCTGCTCAACGCAGGCGAAGTTGCCGGCTTTGATGAGCGCATCGCACAGCTCACGATCCGCCTCGATAAGGCATTTGCGGCCTACGAAAAATCACGGCTCAGCGCGCAAAAAAAGGCCCGCAGCCTGTTGCGCAGTATCGTTGCCGAGGTCGATGAAGTGACGCTGAAAGCCAAGAACCTGCCCCGTCTGACCTACATCGACCAAAATCGATATGACCGCGTTCGTTACCGCATCAAGCGCATCCACGATGAAATTCATCATCTTAATGCCGCATTGAAAGCGCAGGATTATTTGCTCGTCGTCAGGTCTGAGAAGACGCTGAAAAGCAAAATCCGTGCGGTCAAAAAACTGCTGGCGATAAAAACACAGCCGGAACTGGTAGTGACAAAGAAAAATGCCGTCGAAGAGCCGCAAGCCCATGCAGAAGAAAGCGTGAAAAGCTCCGTTGCCATGGAATAGGTGACGGCCTGCTTCCCGCTCTGTTTCTTCCGGCCTGTTATGTACGCAAATCCTCCGGGGGATCACCTTCCTTGACCATCCGCGAGTTCCTGCCCGCGAATTCAGTTGCATCATATACTCATGGCGCTATATATTCCTCGTTTTCGACTCGTTGCCGACTCAGGACTCCAAGAGCAGGATAGCCGCATGAGCACAGTTAAAGAACAGTACGCCGCACTTCAGCACACAGCAGCCAGCTTCGGGCAGGAGCACATCTTCAGGTTTTGGGATTCTCTTTCCAGCCAGCAGCGCAGCAACTTTTTGCAACAGATCCAAAATATCGATTTTTCAGCTTTGCAGGGACTGTTTGATCAGTACATCGGTGGCGGCAGGGCAGCCGTTGATGGCAAACTTGAGCCGGTAAAACCGATCCCGATTGCCCGCGATGCAGCCGGCCGGAAGGAGCGCGCGCGAATGCGCCGGGCCGGAGAGGAAATGTTGCGCCAGGGCAAAGTCGGAGCATTGCTGGTTGCCGGTGGCCAGGGCAGCCGGCTGGGCTTTGATGGCCCTAAGGGCAAATTCCCCATCACACCGGTGAAGAATAAAACCCTGTTCCAACTGCATGCCGAAAAATTACTCGCCCTCAACACCCGCTATGACACCCGTATTCCGTGGTATATCATGACCAGCCAGAGTAACGACGCCGAGACCCGGGCGTACTTTGAGCAGCATGCTTATTTCGGCCTGCCCGCAGAGGACGTCTTCTTTTTTCAGCAGGGCATGATGCCTGCTCTCGATGCCTCCGGCAAGCTCATCCTCGACGAGCCCGGCCACATCTTCACCAATCCGGATGGCCACGGCGGCATTTTCGCCGCATTGGCACGAACCGGTGCTGTTGACGATATGCAGCAGCGCGGGCTGGAGCAGTTGTTCTATTTTCAGGTCGATAATGTGCTGGTCTCTCTCTGCGACCCGGTTTTTATCGGCTACCATCTCGATCGTAAAGCCCAGATGTCTGCCAAAGTCTGCCCGAAACGCGATGCATTCGAGAAAGTTGGCGTCGTTGGCCGTATCAATGGCAAGCTCGGGGTCATCGAGTACAGCGATCTCTCTGACGAACTGAAGCAGGCCCGGGCCGAAGATGGTTCTCTGCTCTACAATGCCGGCAGCATTGCTATTCATGTGCTCGATGTTGCCTTCGTTGCCTCGCTGGCCGGCCGGAAACTCGAACTGCCCTGGCATGTGGCACACAAAAAAATTCCCTATATCGATGCAGAGGGCAAGCGCATCGAGCCGGATGCCCCCAACGGCTATAAATTTGAAAAATTCATCTTTGACGCGCTGGCATGGACGGAAAACAGCGCCATTCTCGAGGTAGAACGCAGCGAAGAATTCAGCCCGGTCAAGAATGCTGATGGCGAAGATTCCCCGGCGACTGCGCGCCGTGATATGAGCCAGATGTACGCGCGCTGGTTTCGTGCCTGCGGCTATGAGGTCCCGGAGCGTGAAAATTTGCAGATCGAAGTCAGCCCGGCTTTTGCTCTCGATGCTGACGAGTTTGCCGCTAAGATCAGCGGCGAGTTTGATTTCAGTCGCCCGGTGTATCTGTGACGCACCGGAAATGTACACAAGCTGGCCATATAGTGATGAAGTGAAAAATGGATAAAAAACAGGTAGCGGACATTCTCGAACAGATCGGTGTGCTGCTGGAGTTGAAGGGGGAAAATCCCTTCAAGACACGGGCTTACTACAACGGCGCGCGCGTGATCAAGGGCCTGCCCGGCGATTTGCAGGCGTTGGTTGAGAGTGGCGAGATCGGCTCTGTCAAGGGCATCGGCAAGGCGCTGGCAGAAAAAATCACCACGCTGGTGAGCACAGGCGGGCTGCCGTTCTATGATGAACTGAGGGCAAGTTTTCCTGCCTCGCTGCTGGATATTCTGCGCATCCCGGGCCTGGGGCCGAAAAAAATCCGCAAGCTGTACACAGAACTCGGCATCGACTCCCTCGAAGCTCTGGAAAAGGCATGCCAGGAAGACCGCGTCGCCGCACTTGACGGGTTCGGCAGCAAGATGCAGGCAAAAATTCTCGAAGGGATAGCGTTCATCCGCAAACACAGCGGTCGCCATCATTACCATAGTGCCGCGGCTGCGGCCGAACGTCTGCTGCTCGCCCTGCGTGCCCGACCGGCTGTGATTCGTGCCGAAGTTGCTGGCAGCCTGCGCCGGCATCGCGAAACAGTGAAGGATATCGATATCGTTGCATCAGCGGAGGAAAAGGATAGAGCCGGACTGATGACATTTTTCGTCACCATGCCCGGGGTCGCCTCGGTTGTTGCCCATGGCGAAACCAAGAGCAGCGTCATACTCGAGGAGGGCATTCAGGCAGACCTGCGCGTCGTGCCCGAGGCTGCCTTCCCGTTTACGTTACACCACTTTACTGGCTCAAAAGAGCACAACACAGCCATGCGCGCCCTTGCGCGTCGCTCCGGTCTGAAAATGAATGAATACGGGCTTTTTCGTGAAGACGACAGCGTGATCGCCTGCAGCACGGAAGAAGAGATTTTT
>WFTM01000340.1 GCA_015485525.1 Candidatus Zhuqueibacterota bacterium | reverse complement strand
GCTTTGTGTGAGGTTTGGTCGTGACTCTGTAGTCTGGTTATCGGCCTGTTGCTTTATTTTGACCTAATCAGAGCGATTCTTTCAATAATGACAGATCTGGTGCAGGCATGTGCTGTGCTCTGGCGATTGGCTGAAAAAAAGCAACATTGCTGAGTTAAATGGATAGCCAGAGTTTTTTGTGGCAAAATATAGTTTTTATTTTGGATGTGCGTCTGCTAATATCACAATTGCTGTGGCCCCCAAAAGGTTATGGCATGCTGCGTGCAGACAGAGATAAAATATCCACGACGACCTGGCAACAGATACTGCAAATTAAATGTAGCAATCCATTCAAACAGCTTTGACTGCTGCTTCTTAGTTCCCCAAAAAATGCACTTCAGGTGAACGAACGGGATATCCTGCTGGTTTTTCATTCTCATGCCAGAAACGATAGAAATGTTCGGCTCCTGAGATTTGAACGTCATCTGTGCATTTTTGTGCACCACGAAGTGCACGATGGACGCGAAGAAAAACAAGAAGAGCGGCAGGAACTGCTGGTATTGATTTTACGATACTTCAGCTTTCTTCGTGCTCTTCGAAGCTTCGTGGTGCAACCCGGCTTCAGTCCAAAGCTGTGAGGACGGAATAATCAGATACGATGCGGATAGATAGAGATAAAAAATATCCACGACGACCTGACACCATATACTGAAAATTGAATGCAGCAATCCCTTCAAATAGCTTCTTTTGCTGCTTTTTTAGTTCCAAATAATAAATCGCTCAGGTTGGATTTGAATCTGCGTTTTCGAGATGCCGGAGGCCTGTCTTCTGTCGGGCTGTTGCGATAAAATCGGCGACTTTGGGGCAGGATGGACGTGGACTATGAACGTTTTATTCTGAGTCGGCGTGTACGTCAAAGTTCAGCGCAGGATCAGGGAGCCCGAAACTGCCACTTCCTCCATACCGGTGCGGGTATGCTAAACCGTGTTTGTCCCACAGGATGGGAAGAAAAGTCTTTGCGTCTCCCCCGGTTACGAACTTCCTTTCATATCTTTATGTTTTCCCGGCATGATGCGATATAACATTAAAGCTGATGGAGCGGAGAGCGCGGTCTGCCACACCTGTTTTTTGTATCAGGAGCTGCCTGGCTCGATATCTCCCCACGCAATGCGTTTTTATGATTCAAGTGGAGTTAAAAACTGCCACATAGGCTCGTGTAATTCAAGATAAGATGATCGTTCCTGGAGGAGTGAACATGGCGTTTTTGGACAATTTGCGGTTGTATCAGAAGATAATTTTGCCGGTTCTGGTTGGAGGGGCTCTTGTACTCGGACTCGGCGTATGGCAGCTCAGCTCACTGGGTAATGAGAATACGTACTCGACCGGCCGGCGGCTGGCAGAAAGTGCTGCACGGCAGGCTTCGGCAGCCTATACAGTATATCTCGAACAGTTGGCGAAACGTTCACAGCTTGAGCGCGAAAGTGAGGCGGTTGAGCTCGCCGGAGCAGATGGTGAGCTGCCGGCGGATCTGGATTTTTTACGCTTGCTCGATGCCAATTCCCGCCGCAGCCCCGGCGCGGCCCGGCTGAAAATTTATCCGGTGCAGCAGGATGAAATGCCTGCACAACCGTTGGCACGTCGGGCGATTGTCGCTGCAAGAGGCAAGGCAAAGCCTGTCTGGGTGTATGAAAAAAACAAAGGTCAGGAGTATGTGCGTCTGGCGCTGCCTCTGGTTTTTGATGAGCAGACAGCCGCAGCTTACAACGCCCTGGCCGGCAATAGCCAGCCCCGCCAGCCTGGCGAAGTGCGTGCAGTGATCGAAGCAAAAGTTCCTCTGCAGGAGTTACATGCCGCCTCAAATGCCGGGGTTCTCACGGTTGGAGCGATAATCTTTGGTGGTGTAACCATAGTCTCTGCTTTTCTGCTCGTAGCTGTCAGTCGCGGAGTGATCCGGCCGATCAATCAATTACGCGATACTGCGGAAAAAGCCTGCTCTTCGGGTTTCAATGTTACATTTCCTGAGCAGGGTGGGGAAGAACTGTGCCATCTCGGTGAATCTCTGAATAAGATGGTGGCACATATACGATCGGTTACAGAAGAGTTGAAGAGGAAAACTGAGGAAGCTGAAAAATCGGCAGAAGAGGCGCGCAGAAATCAGGGCTTTGGTGATGAAAATGAATACCTGCATCGCACCACGAACCGGTTGATCGAGGCGATGGATAAGATTTCGGACGGAGATTTCTCGGTTCGTATCGAACCTGAGCGTGATGATGAACTCGGCCGGCTGTACAATGTGTTCAACAGTACGGCAGAAAAAGTCGAGAAAATTCTCGAAAGCCTGTCGTACACTCTCAATGAATCGAGCGTTGTGAGTACGCAGATCAACACCAGTATTGATCAGTTGGCCCAATCTACCGACGCTCAGAGTGCACAAACCCTCGAGATTGCCGGTGCCATGGAGGAGATGTCCAGTACGATTGCTGAAAATACCAAACACACCTCTCTGGCAGCAAGCAGTGCGCGTAAATCCGGTGAGAAAGCCCATGAAGGTGGTAAGGTCATCAACAAAACCATCCAGGCGATGAACAGCATCAACGAAGTCGTGCGCAAATCGGCGACAACAGTACAGGAACTGGGCCGGCGCAGCGATCAGATCGGTGAAATCGTGCAGGTGATCGACGCTATTGCTGATCAGACCAATTTGCTGGCTCTGAACGCAGCCATCGAAGCGGCACGGGCCGGCGAGCAGGGCAGAGGCTTCGCCGTGGTCGCTGATGAAGTCCGCAAGCTGGCTGAACGCACGACCAAAGCGACCAAGGAGATCGCCGATACCATCAATCAGATTCAGCAGGAGACCGAAGACGCGGTGCGGACGATGGAAACAGCGACCCGCGAGGTGGAGCATGGCAAGGACCTGGTCGATACGGCCGGCGATTCGTTGCACGAAATTATCGAAAACACCGATGCCGTAATCGATATCATCACCCAGGTGGCGACTGCAAGCGAGGAGCAGGCACAGACCAGTGATGAAATCAGCCGAAATATCAACGCCATCAGCCAGCAAACCAGCGAGCAGATGCAGCGGACGAGGGATATCCATGCGTCAGCTGAGAAACTGTCAAGCTTGTTTCAGAGCATGAAACAGGCTTTGGCGCAGATCAGCATCTCGATTACTCAGAGTGCTTTTGCCGATGAGGAAACGACGACTGCTCCTGAGCAGGAAGCCGGACTGGATACCACCATACCCGACGCTGAAGCGGAACATTCAGCCGGAGAACTGCCGGTCACTGTCGTACCGGATGGTGCTGAGCAAAAGAGGCCGGAACAGTCCGAAGAACCGGCGTTTCCTGAGCCCCAGCCCCAGGATCAGGACGACTTGCCTGAAGAGGAAGACGGGCTCACACTGTTTTGATGGCAAACAGTCAGATCCGCTGTAAAAACGGTTTCGTTCGGAGCTGAAATGCGGTAAACGGTTGCTGTGTTTTTTCTGTTGATCCGCTCATCACAGCAGGATGCAGGAATCGAGCATGAGCAGGTGGAAGACTCAGGAGATGGGGGCAGCGAGTGGTTCAGGATAGTGGTAGTGTGGGCATGCTGTTGAGTAGTGTCTGTGCTGCCTGCAGGATTTTGGCTGCATTGTCTTCTGCATCACAGGTTTCGCAGCGGACAGACAGGATGTCCTGCTCGTGCCGGCGCTGTAAGGCATAATCGTAACGCTTGTCATAGTAGGGGATGAGCAGATCGCAGGCCTTGTCCAGGTTTCCGCAGGCAATGGCCTCGATGACCTGCCTGGTTCGCAGCCCACCGAGGTGCTTCTCGATGCGCTGCACCGCTTCGCTGAGCTGATCGCGGTCGATGTCGCCATAGTCGGTTAAGATGATCTGTTTGCGCAGCACAACAGGCATTTCGACGATGACCGCAGGTGCATGCGCCATCTGGCGCCAGAAATCATCGGGAATGCGCATGCGGCCGATGCGTTGACTCTCGTCCTCCACCCAGACAGGCCTACTGGGATCAAGTTCCTCCAGCGCCACGGCCAGAGCATTTTCAAAAGTCTGCTGAGTTATCGGCTGGCCGCTGTGCAGCCCGCCGAAGACAGAACCCTTGTGCATTGCCAGTTCTTCGAGATCGATGATCTGCTCGCCGAGGCGTTGCAGAGCGTGCAGAATGCCGGTCTTACCACTTCCGGTGCGGCCACCGAGGATGATCAGACGGAACGGCTGGGAAAATTTGCTCAGGGCAAAATTTCGGAAGGCTTTGTACCCGCCGATGAGGACATGGGCACGGGAACCACTGAGCCCTAGCAGCCAGGCCAGGCTTTCGCTGCGCATGCCGCCACGCCAGCAGTGCACATAAACTGCTGGATCCGAAACATCGATATGTGCTGCACGCACAAGCTGCTCCATCTTCGGCCCGACGATCTCTAATCCGCGCAAAATAGCCTGTTCGCGTCCGACCTGCTTGTACAGCGTGCCGATCTCTGCGCGTTCCGCATCACTGAACAGAGGCAGATTGCTCGCACCGGGCAAATGGCCTTTGGCAAACTCTCCGGGTGTACGCACATCTAAAATACGCTTCCCCCGTGCGGCGCGGATAAAGGCCTCCGCCTCGAGGCGATGAACCCGCGTTTCGCTTCTTTCACCTGCATCACTGCTGCTCATCATGTATTTCCCATGTATAACCGGAAAGGCTGTTCCTCATATTGTGTGGGTATGGGAATTATCGTTTTGCAACTCCGGCCGGTGTTGATGGTTGTCAAAATGATATTTGTCCTCGGCCCAATTTTTGGGATTGGTGACGATATTTATTTGTCCGGGTACCCGTACCTGTACCCGTACCGCGACATTTATGTCGCGTTTCAGCCCCCTCTCAAGCGTGCAGAATCATGCAATGTCGCGTTACGCTCTCCCCGTCCTGCGACATTTCTGTCGTATCTCATCCGTATTCGCTCAAGGTTGCTGAATCATGGAATGTCTCGTACGTCGCGACATGAATTTTGCGGTACATTCCGGGGACTCGTCCCGGTTGCGCATACTGAAAATTAACCCACACGATTTGGGCAAGAGCCACCGGTAGCCCGGCTTATCCTTGCGTAAAGCGCTCCGTTGTGCGGCAATCGACAAACATAGTTCCCCGATCACTGCAAGCGCAAAATGTACGCAAAATTGGCGCTAATATCAATATTATGATTACGTACTGGTAATTCTCTCTCATATTCCCTTGCTATTGGCAATCAAAGACGAGTTGATTTTTTTCACCTAATTCATTTATAAACAATAATTTGTATTGTCCTGCTCAGTGTCTGCCGCTTTTGGCATCCGAATTGCTGTTCACGACCGGTTACTTTCAGCCCAGACCTGCTGGGATGACGATCATCACAACGAGGAGACATGAGTATGAAAACAGGAGCGATGAAAAAAACAGCGATCGCACTGCTTGCCAGCCAGCTCGTCTGGTTTGCCTGCGCAGAGAATCCCGTCGATCCGGCGAACAAACAGGGGCAGCCCGATTTGCCACCATCGACTGCACTGGCCATCGATATATCATATTTTTTCAGTTCCGGAAAAGCGGCGCAGAACGGTGATGTACCGGCGGCACGGGATAATTTTGCTGAAGCGGTTCGCAACGTCCTGCAGTTCAATACCCTGATGCTGGTACAGGCCGGTATTCCTATGGCGACTTTTGCCGCAGCGCTGACCAAGCAGCCGGCTGTCGGCGATGATGGTAAATATCACTGGACTTTCTCGATGGAGTACAACGGCGTCAGCCTGCAGGCTGATCTTTCCGGAGTACGTGACAGCACCAACGGGGAAGCGATCTGGGAAATGCGCATCACCTTCCAGGGTCAGGAATATAATCTCGATGATTTCCTCTGGTATGCCGGTCGTTCAGGCCCGAATAATAAATCCGGTTCCTGGACGATTTACGATCCGACGCGCCCGGATTCCACTTATGATATGCTGCTGGTGCAATGGCAGGAAAATTCGGAAACTTCTTCGGTCATTGCCTTTACCATGCTAGCAGAAGGCGATTCTCAAAATGATCAGATTACCCTGTTCCGCGACGGAGCGGATCGCAGGATGTTGATGTATGATTTCTCAGCAGAAACCACCGTTGAGGTCGGTTGGAATGTCGAGACCGGTGAGGGCTACATCATCGCGCCGGACTATAACGGCGGTGCCAAAGCCTGCTGGGATGCCTCGAAAAATGATGTTGCGTGCAGCAGTGAATAGGTTTGTAGGATGGAAACGTTCTGGCTGTGAACTCAGCCTGCTTTCTCTTTTCAACCGGTCTGCCTGATGCAGAGCATTTTGTTTTGCGTGGTTAGTGCCGGTCGATCGGGTTGGGTGGCGGCGACGCTGGAGCGTCGGGATGGGCGTCACACCGCGGGAGCGGTGTGACGAGATTAAGCTTTCCCTTTTCAACCGGTCTGCCTGGGGCAGAACATCTTTTGTTTTGCGTGGTAAGTGCCGGTTGATCGGGTTGGGTGGCGGCGACGCTGGAGCGTCGGGATGGGCGTCACACCGCGGGAGCGGTGTGACGAGATGATCTATTCCCTCATCCAAGTGGCTGCTGCACAAAAGTGCGGAATTCCAGTTCCTGCACATGCTTGTCGAGAAAATACCACGCAAACGCCAGCGCGATGAAATTGGCGGCCAGAAAACCATAGCCATAAAATCGGTAGTCCAGACCCAGACTCAGCCAGCTCAGTGTGGCGTTGCTGAGCAGAAAAACGCCTGCCACCAGCACCAGCTCTGTGCGGATATCGAAGTACATCATGAAGATGAATGTGGTCAGCAGCAGCATCTGCAGAAACACAGCGATAACCACCTTCTCGAAAATCAGGCTGCTGATGGGATAAAGACCGAACGCTGCGACGATCTCCCGGGAAAACAGCAGGCAAAGCAGCGTGATCACTCCCTGCAGTTTGATCATCCCGGCGTAGCTCATGCGCATGGATGCGGCGATGTTCATGCGCTGTACGACGATGTGGTCAAGGGGCTTGCGGCTGAGGATACGGTCGAAAAAAGAGCGGAACTGGTTATAGAAGTCGGTTTCGACGCGGACGAGAAAATAGGTGTATGCCGGAATCGTCGTCAGCCAGGCCAGAAATGTGGCGCTGTCATAGTCCGGGTTATGGTAGAGGAAGGAGCTGAGTTTTTCACCGCTATCGCTAAACCAGAAAATCATCTTGTCGATCCAGATTCCGGTGTTGAAAAACAGGCCGGTGAGCACGAGCTGGGGCAGAACCCTCACAAATCGGATGAAAGAAAAATCCGGCGGTTGTTCGCTGCGGAACTCCACCAGCACCCGGCCGAGCAGGATGAACAGCAGCAATGCCTGGCCGATGGCGTAGCCGTGCAAAAGGCCGGTGAGATCATAACGCAGCCCAAGGACGACTCCAAGCACCAGGCTGGAGAGCACGCCGGCAGCAAATGCCAGCACGATGCTGCGCACGTTTTTTATCGCGCTCAGGAAGATCATCACTACCCAGATGCAGCCGAGGATGATAAACAAGCTGAACGCGGTCAGGCGGTAGAGAACGTCTGTGCCGGAGAGAAAAAAGAAGGGCAGACCGAAAATTCCCTGCACCGTGACCACGAGCAGCAGCGAAGAGCTCAGCACCGGTACCACAGAGGTGAATTCTTTTTTATAGATCAGATCGGCGAGATAGCGGCTGAGCAGCAGTTGCAATGTGCCTGTTGTGATCAGCGAGAAGGCGAAAATATACACCACAGAAATGAGAAATATCCTGAAGTGTGCTTCGGCCATCAGCGGGCGGAAGAAAACGCCGAGTAGCGCCAGGCAAAGTATCGAGAAGAAAACCGGCCCGCTGGCTATGGTCGTCGAGTAGCTGACTGCTTTGAGGTTATCGAGCCAGCTGTCCGGCTCGAACATCTTTTTGAGTTGAAAGCCGATTCCTGCCATTTTTCATCCTGAGAATAGTGTTTCTGTTTCGCCACATGGCGAAAAAATAGTCACGCCCGACGTATCCGGGAGCCAATTCCGGTTCAGAAAAAAATCGGCTCCGATTCCATGCACATCCCGCCTGCGCCATATTCTGAAATCATCGCAACAGACGAGAGACGGTCGCTGAAAGCAACGGCGGGCCGTCCGGCACAACATCTTCGATGTGCTTGCCCTGAGATGACGGTGGTGCTTGCTGGTTTTCCAGATAGTAGGCATACAAGCGCCGGTAGCGTTCATCGAGATTGCTTTTGTTGTAGTATTTCTCCACCCGGCGCATCCCGGCCAGCCCCATGCGCCGGCGCAGGGTGGCCGAACGGGACAGGGTGATCACTGCTTCGGCAAGCTCGCCGGCCTGCGTGACCCCGGCGACGATGCCGCTCTGACCGAGCAGCTTGTCTGACTGTGTGCGCCCGTACAGCTGCTCGCGGCAGGCGCCCACATCCGTGGTCACGCACGGAATCCCGAGACAGTTGGCTTCCATCACCACCAGCGGTTGTGCCTCGCTGATACTGGTCAAAACCAGCACGTCTATTTTCGGATAATATTCATGAACCGCCACTTTGCCGGTAAACTGTATGACCCCATCGAGACCGAGAGTACGCGTCAGCGTCAGGCATTCCTGGTAGTATTCCGGCTCTTCATCCGTCGGCCCCATGAGCAGCACGCGCAGCTCCGGCACAGCATCAGCGACGATGCGGCACATGCGGATAAAGGTTTTTACATCTTTGATCGAGACCACCCGGCCCATAAAACCGATAGTGAACGGCCGGTCTTTTTCCTGCTCCAGCCGCTGGCGATACAGCGGTTTGTAGTGCTCAACATCGACACCGTTGGGGATGATCTGCATCTTTTCCGGGTCTGCTCCGTCGGCGATCTGGTATTCCTGATTGCCGGAGTAGAGGGTGATGATACGTGCCGCGGTCTCATAGGTGATCCGGCTCAGCATGCTGAACATGGTATTCCACATATCTTTGAAGCGGCTCTGCGACTCGCGCACGTGCGCATCAAACTCGCGATTCTGATAAATCCAGTCGGCCCGGCTGATTTCGATGCGCCGTTCTCGGGTATAGATGCCGTGTTCTGTCAGCAGCAGGGGGCTGTGGTGGCGCATGGCGCCGAGGCTGGCCCAGAATCCGGCGTAGCCTGTGGATAACGTATGATAAACTCGCGCGCGCGGTAACTCGCCGGCCATGACCTGAAAGAGCGGCATGTGGATAAAACGCGTACTCCAGAAATAATCCAGAAACGAATCGTCACCGGCGCGGTCGCGGTAAAGCTCTGTCAGAAGCTCCCAGGCATTGCGCGTGTTGAGCATGGCGCGGGATTTCCGGCAGGCCCGGGGTGAAGAGAAAAAGCGCTGGTAAATCTCAGCCATGTGTCGCGTTTTGTTTTTAGTTCCTGCGCTGTGGTGGTAATCGGCGATGGGCTGGAATTCCCGCGATGAATATGAGCCTGGCTTTTCCACCGGCATCTCATAATCAAGGAGAAACAGTTCGCGCATTTCGACGATGTTCGGCGGAAGCGGGTAGCGCGGTTCTCCCTTATCTTTGCGCGTGGGTAAAATCACCGCCAGGGCAAAGCTGAATTCGCTGAGACTGTTGATCAACTGATGCGTCCAGGATGATACACCACCGGTCACATAGGGATAGGTGCCTTCCAGAACCAGACAGATGTCGGCCTGTGTTCGCATGGTCATATTCTTTCCGTCAGATGTTCGGCGACAAAATCGTCGATAGTCCACCAGAGCACCGCATCTTCACAGAGAGGCGGCAGGCCCGGTGTGGTGACAAGATGCGCGCAGAGTGCGCGAACTTCTTTGATTTTATTTTGTTTGAAGCAGGCCTCTGCCAGCCAGATTTTTGCGTTGACATAGTCTGGGTTTTCGCGTGCCAGTTTTCGAAAAATATGTTCAGCGGCAGCGGCCTCACCGATGTGCAGCAGCAGACGCCCGTATTCGAATAAAGCGTGATTATCCTCAGGTTCCAGGGCGAGGTAGTGCTCGTAATTTTCCCGTGCCATGTTCTGGTAGAGGGTCAGGCTGGCATCGTTCTGAACCGAGAGGTGGCAGTACAGATCACAGGTACGGGCGAGTTCGAGAAAATGCGAGCTGATCTGCGGCTCCTCGGCAATCTGGCTGCTGAGCTGCTCGATGCGATGCAGGGTTTTCTCCTCGATTTCCTGCAGGGCTGTGGCTGCGAGAATGCGTGTATCGGTACGCGACATGCGCAGAACGGCCTGCAGAATGAGCACAGCCTCGCGGTTGGCCAGCAGGCTGAGTTTGGTGATGGCATTCTCCTGTGCGCGCAGATCATTGTCGAGAAAGATATCCTGAAACGAGGCGATATCAGCTACTTCGCGCAGAATCTGCTCCCGGTCAGCCGCGCGGATTTCTTCCAGCAGCATGTCGATGTGCTGTGCTTCAGGTTGTGGCTCGAGCCAGGAAAAATAGTCTTCGTTGCGCACGCGCACGTGATGCAGAATGAAGGGGAACAGCGCCATGAGGATGATGCCATAGGCCGGCACAGCCAGAGCCATGAGCAGGGCGATGACTGAAAAGCTGGCGTTTCCATCCTCGCTCGTATGGCTGTACCAGCGCAGCAGTTTGAAAAAAGCAGCCGCGGCCACGACATGCAGGAGAAAACCGGTTAGTCGCAGCCAGCCGGAAAGTTCTACCAGTGCCCAGGCAGCCAGGACTTCGAGAGCGATCAGCACGATGGCACCCACAGCATAGAGCCCGGCGCGTGGTTTTCTGTTCGTGCGAGCCATCTCAATTTTTCCTTAAAAATTCGAGATCGCGGAAAGCCTGCTGCACATCACCGAGAAAATGCAGGTCGCTGAAGCTGCGTTTGTCGAGTGCGGATGAATTCTCCAGCGCTGCTTCGGCCGAGCGGGTGAGCTGCTCGTACGTGCCGCCGGTCTGTTCGAGAAAGGCCAGTCCCACGCGGATATCCAGCTCGCGTTCCTGCTCCTCAAAAGGCCGGAAGTGAAAGTTTTCGATTTCCTTCTTCAGCGTTTTCATGATCTCTTTCAGCTTATCGATATCCTCGTGCGGAAAAATGATCGCAAAAGTATCGATGGCTTTATACTTGGCGATCAGCGCAGTTTCCGGGAGAGAATGGCGGAAAATCATGTTGAGGATGACCAGCAGATCTGTGCGGTTCTGCTCGGACATGGCGTAGAATTCCGTCACCCGGATCAGGGCCAGCCCCAGCTCTGTCTGGTAGCGCTTTGCCCGGGTTATCTCATAACGCAGGCGTTTCTCAAAATAGGCATAATTGAATGCCCCCGTGATCTCATCAGCGATAGTGCCTTCGCGCGCCTGCTGATATTTTTTGTGGCTGATCAGCACGGTGGCAAACCACTGTACCATCTTGTCGAAAATCCGCACAGAGTTGGCATTGTAGCGCAGAAATGGCATCTGTTCGATGACGACTACCCCGAAAACAGAACCATCTTCGAGCAGAATCGGCGCTGCCATGATGATGTTTTCCTGCACATACTCCTGCTCGCTGCTCTTGTCGTAGATGTGATTGATGCAGACGAGCTGTTTCTGGGCGATGACCTCACCGATGAGTCCATGGCGAAGATCGAGTTCCTCACCGAGTTGGGATTCAGTATTGGTGCACAGGCTCTGTTGCCGTTTCAGGGTGTTGCTCTGCAGGCGATAGACCGAAGCACATTCGACATCGAGCTGTTCCTGCAGCAGGGCGAGCAGTTTGCCGGTCAGTTTTTCGGTTTCATCTTCCCGGCCGATGTGCATGAGTTGCTCGAACAGGGTCAGCAGGGTATGTGTTTGCGTGGCAATGCGCCGTTCGAGCATTTTTTTGGACTCCAGTACGGTCTCGTAGAGTTTTTTCAGCTCACCGAAACGATCGAAAAGCGATGTGTATTTTTTTTCGAGCTGCTCATGGCGGTTTTTATAAAAGCTCCTGACCTGCCCGACCAGCCCTCCGGTGAGCATGAACAGAAAAGGGAGCAGATAGTCGCCATGCGGAAAACTCACGCCGGATACATCGAGCTGCTCGGAGGACAGGCCAAAATACAGATAGAGCCCCGAAGCAACAGCGCCGGCGACAAAACCCTGCACCACGCCATACCGCGAAGCCATCAGTAACACCAGCAGCCAGTATGGGTGCGGCGCGACCGCGATGAAACCGGGATTGCCCGGCAGCAGCACCCGGTTCAAACCAACCAGGGCAAGCGCGATAAGCACGATTTCAGCCAGAAAGAGATAAGGGCGTTGTTTCTCGGTCATCAGTAAAAGTATCCCAGATAAAATGAAATGCTTCCTGCCTGGTTATCGGAATATTGATAGCCACTGTTGCCATAGACAAAGCGCGAACGCAGCAGCAGGTTGCGCATGAATGTATAGTCCAGACTCAGCTCGCCATACTGCAGCAGATCGCGGTACTGCGGCCTGTAACCGAGGGAGCCGCTCAGGTTGAGATAGAACCGCGGCCCGAGCCGACGGGAGAAATTCAAGCCGAGGGAGTGGATGTTTTCGTCGAGCAGGTATCCGGCCAGCAGCGGTGTCTCGCTGTGGTCTGTGGCATATTCATGCCGGCTGAACTGATAAAATGTCGATAGTCCGCGCAGGCGGCGCCATTCGTATCCCGCTCGGGCAAAGGCATGCAAACCCTGGCCGAGATGCTGCTCATTCAGAACACGGTATCGCTCAAACGTCAGCCTGTTCCAGAAGTAGAGACCGTTGCGCAGGTACCAATAGACATCGCTCTGCACGCGGTCAGCCCGGCCGAAATAGAACACTGCCGGATAGGCTTCACGCCAGAGCTGGTTCCAGGATGCGCCGGCGCTGGCGCGAATGCCCTGGCGCGGCATCCAGGTGAGGCTGCCGCGCAGTGAGGCTTCGCTGCGACCGGCATCGGTTCTGCCCTGGGCTGTCACTTCGGATTGCCAGCGCCCGGTCCAGCGCGAGCGCAGGGTGATGTTGGCGCTTCTGATCCGGTGTGTTCCCAGTCCGGCATAGTCTGTCACGTTGGTCTCATCCTTGCCGGAGAATATGAAGTTGAGCACAGGCGAGCGTGCAGCCGAGTAGAGCACACCGTACATCCAGCGGCTGAACCGGGACGTTTGCTGCGACGCTTCGAACAGGCTCGCCAGGGCAAGCGGATTGTTCCTGCGCAGTTGATCGAGACGCTCCCGTGCCGGCTGGTTGGCCGGATCGCGGGTGATGATCTCCCGCAGGGCATCGCGTGCACCACGCCAGTCGCCGCGCAGCATGGCGATATCTGCAAAGTCGAGTAAATAGCCTGTATTTTCAGGGT
>WFTM01000339.1 GCA_015485525.1 Candidatus Zhuqueibacterota bacterium | reverse complement strand
GGCAGTGACCCGAGTGTCGATGGCATCCAGATCGACCGGTCATTCCTGGACGCAATTTTTCGTCCTGTGGAAAAAGACTTTTTCCCGCAAAAAGGTCGCCGGAAATTCCGGGGCACCATTCCCTGGTGAGCCGCCAAATCCTGATTTTCTTTTAGCCTGAAAAATCCACAAATTTAACGAAAAGCAATTTTGCCGTGATTTATGACAACGTTGCGGGGCAGCACGCGTTGAGCAGTGTTTTTCGGCCAGACCTGTTTTGTCTGCGTGTTGCGTCGATTTGTGGAGCAAACGGGCTGAAAAAATCGAGAATTTCTCGCCTGCTAAATACCCCTTTGGCAGGTAATGCAATAGGAGTTTGCGTTGGCGAAGGTGATCCGGGAAGTCATTACCCGAAACTTTCCGGCATAGCGCTGCGCACGAAGCTTTTCAGCAATCCCGACTGCCTCGCGCGAGGTGCTGGTTTGTAAACGATTCAGGTCGCAAACTAGCAGCAACTGAGCCGCTGGTTCGGGTGTTGTTCACATCAAAAGAAAAAGATTTCTGTTATCCCGAGTTCCGCGAAGTCCTGGATTGTCAATATATCGGGATATAGACGAATTGAATTCCTAAACATGGAGGTGTTGTCTTGTTTCTCGAAGGCGTTCTCAGAGCATTTACCTCAGGCGGGACATTTATGTACGCCATTCTCGGTGTCATGCTCATCAGCATCGCGATCATGATCGAACGGTTTATCTACATCAGTGTGAAAAATCGTATCGATACGACCGCGTTTGTCAACAAAATGATTGAACTGATTCAAAAAGGTGATGTTGTCCGGGCGATTCAGATCTGCAACGCGTCGCAGGCAGCTTTGCCGCAAATTACCCGTGCCGGTCTTGAAGAGTATGGCAAAAGCTCGACAGACATCCAGAATGCACTTGAACTCGCCGCCATGTCGGAAATTCCCAAACTGGAAAAACGTACCCAGTATCTCAGCATGTTCGCCAACATCGCCACACTGCTCGGGCTGCTGGGCACGATCTTCGGCCTGATCGATTCTTTTGACGCTGTGGCCTCAGCTGCTGCTTCGGAAAAAGCTACGCTGCTGTCCCAGGGGATCGCCGTGGCGATGAACACGACTGCTTTCGGGCTGATCGCTGCCATCCCGGCTCTGATCGGTTACTCCTATATTCAGGAGAAAACCAACGCACTGGTGGATAATATCAACGAAAACGTCGCGCGTATCTATCGTCGCATGGTCTCTACTGGAAGCAGGGCGTAACCATGAATATCAAAAGGTCAACGGGACGGGCGAGTGGCGAAAGCGATGATGTCAACATCACGCCGGTGATGAACCTCTTCCTCGTGCTCATTCCTTTTCTGCTGCTGACGGCCGAGTTCGTACGCATCGCCGTGCTGGAGCTGAACCTGCCCTCGACAGCGCAGAGTTCGGTCTCGAACAAGAAAGAGAATGACAAGAAGCTGATCATCATTTTACTCGGCATCGATGACAAGGGGTTCACCATCAAAGTTCCCAAACTGCGCATCGCGCCGATCCCGAAAAAGGGTGAGCAGTTTCAATACGAAAAACTGGCGGCAGCTCTGAAACAGATCAAGGGCCGCTATCCTGACACCGAAGAGATAACCATACAACCCGTGGATGACATATCCTATCAGACCATCGTCAATGTCATGGATGCATGCCGTGACAATGGCTTTCCGAATATTTCCATCTCGGGCTAATTTTGAAGAGGCACTATGTTGAATTTGGGTGGTGATAAATTCGTACTCGGATCGCGCAGAACCCGCCGCAGCGCAGACATGCGCCTGCGTCTGACTTCGATGATCGACATGTTCACGATTTTGCTCGTGTTTCTGCTCAAGAGCTATTCGGCCGAGGGCCAGATCATCACGGTGACCGATGACCTGCGCCTGCCGGATTCCACAGCGGAAAAACCGCCGGCATCTTCACCTGTCGTGATCGTCACAGACCGCATGATTTTGCTCGACGGCGAAGCCGTGGCCTCCATCGCCGAAGTGGAGCGCCTGCAAAAGACGCTGACGATTCGCAACCTGCGGAACGGGCTGGCGGAAAAAAAAGAGATATCCGAGGCCCTCGGCCGTGAAAATGAAGCCCTCGGTTTCAAGGGCATTGTAACCATTCAGGGCGATCGCGAGATTCCATTCCGCATTCTTAAAAAAATAATGGTGACGTGCGGGCAGGCAGGGTACAGCAATATCCTTCTGGCCGTCAATCAAAAAGAATAACTGCATATGTCAAAACAGACTCCGGTACTACATCTTCGAATAGAGCAGGATGGGAAGGTCACGCACCATTACCTCAAAGACAAGGATGTATTTACCATCGGCAGAGACCCGCGCAACAATTTGACTCTGTTCGGTGATGACTATCCCAAAAAGCATGCCCTGTTCACGCCGAACGGCAGAACATTTCTGTTGCACTTCCCGGCCTCGGCTGACGGCGAAATTCAGTCCCGGCAATCCCGGTTGAAATTATCCGACCTGGTCGAGCACGAGCTGTTGCCCGGGAAAAACGGTTTCTTCACGCTGCACATCAAACCGGGAAAGCTCGGTTATGTCTTCCTCGGCGATACGCGCATCGATTTCGTCATCGAAGCCAAGGCGCCTGTTGCCGCTGTACAGAAGGTGTATTTCGAAGGTTTTTCCCCCTGGCGGGTTTTCCTCAAGCACTTGCAGGAAGATGCCCTGTTTAAAGGCATCGTGACCATCCTGATGATGCTGAATATCGCCCTGCTTTTTGCGCTCAAGGACTATAAACCCAAACCCAAGCCGCGCAAGTCTCTGGCGGAACGACGGGCACGTATCGTCAAGCTGGCGATCGCTGCGCCCAAAATCCCTGAGCCGAAACCGACACCGGTGGTGCCGTCGAATAAAACACGGGAGGAGAACGCCAGCAAAAAGGATGAACCTGAAAAAGCGAAGAAACCGAAAAGCGCCAAAAAGCCGGGCGCCACGCCGAAGAAAAAGGTCAATCCCTCCAATCTTGGCGTGCTCGCTCTTATCGGGGCCTCCAATTCCAGTGCGAATAATTCCTCGGTTGAACGTTTACTGAGTTCAAAACTGGCGGCTGACCTGAGCGAAGTCGGGAAATCACAGAAGCTCTCGATCGGATCGAAATCCACAGGTTCAACGGATACAGATGCTTTGCTGGATTTCATGAGCGACAGCGGCATCGACGATCTCATCGGCGATGATCTCGGCTCCACGGAATCGATCTCTCTTTCAGAGAAATCGACTGTTTCTATCGATAAACTCGAGTCTGTGGCCGGGTCCAAGGAGGCTATCGGAGCACGGACTGAGGGGTCGCTGCGTGATGTGCTGCAGCAGAATATGGGCCGGTTGACCTATATCTACAATCGTTATCTGAAACAGAATCCTAATTTTCGCGGGTTGATGCGCGTCAAAGTGATCATTGCAGCAAATGGCCGCGTGTCCAGTGTCGAGTTGATGTCTTCCAACATGGGCAATCCGCGTTTTGAACAGGAGATTCTCAACGCCATCAAACGCTTCCGCTATGAACCGATCAGCAGCGGCAGTCTCGAAGTCATCTACCCTCTGTCATTCTATAAACAGTGACAGGCTTTCTGATGTGAATAAAAAAAGCACCCTGTAGTGTCTGCGGGGTGCTTTTTTGTTATGGCCCTTCCTCAAATCGTGTGTGTTGATTTTCAGTCGGGGCGACCGGCGTGTACCGCGCCATTCATGTCGCGTGGTACGGGCGCATCTAAACGTCGCGTCGCCCCACGCATCCGGGCCTTATTTGACCAGGCGCATTTCCTGGCCTTTTTCTCCGCCCTCGTGGGCTATAATTTCAAAATCGATGCGGCCGAGTATCTGGCCGAGGGAAGTTTCGATATCGACGCGCCAGTCACCGGGCTGCAAATTGCGTTTGTAGGTATAGCCCCGATAGCCATCCCTGCGCCCGCCGCTGATCTGGTAGCCCAGTCTGTCGCGGGTGATGTATTTCTCCTGCCGGTCGTCGTAGAATTGCCAGCGGTAGTATATTTTTTCGCGCCATTCGATCGGCGCATAGATGGAGGCAAAGCAGAACACCGTATCGCCCTGTGCCCAGCGGTAGGTTTTATCGCTGGTAACCCAGAACTGGAACGGATAGCGGCGGAAGTAGCGCAGATCGTATGAGTTGCTGCTTTTGTCCTTGTGTACGTGGTGGAAAATGCCACCGTATTTCATCGCCAGCGGTACCGGAGGAATCCAGTTAGAGAGATAAAAAAAGCTCATCATGCCGAAAACGATCAGGATCGGCGTACTGATGCGGAGGATGCGTCGTGGTTCCTGCCGGAAGATGTTGCGGTAGATCAGCGTGACGATCGCCGAGGTGATGAGAAAGCCGATGACGCCGCTGGAGAAAAACATGGCGCTGGTCATCTTGTGGGTGATGACAGGCAGAAAAAAGGTGAGAAACGCGAAGGTTGAAAAAAAATACAGCGAGCAGAGCAGGGTGATGTTGGTCAGGCGATGGTGCAGGAATTCGTTGAGCACGAGCAGTATCATCAGCAGGGCGACGAAGATCAGCGATTTGCTCATGGCCGCGCTTTTGAAGTAAAATATCACATAGGCTGAAAAAAGACCTCCGAGCAGAAACTGGAGGATGTTGGGGTACCACTCCTTATAGTGCAACACACGTTCGTCTGAAATTTGCCCTGTTTCGATAAAGCCGATCACCGTGATGAGCACGCCGGCGAGCACGATGTAACTCAGCAGGATATAGTGGTCTGCAGTGTTTTCAATGCTCAGGGTCATGCTGTCCCATATAAAACCGAGCAAAAAGAAGATAACCGGGAAAAAACGCTCATAGCGTTTATAATAAAGCAGCGCCTTAGCCTGCCATGCGTTCAGATCGTGTCGCAGCTTTTTCAGCATCGATACTCCTCCGTGTTCGAGTATAAAAGTCGAAAAATACGCTGCAATCTTACCGTACGCAAGTGATTTCAGCCTCGTGGCAGGAGCTTTTACATTGACTTTTTAAAGAATAATCCTATTTTGTAACAACCTTTCCGGCAGAGTGTAAATCTTTTATATTAGATACTTAGCTCAGTAAATTGTGGATTTCTCAGCCGCTTCGGATCAGGGGCACAGAAGAACCGGGTGCGAGCCATGGTGCACGCGCCCCATTTACAGAACTTCTACACCTTGATCGTCGATAACCTGCCGGGCAGCACAGAAGGAGATATTATGCCACCGGATTCAACCTCAGTGCTCACCATGATACCTCCGGATCGGGATATTCCCGTCAGCGGAGTCATCGCCATGATCCTCGACATGCCGGATACCCTGTTCTGGGTTGGCCTGACCGCGAGCGTGATGCTCTATGTCATCGGCTGGTTTGGTGGTACCAACCTGCAGAAGGGCAAGATTTTCATCACAGTAACGATCAGCATGACGGTCGCTGCCCTGTGCCTGCCTGCTGCCGCCTACATACTGACACTGCTGCTGTCTATCTTCCCGTCCGGTCTGGCGCTCAGCCTGGTTTTTCTCGGCTACGGTATCTTCATGATGGGGATGGCTATTTCGCTGTATGAAACCATGATCGTGACGCAGAACGAGCTTTTTAACCAGAACCATCCCGGGGGCTGAAATTGCAGCCTGAGGGCTGCAAGCGAGGTGTAAAGATGCCGGTTGATGCAGAGATCACCGTTCTGACGTTCGACGAGCGTTTTTCTGAGTTCGAACAGTCACTTCTCGTCGAAGTTGCCCGCCGCCAGGTCCAGCCACCGACTTTGAAGACCCTGCTCGCCTTTGTTGGGAAGCCAGTCGGCCAGGTGCAGGAATATGCGCGCACATCGCGTCTGGCGGTGTTGCGCCGTGTTGTTTCCGGGGTCGATGAAAAGATCATGCAGGCGCTGGTCAGGGCCGTGGACATAGCCCGCAGAACCGATTTCACCCGCCATCCGCGCGAACTGCTGCATGATAACGGCTATCCGGCAGAGGCCCTTTCCGGGCAGAACCTCGAACTCTGCGATTTCATCGCGCGCAAAACCCGCCTGCGCAACAGCGTCGCCCTTGGCAGCCAGGGCGCAGGCTTTGGTGCGCTCTGCTCCCTGGCCGAAATGACGCCGTTTACGGCGCTGACCCTTCCCGCGATCATCCTATCCGATGTCATGCTCAGCATAACCCTGCTCGCCCGCAATACAGCGCAGATTGCTGCCTGCTATGGCTTGGATGCCAGCGCTCCAGAGTTCATTCCCCATATTCTTGCGGCCATGGTGCCGCAGGCGTACACTGGTGACGAAGGGTATCTGGTCAGCAAAACGGTCCTGCTCAACGCTGTGCGCGAGTCGAGCCGGTTTTTAGCGCAAAACGCCGGTCGTACCATATCGCAAAAGGCTTTTGAGAAAAACGCGCCCCAGCTCCTGCGCATCATGCAGACAGTAGCTGCCCGGCTCGGCGTGGTGCTGGCAGAAAAGGAAATGGCTTTGCTGATGCCTGTGCTCGGTGCAGCTCTCAACGGCTCACTCAACGTCGCTTTTCAGCGCCTCGGCCACATCACGGCTATGGATTATTTCAGGGTATTGGTTCTGGAAGAAAAGTATGGGCGGGATGCTGTGCAGAGGGAGCTGGCCCGCAGGCGGGAACAGGCCAGAATGCAGATGGGTCAGCAGGAAGCCGCGGGCCGCTCCGCCGCCGGCGCGAAGGAGTAGCCCGGGCCGGTCGCAAATCACCCGCCATAAAACAGTTTATCGCCGAGGTCCTTCAGCCACAAAATCGCTTCATCAGGTCTCCCCTCAGGCTGCTGGTTGACACCGGCATGTACGACCTCTCCGAGAAAGACCGAATGGTCACCATGCTCCAGGGTGTCGATCAGCTTACACTCTACGAATGCGGGCACGGAATCAAAGACAGGCGCTCCGGTCTGTCCGCTGTGATATTTTTCCCCACCGATCGTATCGCCTTCTTTTTGCACGGGCTTGAAGAAAGAAAACGCCACGTTTTTCTGCTCTTTGCCGAGCATGTTCAGGGCAAAGTGGCCGGTCTTTTTGATCAGCTCATGGCCGGCGGAATCTTTTTTAACACCCACGGCCAGCAGCGGCGGCTGAAAAGAGGCCTGTGTCACCCAGGTGACGGCGGCCGCAGCGCAGTTGCCTTCCTCATCTTCAGCTGTGAGCAGATACAGTGCATAGGGAATCATGCGCAGTGCAGTTTTGCTTTCCGGTGTAGCCATCTATGTCGTCCTCCTGTATTCTGACTATTCATATATGTTGGGGAATTTAACCCGAATTATTCACAAAGGCGCATCGCTATCGCATGAATAACACGGGGTTGGAAACCGCGATTACGCAGCATGCGGTTCAAAGCGCAAAATATACAAAAAAAATCATCGCCATGCCGGGATATTACGAACTTTTAGTTTTACCGCCCGGAATTCTTGCAATCGCCCCGATTTATTCACGAGTACGCTTTACACAGGGATGGTCGGGAAACCGGGGGAAGTTTGTTCGAAGAAGTATCGGTAACGATTCGGTCATCGTTTCAGACGTACGGACCTTTTGCCTGATTTCTGCCCGGCTATGCATGCGTCTTATCCGCCACGCTGCGGGCGATCTGCAGGTAGATGCGCTTGATCATCAGTTCGTGTTTATTCTTGCGCCGCAGGGCTTTCATGTTCCACCACCCTGCTTTGTGGATTTCGTTGAGATGCCACCAGCCGATCTGGTCCATGTGGTCCGCCGGGAAGGGGAAAGCGTGCTGAGGGATGACCTTGAATGTACCATCATCGGCGTGCAGGCTGCCGTACCATTTTTGAGAGCTCACGGGTACCAGACCGTCGTTGTCGCCCTCATGGCCGGCGATGATTTTCCAGGTGATCTGGAATGGCAGAAAGGTGTCCTCCCGCGTTTGCTGGCTCGACCAGGTTTGGTAAAAGATAGAGTTTTTCGCTTCGATGTTGCGTGCTCTTTCGTTGAATTCTCTGCAGGCCCGGGTGGTACAACTGCGGATACCTTCGAGATCGATGAGACGTTTGAGGCGGCCGATGACTTTGTCGGCGCCGTGTTCGATGATGAAATCTGCGGCGCTGGTGCCGAGATGTGGCGTGCCGATGGTGGTGAGGGAGATCACTTTATCCGCCATGCCTTCATCGACGATCATGTGGCGGGCATCGAGCCCGCCCATGCTGTGTGCGATGATGTGCACACGCGTGTGCGAGGTTTTTTCCAGAATAGCGAGAATGTCTTTTTTGAGATCGCGGGCGCGCTTCTCAACACCGGCAGCAAAACTGACACTGGTGTGATAGACCTCGAAACCATGCTTGCGCAGAAAACTGGCAATGCCGCGAAAGTAGTGTAGCCTGTCCGAAAGAAAGCTGATGTCATAAATCGACAGATTCAGTGTCCGGCTCAGGGAGTCGATGACATAGTCCGGCCGGGCAATGCCATGGGCAAGGATGATCGGTGCCTCGGGCTTGCGAAAGCCACCGATATGGGGAAATTTGTTGCCGGAAAAATGCAGCGGATCAAAAGGCTCGGCAATGCCGTCGAGGTCTTCGTCCGAAAAATCGAGGTCAAAGTCCGGAAGGAGTTTTTTCTTCATGATACGCTCAGAGTTGTTTCCGTCGTCTGAAAAATATCGGCGTGATTTTATTCAAAGGGTTCATCTGAATGCGTCCAGTAGTGATATGCTCGAAAACCGCTCCAGGCCCGGCTCTGCCCCAGCCCGGCTCGCGGCGACGGAGAAAGAGCACGGATCATTTTTTGTTGAAAAAATAAAAAATCACGCTGGAAGCAAACAGGCCGGCCCAGAGCAGGTCGGGGGCCTGGTTGACATAGGCGATCACGCCGCCGATGATACATGCCCCGGCCATCAGGCTGCTGCGCAACCCGGCGAGGGGGTTCTCTGGTTCCGGCGCATTGATGCTGTCTTCGAGAAAGCGCGTGCCGTCGGAAATCAGTTCCGGCAGGCGTACGATGACATCGACCAGCTCGGGGATGCCGCGCAGAATCTGGTTAGCCAGCTTGCGCGGGTGATAGTGCCGTGCGAAAACATCTTTGATGTGCGTGCGTGACAGCTCAGGTATATCCAGTTTCGGATTCAGCAGCAGCCCCACGCCTTCGAAGGTTACCAGCGCTTTGACCATCAAGGTCATTTCTACCGGGAAAAACATGCGATACTTGCCCCCGATAGCCACAGATTCCATGATCAGTTGCGCCAGACTGAGGTCTCCGCCGGAGGTACGCAGCAGAAAACGGCGGAACAGGTCTGAAACAGCGCGCCGGAAGCCTGCCGGGTCTCCGCCGTGGCCGGGTTTTGCCATCGCCAGCAGATATTTCGATGAATTCTCGATGTCGCCGTTGACCAGAGAATAGAAATAGTACAGCATGTTGAGTTTGACTTTGGTGTCGAAGCGGCCGACCATGCCGAGATCGATAAAGCCGACCTTCGGGCCCGGCAGAATGATCAGGTTGCCCGCGTGCAGATCAGCGTGGAAAAAGCCGTCATCGTAGAGCATTTTGATGATCGCATGCGCACCCAGGTTGATGATTTTGTCGAGATCATCCCGGGAGTAGCCAAAGATGTGCGGATCATTCGGCTTGAGCCCGTCCAGAAATTCCATGCACAGAACATCACGTGTCGAGTACTCACGATAAATTTTAGGGAAAATGATGTCCGGGTTTTCAGCAAAGTTGGCAGCAAAAATTTCGGCATGGTCAGCCTCATAGGTCAGGTCGATTTCCTTTTCCGTGTACAGACAGAATTCGTTGATGATCACTTTGGGCTGATACTGGGGGATAAGCCATTCGAGCAGGGAAGAGAGTATCTGCAGCAGTTTCAGGTCGAGCAGGATGGCCTCGCGGATTCCCGGTTTGATGACTTTGAGTACGATGGTTTCGCCATTTTTCAGCCGGGCGAGGTGGGTTTGGCCGATAGAGGCCGAGCCCAGGGGATGCTCGTCGATGGTTTGAAAGAGGGTCTCCACCGGTGCGTTGAGATTTTCTTCGATGATATCGCGGATGGCAGGAAAAGGAATTTCCGGCAGGCGGTCGAAGAGCTGCTTGAGCTCGTCTGTGATGTTGCGCGGCAGAATATCCTCGCGGATGGCCATGATCTGCCCGAGCTTGACGTAAGTCGGGCCGAGCATCTCCAGCCGCCTGCGCAGTTGTATTTCAAAAGGCTGGTTGCGCAGCTCCTTTTTTATGAACGGCCGTAAAATCCAGGCGAACATGCGCGAACCAGCTGCACGGAAAAACTTGCGCTTGTACGGCGGCAGCTCGTTTACATAGGCGATCAGCCCGCCGGAGAGCAGACCGAATACATGGCGGTAGAGAGCAAAAAGACGGTACAGCACGCCGCGGTAAAAGATAAACGGGTTACGGGTGACCTCCCGCGAGCGCCTGGTATGTTTGTGGTTGGTGGCCCCGCTGTTGTGTTGCCCCTGTTGCTGCTCCTGAGCTACCTGTTGGGTCGAATGGTTTTGTTCTGTTTCAGACATAGAGGGACCATTTTAGCTGAAAAGGGCGCTGCCGCTGCCCGGGCAGCAGATGGGTTCGCGTTCGATGGGTATGCCCCGGCGCATGGATAAATATAGCGAACTCGAGACCAATTGCAACGACTTATCCGGCCAACGATCAGGGTATTCACTGAACTCAATACGCCTGCTTTCTCCTCATGCCGGGTGACATCTCTGCTGCCGCTCCAGCGGCAGTGCGCCAACGTAGCGAGAGACCGCCTACGCCGAAATCCCGCAGCCATACCGGGCTTGGGTGGGTAAGGATGAGGCTTTCATTTATTATCTGGTACACAGGCAGACTACTTGAAAGATTTCGCTGTGCTGCATGAAACAGATCGCCGGAAGTCCGTGAGCATCCTGAAAAACAAAGAAACGGAGGAACCCGTGAGGATTCCTCCGTCTGTTGCAAACAAAGGCGCAAACCAAACGGGTGCTGTGGAGGTTTTACGCCGTTGTTTTGTTGCGTGATGCGGATTTGCCATCAGCATCGAGCTTTTTGACCAGCTCGGCGATGCTTTCGGTCAGTTTATCCACTTTCTCGTTGAGTTCCTTGACTTCCTGATTCGTGGCGACACCAAAAGGCTCGATGGCCGAGTGCAGTTTGTCCTCGATCGTACGAACCGTTTCGCTCACCTTTGCGGTGATGCCGGACTCTTTATCGCGTTTCTGGAACTCTTCACCTTTGCTGATCAGCTCTTTGCCTTTTTCGATAAAGGTTTTGTACACCTTCTGGCCCTCTTCCTCGACCGTTGAGAGTACGCCGAGGCCGGCAAGCCAGATATCGCGTGCTGTGCCGGTCAGGCCTTCCTGGATTTGCTTGCTCGTGTCGGCAAGGCCTTCCTGGATTTTTTTCAGAGGTTCATTTTCTTTGCTCATGGCTTTTCTCCTTAATAATTAAGGTGATGTGTAAAACGGTGAATTTGCTACTCTTCTGTCTTTTTCGTCTCAGGAGCCTGTTGCGTTTCCGTCTGCCGGCTGATCAGGTTGATCATACCTTCCAGTGCTTCGATGCGCCGTTTCAGTTGCTGCAGGTCCTCGCTCTGGCTGCCGCCGATGAGTTTGTTCAGACTGCCGGGCAACATCTCCAGGCTGCTGCGTACCTGCCGCAGGCCGCCGTCGATGAGCGAACTGCCCAGGCGGATAACATCATGCAGCATCTCTTTCGAGAGCGGATTCCTGCCTTTTTTGCCCTCCTCGAAGATGACCTGCGTCAGTGTCTGCGCCGTAATATCCTGCTCCGTGCTCTTGTCGATGACCTGAATGTCGATCCCCTCGCGGATCAACGTGGCCAGCTCTTCGAGAGAGACATATTTGCGCGCTTCCGTATCGTAGAGTTTTCGGTTTTCGTATCGTTTGATGATTCGGCTCATGATACCTGTCCGGTGTAGATGATAGTTTTGTCTGGTTGCGTCATCAATGGTGCTTTTTTCTCTCTGACGGCCACAATATAACACAGCGCGTCATGAATGTCAAGATAAAATTACGCATTGCGTCATTTTTTCTGATTTTTTTGATACATTTATGACGCGTTGCGAAAATTTCGGGAGGCTCTCCCTGCCCAGACGCAGAACGTTGAACGCACATCGAACTCAGGGTGAACAGTTTTGGGTTCATCCTCAAAGCGTGTGGGTTGATTTTCAGTATGGGCAACCGGTACGGGGGGCATGGTGTACCGCGACATGAATGTCGCGTGGTAGGTCCCCTGTACATTCAACCAGGGACAAAACCCGACCCGCAGGGGCGACCCGCCGGTCGCCCCTGCGGGTCCCTACAAATAAACCCAGGCCAGAACCCCAATCCATCGGTTCCATCATGGCCGGATTTAAATCCGCGATCACCAAACGGGTTATTAGGATTATCAATATTGTCGTTGGGGGCAAAATTGTAGGGGTTCAAAATTTTGAACCCCTACGGACGACGACAAAACAAACATCAAAAAATTATCCCCAAATCCATTGGCGTCATTACACGTGGATTTAAAATCGGCGTTACCGAATGGTTTCGCCAAAACATAGATATTTACACCGTTTGGCAACGTCATTATTGTTGATGGTGACCGTAGGGGCGACCCGTCGGTCTCCCCTACAGCACCGGCGGGTCGCATCCGGAATTCTATCGTCAATAATCCCCAAAAGGGCCGTGGACAAATATCATTTTTACAACCATCAATACCGACCCGATTTGCAAAACGACAGTTCCCCGACCCTCACAATCTGAGCAAGAGCCTTCGTTGTTCAGGCTGCTATTTTGGGGCTTGCAGAGGCGCGACATAAATGTCGCGGTACGGTTGTGGGGCGGGGCCGGGGGCCAGTCAGCCGATACAACGACTTCGCTGTGCCGCCACATCAGCCAGCTCCCGCCGGTACCAAATTCATTGCTCCGGCCGCTCAGATGGCCTATATTTATCACCTGAAGAATTCCTGACACAGCCCGAAACTGTACAGGAATATATCGGGAAAATCATGATCTGCCAGAGCACGGGACATTTTACCGGAGAAGCATGTGAGCAGGGCGAAAGCAAGGACACGCGATATTTCCCACCTGATTCCGGGAAACAAGAGAATTTACACGGATTATTTTGATCCGGATTATCCTGAGCCGCTGGTCAGAAAAGTTATCAATCTGCTGTCTGATCTGTACTTTCGCACCCGTTTCATCGGCTTCGAGAACCTGCCGCAGCGCAATACTCCCGAGCATCCGATTATCCTGGCCAGCAACCATTCCGGCATGGCTTTCCCGTGGGATGCCATCATTTTTACCTCCGGCTATTTCCGCCTCAATCGCTATATGATGAAAAACGCCGTGCGCGTGCTCACCTCGCCCATGCTGTCGGATTCCACGCTGATGAATCCCTTTCTGATTAAGAATTTCTGGCTGCGTGCCGGCGCGATCGACGCGACTTTTCTCAATTTCGAGACCATGATGCACTATCCGGATTCGAATCTGATGATTTACCCTGAGGGCGTGCCGGGCATCGGCAAACCGTTTTCGCAACGCTATCAGTTGCAACGCTATTCGAGCTCGTTTATCCGCATGAGTATCAAATACAAAGTCGATGTGGTGCCGGTGGCGACGGTCAATGGGGAGTACATCAATCCGTGGAATACCCGTTTCGGTTGGCTCAACCGGCTGGTGCAGAAAATTGGCATTCCGTTTTTGCCAATTGGTTTCATGACGCTGCTCATCCCCCTGCAACCCTGGCTGTTTTATTTCGCCTTCCCGGCCCGGCTGACCTATGTCCTCGGTGAACCGATCAAACCGTATGAGATGGTGGACAAGCCGTGGGATGAATTGACGGATGAGGAGTATCGTGCTGTGACGGAAAAAGTGAAGGCGATGATGCAGCAGCAGCTCGATGCTGCGGTGCAGGCGCACGGCAGCAGGCCATACGATGTGCTGCATCTGTTAAAAACCTGGCTGAAGAACCTGCGTTATTTCCCCTTTTACACCCCCTGCTTCTGGCCGGCGCTTTTTGCCGAGTTCGATCGGTGCTATCGCAGCGGCCGGCCGGAAAAATTTACTCACTCATGGAAAACCTACCTGCGCTCACTGGTTCACAACCCCATCACCATCGCGTTTTTCATCCCGATTCTCGGCTGGGTGCCGATCCTCCTGCGCGGCCTGCGTAACCGGCGCCAGTTGCGCAGAGAAAGGGCGGACGCAGCGACAACCGGTTGAGATTTCCGTTTCAAACCGGAGCACGGGATACATCGGATCCGGTCACCAGTCCCGGTTTTCCTGCTTCGGCGGAATTTTGCTCATCGCCCGTTCGCTCAGGGCTGTGATAGTCAGCGATGGGTTGACGCCCGGGTTGGCTGAAATCATCGAGCCGTCGCAGATGTACATGTTCGCATAACCAAAAACGCGATTATCCTTATCGATGACCCCCTCTTCCGCAGAGCTGCCCATGACCGCTCCGCCGAGAATATGCGCAGTTGTTGGAATGCCAAGCAGTGCCTCGGTTGCCAGAGTGGTCGGTTTGCCATTGATGATGCGCGCGTAACGCTCGGCGAGGGATTTCGCTTCCGGAAGAAACGCCGTCGGCGCAGGCCCCTGGTCCAGCGTTGTACGCATGCCAAACAGCCCGCGCGTAAAGCGCAGCGTGGTGTTGATGGTCTGCATGAACAGCAGGATTTGCGTGCGTTTGGCCCAGTCATCGACGAAAAACAGGCGCAGATTGGTGAGTGGGTGGCGCAGCCAGTCGAGCACGCCTTTCAGCACGCGCGAAACCAGCGTATTGCCGTACACCAGCGGAGACATCAGTACGCGCCACGCCCCGGAACCGGAAGGATAGCGCACGGGTTCGAGATGGCTGTTTTCATCCGTGTGCAGGATCGAGCCGATGGCAACGCCTTCGGAATAGGAGGCGTTTTTGTTCAGGGAGGTGACGCCGATCAGGCTTTCGGAGTTGGTGCGCACACCGCTTCCGACCCTGTCGGAGAGCCTGGGCAGGGTACTCTTTTTCAAGCGCAGCAGCAATTCCGTTGTGCCCAGAGCCCCGCCGGCAAAAACGACGCCGCGGCTGGTAACCGTCCCTTTATCCCCGAACCAGTGCGTCGATGAGCGCCAGCGGATGCGGTAGCCATCGCTGCCGTCTGCGGATATGAGCGGAGCAACTTCGTACACCTCCGACTCAGCCTGGATGTGTGCACCGTGCTGCTGTGCAAGATAGAGATAGTTTTTGTCCAGCGAATTTTTGGCGTTGTGACGGCAGCCGAGCATGCACCCGCCACAGAAGATACAGCCGGTACGCTCCGGCCCCTTGCCATCAAAATAGGGGTCATCGACCGTGACGCCCGGTTCTCCGAAAAAGACACCCACCGTGGTTGGTTCAAAATGGTGCTGCATGCCGATCTGGGAAGCCAGGGTTTTCAGTGCTTCGTCGCCGGGATAAAGTTTGGGGTTTTTCGTCGCACCGAGCATGCGCAGGGCGAGATCATAAAAGGGCTTGAGTTCTTTTTCCCAGTCAGCGAGGTGCTTCCAGGTTTCAGCGGTGAAAAATTTTTTTTTCGGAACCGGCAGCGTGTTGGCATAAACCAGCGAGCCGCCTCCAACCCCAACGCCGGACAGGGTGGCGACATGGCGGAAAAAGGTGAGCTTGAACAAGCCAAAGAATTTTAACGAGGGCAGCCACAGCCAGCGTTTGAAATTCCAGTTGCTGTGCGGGAAATCCTGTTCCGAAAGCCATTTCCCCTTTTCGATCACCAGTACCCTGTACCCTTTTTCTGACAGGCGGAGTGCTGAAACCGAGCCGCCGAAGCCTGAGCCGATAATCACAAAATCATAGTCGTGGTCAAGTGTTTCTGGCATGTTTTCCTCCATCCGCTGTGCCTACCGGGTGCTTTTGTTGCGTTGGCTGGAACCGTTGCAGGGGACCAGCAGGTTACAGATATTTTGTTGCCAGCTCGATCAGTTTTTTTACCTTTGCAGAGTAGGGTGGATACATCAATTTCATCGGGCTGATTTTCGACTGCTGCAAAATCGCGCGCTCGTGCGAAAATGCGCGGAAACCGTAAAATCCGTGTGCATTGCCGAAGCCGCTGTGATTGACGCCGCCAAAGGGCAGGTTCGGATGCATGAACTGCAGCAGCAGATCGTTGATAGCCGTACTGCCGGCAGAGGTGTAATCGATGATGCGGCGGATGTTCTTCTTGTTCGCACTGAAGATGTACAGCGCCAGGGGTTTCTCTTTCGAATTGATGATATCGATCGCTTCGTCCAGGTTTGTAAAACGCATAACCGGTAAAATCGGCCCGAATATTTCCTGCTGCAAAACCGGCGCCTGTGCCGGCACCTCGGTGAGCAGTGTCGGTGCCATGTAGCGCTCCTGCTCATCTACTGTGCCGCCCTGCTCGAGCCTGGCACCGGCAGCTACTGATTCGGTCAGCATGGCCTGCAGGCGCTTGTGGTGGCCGGTGTTGATGATGCGCGCATAATCCGGGCTGGCCTTGCGCTGCTGCTCATCATGGCCGAAAAAGCGCGTCACCTGCTCTTTGAATGCTGAGATGAACTGCGTGTACACGCTTTCGTGCACAAGGGCATAATCCGGCGCGATACAGGTTTGGCCGTTGTTGATATACTTGCCCCAGGCCACTTTCTGCGCTGCGTCGCGGATGTTCGCGCCGGCATCGATGATGATCGGAGATTTGCCGCCCAGCTCCAGGGTGACGGTGGTGAGGTTCTCTGCAGCAGCCTTCATGACGATTTTGCCCACCTGCGGGCTGCCGGTGAAAAAGATGTGGTCAAAAGGCATGTGGATGAGTTGCTCCGCGACCTCTTTTTCGCCCTGCACAACAGCGACCTCGTTCTCCGGGAAAATATCCTGCAGCATGGACTCGATCAGCCGGGCCGTGTGCGGTGCATGTTCCGACGGTTTGAGCATCACCGTGTTGCCGGCAGCGATCGCTGAAATGAGCGGCCCGAGGGTGAGATTGAAGGGGAAATTCCACGGTGAAATGATCAGCACGCAGCCGCGCGGTTCGTAGCGAATCCAGCTGCGGGTGGTCAGGTAAGCCAGCGTCGGCCGGACACGCTTTGGCTTCATCCATTTTTTCAGATGCCGGATGGCATGCTTGAGCTCGAGGTTGACCACGAGAATTTCGGAGAGATCGACCTCGGCTGCCGGCTTTTTGAAATCAGCGTACAGCGCAGCGTGGATGTCGTCCCGGTGCGCATGTACAGCCTGGTGAAGGGCGCGCAGTTTGGCGATGCGCTGCCTGGCCGTGGTTTGCGCTATGGCAAAACGGTTTTTTTTCTGTTCGGAAAAAAGCGCCTGGATCTTGTCGCTTCCGGTCGCCTGTATGGTTCCGTTTTCAGTCGCGCTTTGCATCGTTTTTCCTTTCGGTACTCGGTTTGTGCCAGTCGTTCCGGGGTAAAACGT
>WFTM01000338.1 GCA_015485525.1 Candidatus Zhuqueibacterota bacterium | reverse complement strand
GCTTTTCAGTCCCCCCTGAAAATGAACGCCGGCAGCTTCTCTCGCGCTGGCTGAATAATCCCGATGCTTGCTGAGCCGTGCCCTGCAGCTGGTGGAGGGGAATATGGCAATTACCTCTTTCCCTTCCTCCTGTTCTGCTGCCTGAACAGGGAAGCATCGGTACTCGTGAGATTCTGAAAAACATATGTAACCTGTATTATTCACAAAACACTTTAAGAGTAGGTGCAACTACTTTAATATTTAATATGTTACAGCTTGTAAACCTTTCAAGCGTAGTTTTTGAAAGACTTGTATATCTCGCAGTGACGCAGAGCACGCTGTTTATTGTTTTAGCAGAAATTAACCATTCTTTCTCTGCGCTCACTGCGTTTCTGCGAGAATAATGCAGGGTAAATACCTGACAAATTTTTTCCGCATGCGTATTGTTGTGCGGTAGTCTTAGAGTGTAGTTTATGGATGAAAGCATGTGTGGGTTTGCTTTTTTATAGGTGTACTGATATGATTTTGGGGATGAACCGGGGAAACTACTTTCTGTTCTCGTCTTGATGTGATGTAATCTCGCTCGACTCTACTTCCGGATTTCTTCCGATTCACTCTTCTCTGTTCGAATAGCTGGTGCACTGGGCACTGGCGGCTCATTCCTTTTCCCACCTGCGGAGGATGGACCCTCCCGCAACACGTTCCATAATTTTAAACAAATTACATCGTCTCCTGCGCACCGGTTATGTCGTGGGCTGCAGGATATTCCATCTGTACTGGTCTGGCCATCAGTTGACTGCGCGAGGTGATAGGCAGCCAGCGCCCGACTGTGCGGAAGATATTCCGATACCAGTCTTCTCCCCCGGCCTGACGCGGTGGCGCAGCAACCGGTACACCAGACCATGATGGTTCTGATCATCCTGCAGTGTAGCAATCACAATGATGGTCACCGGTGTCTCTTGCGACGGTGTTAATTTTTGAACCATAATTCAGGGGAATATTTTTCTGTGCCCGGGCGGATACTCCATGCCTGCACGGGTGCAGTAAAGCAGGAACAGGACGCATGCATCTGGCAGGTGCTCCTTTTCCGGTTCCCAAACCCCGGTATTTTTTTCATGGAGGTCAAGATGCATTTTTTCTACCTTCTTCTCATCAGTATTTTTCTCACACTCTCAACCGCCTTTGCCCAGGGCAGTGAAGGACAGCGACAACCGGCCCACCCTTATGGTAGTCAAATTCTTCCGGCTGAGAAAACGGCAGTCTCCTTTCCTGATCTGACGGTGCTGGCAAAGAGCAGCGGGGGAAAGCAGATTCTCGCCCCCATTAATGATGCCGCGGATTGGCTCCTGGGACAACAGGACAGTAGCGGCGCCTTCCCATGGACTGTTGGCGACCCGACACCGTACAGCAATGTACAGGGACCGTCCGGGCGTGGCATGCTGGCTGCCTACAATCAGACACAGGACCCGACCTATCTCAACTCAGCGATAGCCAATGGGGATTATCTGGTGCCGAATTATCCCCGGACCTATGCAACGGATGGCGACCCTCGCTTCGCAACGCATGATCCGCTGTTTCTCGAAGAACTGAGTATCGTAACCGGTGATACAAAATATGCGGATTTTCTCCAGACCTATTTTTGGGATAAGCTCGCGAACGGAACATATGGGCTGAATGATGACCAGGATGCCGCAGCGTGGGCCCAGTCTGTGGTCGATGGCAGGGCCGGTTCAGGAATCGTCGAGATGGCCCCGTGGGATTTGGGGTCAACAGTTGCTGCGGCATGGCGCGCCGGCGACAGTACGGCCTGGACTGCTTTTATGGCGGGGATACAGGCGGCGCTGGACTCGACGACGGCCACGGATACGGATTATGACCTGCATGGCCTGGGCGGGGCAATCTGGGGGTCTGGCGTAACAGGCATAGACCTCGACCCCACACAGGGGAAATGGGCAGGGGCGAACAGTACGGCTGACCTGGTCGATTCTCTCGTGCAGTATATTGCCCCGAACGGTGGCTGGGTTTACAATACCACAGCTGCAGTCACAGACGCTAATGCCGATCTGCAGGTGACGGCATTTGCCATTCTGGCATTGAAAGCGTACAGCGATCGTTATAATCTGACCACATGGGACACGGTTATCGCAGATGCGATCAATTTTGTTTACAGCCTGCAGACGGTAAATGGCCAATTTTTGATCTATCCCGGGGCTTCTCCGACGGCTGGCGGAGGGGTCGAAGTCCATTCTGAAGGTATGCAGGCGATCGGGTCAAATGACGATTCACTGATTCCCGTTGAGTTGATGTCTTTTTCCGCGCACAGCAGAGAAGGCCTGGTCGTGTTGCGCTGGGCAACAGCCACGGAGACAGAAAATCTCGGCTTCAATATTTATCGTTCTGTTCAGAAAAATGGCGGTTTTGAACGGATCAACGAAACTGTTATCCAGGGTGCGGGCACATCCGCCCGGGAGCAGAGGTATGAATACATCGATACTGCGGTAAGCGCTGGACAAACGTATTTTTACAAGCTTGCCGATGTTGACTACAACGGCAACCTGACGTTTCATGGCCCAGTTTCCATCACAGTTGACGTGCTGCCGGAAAAGATGAGTCTTGAGCAGAATTTCCCCAATCCTTTCAATCCCAGCACCACGATCCGCTACGAGCTGGCGAAAAGTGGCGCAGTACAGTTGTCTATTTTCAACCTGGCTGGCCAGGAAATCCGCAGGCTCGTTTCCGGTGTGCAGGAAGCAGGTGCCCATGCCGTGGTCTGGGACGGGCTGGATGATAATGGCATCCAGGCTGCCAGTGGCGTCTATATCTACCGGCTCATTTCACAGGGCCAGCGCACAGAGAAAAAACTCATCCTGACGCGCTGATCTCACCATTTGAATTGTGCCCGGCACTGCCGCGAATGCCGGGCACATTTTATTCTTCATATTCCGGATTGGTTTGAAAATTCATCAATCTGGGAAAACCCTCCTTGCTCATCACCGGATAAGATTTTAGGTGACCTCCGTCTGTCCTGCTACAGAATGCTCAGCTATGGATAAATCGGAATAGTTGCGGGAAATATTGCTTCTCTATTGTTTTTATTTTAAATTAGCCCGTTTCGATTCAGGTAATCCACCGCACTCCCCTTGGCTGAAAATAACCGTCCGGAAGAAATTACTCTGAAAATAATGGAAATTCGCTATCTGCTGATTTTCATATCATCTCGTCACACTGCTCCTGCGGTGAAAACAAAAGACATCCGGGCTTGAGCCTGCTGGTGAATGAACTGTAAAAATACGAGTGGTTTTCAGGTTAAAATTACTACTACTGAGGAGAACAACATGGTTGACGAAGTACGCACACAGCTTGAAGAATTGCAGCCCAGAATCGACGAACTGCGGAGGTATCTTTGACGTCGAGAAGCGCAAGAAGGAAATAGCTGATCTGGAGGCCAAAACCCAGTCTGCCGGATTTTGGGATAATCAAAAGGAAGCGCAGAAGGTGATGCGCGAAATTTCCAGCCGCAAGGAGTGGGTGGAGCAGTTTGAGAAGCTGGAAAGCAAGGCAGGGGATCTTGAAGTCCTGCTCGAAATGGCAGAGGAAGAGCAGGACGAAGCCACGGTGCAGGAGTGCAGGAGTGAAATTGCCGAACTGCAGCAGATGGTCGATGATCTCGAATTCCGCAATATGCTCAGCGGCCCGGACGATGAAAAAAATGCCATCCTGACGATCCACCCGGGAGCAGGCGGCACGGAAAGCCAGGACTGGGCCCAGATGCTTTATCGCATGTATTTGCGCTGGATTGAGCGTGCTGGTTTCAAGGCAGATATCCTCAACCTGCAGTACGGCGATGAGGCCGGAATCAAGGATGTCTCCATCGAAGTGGTCGGCCCTTATGCCTATGGGTATCTCAAAGCCGAGGCCGGGGTGCACCGCCTGGTGCGCATCTCACCGTTTGATTCCAACGCGCGCCGGCATACTTCTTTTGCCTCGGTTTTCGTCTATCCCGAGATCGAGGACGACGTCGAAATCGAAATTGAGGATAAAGACCTGCGCGTGGATACCTATCGTGCCAGCGGAGCAGGCGGGCAGCACGTCAATAAAACCGACTCAGCCGTGCGTATTACCCACATCCCCACCGGAATCGTCGTGCAGTGTCAGAATGAGCGTTCTCAGCACCGTAACCGCGAAGCCGCGATGAAAATGCTGCGCGCCAGGCTGTATCAGAAAAAACTCGAGGAAGAACAGGCCCGTCTGAACGAAATCGAAAAAAACAAGAAAGACATCGCCTGGGGCAGCCAGATCCGCAGCTATGTTTTTCATCCTTATAATATGGTGAAAGATCACCGAACAGGAGTTGAAACCGGCAATGTGACCGCGGTGATGGACGGCGACCTCGATGCGTTTATCAAAGGGTATCTCATGGGAGTGCGCAGCGAAAAGGCGAAGAAGCAGGAAGCGGGTGGCTGAACGGGACGATGATTTCTGACGCGCGGAAAAACCCCCTGCATCCGGCGCGCGCTGAGGTTGATCTCGCCGCGATCCGGGAAAACGTCGCTGCTGTGTGCCGCCACGTTGCGCCTGCAGGCGTCATGGCAGTGGTCAAGGCAGATGCCTACGGGCATGGGGCTGTTCCCGTGGCACGGGCCGCTCTGCAGAGCGGCGCCTCGCGACTCGCTGTCGCGCATCTCGCCGAAGCGATCGAGCTGAGAAATGCGGGTATCAAAGCCCCGGTTCTGGTCTTCGGCGGGTTTCTGCCGGAGCAGTTGCCGGAGTATCACCAGTACCGGCTGGAGATGGTTTTGCCGCACGAGCAGTACTGGAACGAGTTGCGCCGTTTTGCTGAAAATAACCAGCAGCCGGTTCCGGTGCACCTCAAGTTCGACACGGGGATGGGCCGCCTCGGTTTCCCCTGGCAGCAGTGCGACGAAGTGTTGCAGAAGATCGCCGGAGCCTCCTTTCTGCGCCCGGTCGGGCTGATGAGCCACTTTGCGACTGCTGATGAAGCGGATAAATCTTTTGCTGACGAGCAGCTCAGGCGGTTCCGGCATGTCTGCAAAGCAGCGCAGAAGGTGGGCCTGGCAGATGCGGTCATGCACATGGCGAACAGCGGTGCTGTGCTCGATCTTCCGGACTCCCGTTTTCAGCTCGTTCGCCCGGGGATCATGCTCTATGGCTACTATCCTTCCGCTGAAACCACCGAGAGCGTGCCGCTGCGACCGGCACTGCGCTGGGTTTCCCGGCTGGTTCAGGTTAAGCCTGTTGCGGCCGGTGAAACCGTGAGCTACGGCGCGACATGGCAAGCAGAGCATGACACCGTGATTGGAACGGTGGCGACCGGCTATGCTGATGGCTATCTCAGAGCCCTGGCCGGAAAAATGCAGGTTCTGGTGCTGGGGAAAAGAGTGCCGGTTGTCGGCCGCATTTGTATGGACATGTTCATGGTCGATCTCGGCCCGGACAGCCACGCGAGAGCCGGTGATGAAGTGGTCCTGCTCGGCGAGCAGGAGGACGAACGGATTAGTATCGCTGAATTTTGTCAGGCCCTGGATACCATCCCCTACGAAATCACCTGCATGATTTCAAAACGCGTGCCCCGGGTCTGGCTGCATGAGCACCCTTCACCATCGAGCACCCGGCGGTGAGCAGCGATCGCGGAGCGTGGGG
>WFTM01000337.1 GCA_015485525.1 Candidatus Zhuqueibacterota bacterium | reverse complement strand
TTCAGACACCGGCGGTGTGCAAAATGTTCAGCACGGGCTTCTGTGCTGCTTGCTGAAAAAATCGTCTGTGCACCTTGTGTTCTGCAAATGAACAACAAAAGCCCCGCATTCGTGAGAACACGGGGCTTTTAACATTTTGCTTCCGGGAGCCTCGGCTACCTGGTGCTAACAGGCTCCTCCGGAGGCTCCCATTTGTCTATGATAAATAGGGATCACCTCCTTTCTTCAGGGCACTATGTTCGCGACGGGAGTTTCCCTGGTCAAAAACCCGTCACAGCGTGAACTGAGTTGGCAATATAGTTTGTCCGAACAGCGTTGTCAAATGCAAAAGTACAAATGACGATTTTTTACCAATATATATTGGCGCCCAGTGCCGTATAGGTCGAAATCGTCATGGCAGCCGGGCTGGGCGGAACGACAACAGAGACACCACCTTCGATATTCAGGCTGAAATAATAGTGCAGAAAATATTCTGAACCGAAAAAGCCTGTCGCTCCGATGGAGTTCGAACTGGTGCCACCAGCAGAAACGATGCTGATCATACCGCTGCCACCGAGATAGGGCGCTACACGCCCAGATTTACGATAGAGCTTGATGGCCGCCCCACCGGTGATCGTGGTACCGCCGCCGTTGCCGACATTGACCAGGCCGATTGCCGGAGCGATGACCAGAGATCGGGTGATCCAGATGGGAACGTTCAGGGTGCCCTGGCCGCCGGCAAGTGATGCGGAAAGTCCGAATTTGCGTTTTGGCATTTCTTTGCCCTGTGCTGAAGCCTGCTGACTGGTGGAAACGAGCAGTGCTGCTGTCAGTGCGAAAACTGTCATCACATTTTTTGTTACAGTACTCATCAAACTGCCTCCCGATGGTGTTTGAGATCTTATGATATGGTATGCGAATAAATGCCCCGATCCTGATCCTTGGTGGATTGGCCGGCTGGTTATTTCTTTCAGGTAGTAGTATATAAAGCAAAACCCCGGTCGATTGCGGAAAATTATTGCATGAATTTGTGAAATAACGACAAATTTTCGAAAAAAATGGCGGGTGGGCGTTCTATTCAGCTGATTTTGGACGGATTTGGTCAGGGAGAGTACCGGCAGCAAACATGAGCCTGCTGCGCAACAGCACGAGGGCTCGCACAGAAATGGCGTGCACGGGGCGTCCGAAAAGCACAAAGTTCATTCGGGCGAGTGCATGTAAAAGGGTGATGAAAAAACCCAGGGAATTTCTGACCGGCTGAGGAAAGGGAACTGCCGCCGCAACTGCAGGACGACCACGCGGTACACGCCGGGTTTTTCCACGGGCCAGCGGATGTCGTTGCTGTTGCTCTCGCGAATGCGGATGCCGTTCTGGTACAGGCGTACGCTCACGGCATAGCCGGCGGGAGTCTGAACACGCAGAACAGCGCCCTCTCCGGGCGTGGCCATACTGCCCGGCGGACGCGGGCCGTCTGTGCTCTCAAGCCAGATGCTGATCTGCCGCAGATCGCCGAAAGCAGCGTATCCGGCAATGGTGTTGCCGCGTTTCAGGGCCTCGACCACTGCGGCACTGTCTCCTGATGAGCTATCCGGCACGACCAGGGCTGTCTGCACCAGCCGGAAATTTTTTTCGTACGAAGGAAAACGCCAGAACATGGTTTTGCTCAGCTTGATACGCGCGTGCGCATCAACGCTGCCGATGGCGGCCACAGGCTGCCGTTGTGAGAGGCTGTCCAGCAGGAACAGTTCTTTATTGGGCATGTCGAGAAGACTGTTCATAGCGTGGTCAAAAAACGGCAGTGCAAAAATAGCGCGCAGCAGCTTGAGCGGGCTGTCGTTACGCCATTCGACATCTGCATTGATCACCTCGATGCCGGCAATGCGGCGTGAGATGCTGTCCTGCCAGGAGATTTTCGGGTGAAAGGGATGCGCAATGATGGCGAAACCGCCGTTCTGTTCCATGCTGTCGAGCAGAGCCTGCTGGCCGCCGAAATCCTGCTCGCGAAAACCATCGCGCACGCGCGGGCCGCCGTAGAGCAACAAGTGCCCGGCCTGCAAGGACAGCTCTGCGCCAGCCAGCATCACAGGTTCTGTGCTGCCGGAGACACTGTCTGCCAAAACCGTATCATTGTGGTCTGTGAGCAGGATAAAATCCAGCCCTGTGTTGCGTGCTGCCTGTTGGATGCGGCTGAGCCAGCCCGAGCCATCCGAATGGCGGCTGTGGATGTGTACCGCTCCGCTGAGTGTTTTGAATGGGGATCCGAGCCCCCGCGCGCTATGGTTCCACGGCGCGAGCAGGGCTGTGTTGGCAATGCCGATGAGCAGGTTGATAAATAAAAGCAGGAGAAATATCGCCGATATGGTTAGAATTGCGCGTTTCACTCTTCAACTCCATAGCGCTGCAGGATGATATCGATGAGATTGGTGGTTGCACGGCCTTGTGTCAGCCGGATGCGTTCGACGCTGCCGCCGTAGGACTGCACGATATCGTGGCCCACGATTTCGTGAATTTGATAGTCAGCGCCTTTTACCAGCACATCGGGACGCAGGGCGCGAATGAGGTTCTCCGGCGTATCCTCGGAAAAAAGAATGACATGATCAACAGCCCGCAGCGCCGCGATGATGGCACAACGATCCTGCTGCGGCACGATGGGTCTTTTTTTACCTTTGAGACGGCGTACAGAAGCATCGTCATTGATGCCCACGATCAGGCAATCTCCGCATTGGCGCGCAGCAGCGAGGTAGTCCACATGACCGCGGTGCAGCAGGTCAAAAACTCCGTTGGTGAATACGACTTTTTTGCCCTGGCTGCGAAGAGCTTCCCGTGCCTGCAGCAGGGTTTCCAGGGTTTCGTGGATACTCATGCCGATGCCCCCGTGCTCAGCAATGCCTGTTTCAGGTTCTCCGGGGTGATTGGTACAGCGCCGATCTCGCCAACGACGACACCTGCGGCGTGGTTGGCGAGGTAGGCTGCCTCAACCACAGGGCTGCCGGCAGCCAGCGCCAGGGTCAGAGTGGCGATCACCGTATCACCCGCACCCGAAACATCGTGCACCCGCCGCGCAACAGTGGGGATGGTCGTCTGCCGGTCGCGGTCATCCAGCAGAAACATGCCTTTTTCTCCCAGGGTGATGAGAGCGTTGGCACAGGACAGGCGTTCCTTCAGCGCCTGCGCCGCAGCATGCAGGCTGGCATCGTCCTCAATTTTGATCGCCAGGGCTTCCTCGATTTCCTTGCGGTTCGGTTTCATCACCGTGACGTCCTTATAGGCCATGAAATTGCTGAATTTGGGGTCAACCGTGACAGGGATGTCGCGCTGCTTTGCCAGCGCGATGATCGATTCGATCAATCCGGCGGTGAGCAAACCTTTGTTATAGTCTTCGATGATGATAGCATCGAGATCGTTGGCGATCGATTCCAGGAAGCCGATGATGCGCCGTGCCACAGCAGCCTCGATATCCCGGCCGTCTTCGCGATCGACGCGTACGACATGCTGGTTGTGGGCGATGACACGGCTTTTCACTGTGGTCGGGCGCGCCGCATCACGGATGATGCCATCGGTCCGAAAACCCGCCTCCTGTGCCAGCTTGACGAGGTGGTCTCCATTCAAATCTTCACCAACGACGCCGATCGGAATAGCCGTAGCACCGAGGTGATGCAGGTTGTTGGAAACATTAGCCGCTCCTCCGAGACATTCGGATTCATTGGCCACGTGCACGATGGGGACCGGTGCTTCCGGCGAGATACGTGTCACCGCTCCCCAGATGTATTTATCCAGCATGAGATCACCGACCACGGCGATATGCTTCCCGCGCATGGCAGTGAACAGCGCGTCGATTTCCTTTTCCGTGCGGAAGAGAAGGTCGTGTTTGATTTGTTGGGGCATGAGGTGTTTTGCCTGAAAATTTATGAATTTTGCAAAAATAGGCCTTGATTGTAATCTGGAAATTCGCCTGGATATGCACTTTACTCAGTTGGGCAGCTCCTTTTCAACCAGCCCGCCTGGGCACAGCACGTGCCTGCATCATCAGGCTGATATGGCAAAAGAGTTCCAAATTAAGAAAAAACTGAGCGTTCAGCCCGAGCTGCTGGAGCCGGAGTCATCCCGGGCATTGCGGTAGAAATGATAGAGCTCTTCTGACTCTTTCGGCGAGAGGTTGAACTGCTGAGTTGCCGTGTTGATCAACTCATTCAGCGGCCGGGGATTATCCTCTTTCAGGTGATCGGATATCCATTTTACGGCCTTGCGTACATTTTCGCCTGCAGGTAACATGCTGATCTATTTTCCATTCCTGTTGATCCTGACTTTCCCGCGTGGTCAGGATTTATTCGTTGGTAAATCCGACAGGCCATGTTTAAAAAAAGATGGGGCTGCACCGCTGGTGAGCAGCCCCATGGAACCTGTCCCGAGTAATTCAAAAAATTATGTTTTGTGCAAGAAATATCGGGAGAAGTGAAGGATTGTATTCAGAGCTATACTTCATCTCTATTTTCAGATTACATGAAAAACAGATCAATGGGAATGGGATGCAGCTCCCTCTTCTCCGTGGATTTTCTTGATATTGAGCAGTTTGGCAAAGATAAAAGTCAGAATAGCAGCGCTGAATGAGGCCAGAGCGCCCATTTTTGCCGCATCCTGAATTGTTCCTTTGGGGAAGGCAACCGTGGCCACGAACAGAGCAACCGTAAAGCCAATACCCGCGGTGATGCCGATCACCAGCATAACCTTGCCGTCGATGCCTTCTGGGAGACCGAATTTGAGCACTTTGGCCGTGAACATGGCGCTGAGCCAGATGCCGATCGGTTTGCCGAGCAACAGGCCGATCAGGATCAGGTAGGTCGCCGGGCCGATGGCGTTGAAAACCACTCCGGCGTTGAACAATCCGAACAGGCCGAGAATCAGCTCGACAGGATTTTTCCACCAATGTTCGAAGCGGTTGAGTGTATCGGACAGATTCATCTCTTCCCAGTTGAACAACCCCTTATCGACATGCTCGTGCGGCATGGTCGGGATGATGGGCAGCAGGCCGAGCGCCGGGTGCAGACCCGCGAGGGCAAAACCGAACCAGGAGATCGTTCCGGGCACTAATATGTACCACCAGAAATTGTGCACCCGCTGTCTGCGCAGCAGCAGGCCGATGATGATGGCGAGAACCGGCAGCAGCATGAACCAGATGTTGCCATCAGCGCCGGGCTGGGGATAAAAAATCGCCAATATAAGCAGGCCGAGGGCATCATCGGCAATTGCGAGCAGGAGCAGGAACGATATCGCCGGGTGGGCAGCACCGAAAACGATGCGCGCGATCATGTAGCTGAATGCGATGTCCGTGGCGCAGGGGATTGCCCAGCCGTTGGCCAGGGTTTCATATTGGCCGATGAGATGAGCGCCGTAGAGGTAGATCAGCGCCGGGCCAACCATACCGCCGACTGCGGCGACGATAGGGACTGCAGCACGCTTGGGGTTGTGCAGCGGCCCGCCGGGAAGCGTCGCCTCCCAGATTTCCTTGCCGGCTATGGCGAAAAAGAAGGCCATGAGAATATCATTGACGAGAAAATGCAGGGTGATGATTTTGTGCCCATCATGAGGGACACCGATGAGATTGTTGACGAACAGGGGGAGCTCCAGGAGATGCTCATAAGATTCGTGGTCGATATTGGCCCAGGCCAGGCCGAGCAGTGCACCGACAATCAGGAATGCCGAGTTCTCCAGCAAGAAGTTCAGGGTCCGCTTGATCATGTTTCTCCTTTATCCGTTTGTCCTTGAGCAGATTCGTCGTAACGTCTGAAAAATCCGGCAAGCCGAAAAATTCACAGCACAATCGTTTCGGTGTAAGCAGCTTGTGTTGTGTGAATCTTCTGAAAAGGATTTTTCAGCTATCCCGTTATTTCTCGTGCGCTATGCTCATTTGAAATAAAGCGGGATAGATAAGATAACAGTGAGAACAACGATTTCATTCACTTCGATCGGGTTCCGCAATAAAAATCTGCTTTCTGTAGGGTGCGGGTTTTCCTGCCTGAG
>WFTM01000336.1 GCA_015485525.1 Candidatus Zhuqueibacterota bacterium | reverse complement strand
TGGTGATCGGAAAGACGTGCAGGCGGTAGTACAGGTCTTCGCGGAAGCGCTGTTCCTGCACAGCCTTTTGCAGATCGACGTGGGTTGCCGCAATCACGCGAACATCGGAATGAACAGGCACCTCGCCTCCGACGCGTTCAAACGTCTGCTCTTGCAGAGCACGCAGCAGCTTGGGCTGGATTTCCAGGGGCAGATCACCGATTTCATCCAGAAAAAGCGTGCCGTTGTTGGCGAGCTCGAAACGCCCGCGCCGGCGGCTGACAGCACCGGTGAAAGAGCCTTTTTCATGACCGAAAAGCTCGCTTTCCGCAAGATTGGGTACCAGCGCGGAGCAGTTTAACGCCACAAAGGGCCTGTGCGCGCGTCCGGAGAGGGCGTGCAGGGCGCGGGCGACCTGCTCTTTGCCTGTGCCTGTTTCCCCCTGGATCAGAACCGGCGTATCCGTCGGCGCGACCATGCGGATGCGTTCGAGCACTTCGCGCCAGTTGGCGGAATGGCCGACGAGATTCTCTACGCCCTCAGGCAAGTCAGCGAGCAGGGTGTTGCGCTCGTAGATCAGGGCTTCGCGCTCAGCCAGCAGAGCATCGGCGGCGAGGGACTGGGCCAGGGCCAGCGCGATGATCCGGGCCAGGCTTTCTGTGACCCGCACTGTTTGCTCCGAGAACATATCACAGGCACGGTGATCCAGGGTGAGCAGGCCGATGGTTTTGCCTTCGATGTGCAGAGGGGCGACAAGGCATGAGTGGCCGCTGGGCATGTCCATGATGTCGTCATAGGTGTCGCGGTGGTTGTCATCCTGCTCATCAAAAAGATGGGCTTTGCCGCGGGCGACCACGGCGGCAAGGTCCGGCCTCTCATCCAGGTGGATGATAAAATCGCGCAGTTTGGGAGTGAACAATGGTCCGCGGGCGCGGCGCACGCGCAGCTCTTTGTCGTTTTCCAGACTGAGAACCACAGCGAGCTCATACTCTACCACTTCATTCAGCGCGTCGAGAACGATTTCCATCGTTCGGTCAGGGCTGAGTACCGGGGCGTTGGTGATCGACAGATTATGCATAAGGCCTCGCAACCGATATTTCGTTGCACCGCTATTTCGGTGCCTGTTTTTACGTTATTTCGGTGTATTTCCAGTGTTTTGGTTTTTAAAGAATAAGTATAAATGTATAAAAAATCAACAGATAAGTTGGTGTATTTTTCTATGGCACATATCTTGATACATTAAATGGTGAAAGCCACTTTATGTGACTTCATCACAACGAGCAGAGTTATGAGTCACCGTGGGCGACACAATGAACGCTGCCCCGGAACTTTGATGGATGGTGATGCGTTGCGGAAATAACCCGTTTCCCCTGGGTGAAGCCTTGTTTTTTCAGAAGGAATGAGCGTTTTTGTCCGGGTATCCAGCTAACTCAGCCAACCGGGCCCGGCTCAGATACCGGCATGTGTCATTCCGGCCAGGCGCAGCGCAGTGCCGGGATCTCATCTTTTCGGGCACGTGCCTGAGTCTGGGGGATTCCGGTCTTCCCCTGCGGGGAAACCGGAATGACGGTTCCGAGGTAGGCATGTGCTGTTGTTACGCAGTCTGGTTGAAAAAATGCAACCGCGCTGAGTTAAGTGGATAACCAGTGCTTTTTTGAATAAAAAATATCGTGGAAAAATGAGAAGCATGTAAAAAGAAAGGATAGAGCCATGTCTAAACGAAAAGAAATCATCGACGCATTGGTTCAGGCATACTGGAAGGAGCTTGAAACCGTGCAGAACTACATCGCGAATTCCGTCAACCTCGAAGGTGTCCAGGCTGAGCAGATCAAGGACTCGCTGGGCAAAGATGTTGGTGAAGAGTTGACACACGCACAAACACTGGCGCGCCGCATCCATGAGTTGGGTGGCGTTGTGCCGGGTTCCCTCGAGTTCAAGGCAGAGCAAACAGCCATGCAGCCGCCGGCAGATTCAACCGACGTCGTCAGCGTTATTCGTGGTGTGATTGCTGCGGAAGAGGATGCGATTCAGCACTACAACAAGCTGATTCAGCTTACGGATGGCGAGGATTATGTCACGCAGGATCTGGTTATCGGTTTGCTGGCTGACGAGGAAAGCCACAGGCGTCAGTTTGAAGGCTTTTTGAAAGAGTTTGAACGCTGAGCCCTGACACGGTGCGATGTGGAAGGCCTCCGGTGGCAGACACCGGGGGCTTTTTTTGTTTGTACACGCCCGGAAAAAAAAAGCATGGAAACACCAGGGTCTCCATGCTTGAAACTGTGAGGAAGCAGATCAGTGCAGAATTTACGAAAAATAGTGCGACCTGCCGGCATAGCTGGAAAGTCCACATCCTGAAGCGCACCACCCGGAATCATGGCGACCCGTGGTGTGCAACTGCAGGAGGCGTTATCCGCTTTTGATTTTCGCTGGTCTAACGAAAGCGCATGGCTTTCAAGCGGCGTTTGCGCGCTTCCTTTTCTTTTCTTTTCTTTTTTTCAGAAGGTTTTTCGTAATAACTTCTTTTTTTCAACTCCTTGAAAAAACCCTCTCTCTGAAGCTGACGTTTGAGTGCTTTCAGTGCTTTGTCGATGTTGTTATCGTAAACTTTGATTTCCATCTGGCAACTGCCTCCTCTTAGAACGGGTCGGCTGGCAACGGCAGCTCCTGGCTCAGCCGTTGCAGCGATGAACGTTTATCAGAAACCTGTTTTTATCTTCTTGGAGTTACGCGATCTATCCAACCTGGTGCGGTCAGAAAACAGAACACCGAATATAGAATTTAATTCGGTAATGCACAAACATTTTTTATGCCGGAAATAAAAAAACAGCGTTCGATGCGGCTATTGAGTTCAGTTTGAGCGTGAGGGCCTGTCGCAAACCGGAAAATAGGAAAGCGTGTGGCTTCAGGCTGCCATGACCGTGGAACTGATGTTCAGCGCTGGCAGGTCTTTTGACGGGATCAGGCCAAAGCCATAGGAGGAACAGGACGCAGTTTGAAAAACACGACTGAAACGTTGTCCGAGCTCGAAGACATAGATTGATCCGAAGGTACGGTAGCCAAGGCGTTGGCAGCTTCGCAAAGAGGCAAAATTGTTGGCTTCAACATAAGAGATCAGTCCGAGGTAACCGGCATCGGTGAATTGCCGGGCAGCTTCTGCCATGCCGTGGGCGTGGAGGCGCTGGCCACGAAAATCAGGATGGGTGTAACCGCGATACATATACATCCACCGGTTGTCAAACGTGAGGTGGTATCTTTTGGAGAATCGTGTTGGCTGGTCAGAATACCATCCGTAGGCAGCCAGTTGTTCGCCGTGGAAAATGGCCAGACAGCGGTCGCCTTTGCTGCCGGCGAGCTCGAGAAAGCTTTGGCTGAGATTATATTCCGGCCGTTCAGACCAGGGCTGCATTTTTTCAGCAGGCAGCATCCGTGCCTGGTAGTCCGCAGGAACAGTGCTGAAAGGCATGGCAATGTGGCGGGTTTCCAGCGTCATGCCCCGCAGTATTTTCAGATAGGCGACTTTATTGGCCAGGGCATAGCCAAGTGTCACGAAAATGCCGGGTGCTCCGGCAATTTTAAAGCTGTATTTCAGACGTTGAAAGAGCATGCCATATCCTGTACTATGCGGTTCTTTTCGGTTATCGTCAGTACGATCCTGAAGCCCAAGAAATTTGTTACAGTCAGGTAGGCTGAAATTTATGTTTCGATGTGATGGAAAAAGTATAACACGATGATTATCATACGTTTATTCGGGTGGATGTGCAGAGAGAATATTTTTCATGTCTATTCGACCGGCCACGCGAAGCATCGTTCCTGAATCAATCAGGGAAAATATTCCCTCGGCTAATGTGATGGCACGCTGAGAGGGCCTGAACGAGTACACATGCAGAAAGAGCGGGGAACCGGTTTCTGAACAACTAACGAATGAGTGCCATTTTACGGCTTACCCGTCCTGCTCCGGCCTGGAGCTCATAAAAATAGACTCCGGCAGGAACAATGAACCCGGCATCACTTCTGCCATTCCACAGCACAGCATACTCCCCCTGTCCCTGTTCGGCATCGACCAATGTGGCGATCACCTGTCCCAACAGGTTATGTACAGTCAGGCGGACATGTGTTCTTGCAGGAATGTAGTAGCGTATGGTCGTGCCCGGGTTGAAAGGATTCGGGTAGTTGGCGAAGAGCCGGAAATTCTCCGGTATGGTTACCTGGTTTTCTATATTCGTGATGACCGGTTCGAAGCCGAGGCCAAAATTGTACTCTGCTACAAACCGCGCCCATTTCGCTTCCTGACGCATGACGGCAACACTGGCGATATTGCTGGCGCCGAGCCCCGCGACTAGAGCGTGGATAACTTCATTCGTGTCCCCTTTCGCGAGAAAAAAGCGTCCGGTATTGAAAAAAATGCCGCTGTCTCCGGGATTTTTATCGAGAGAGCCTGTGCCGGTAACCGGGTCCCCGGACAACGGGAAAGGCGTTTCTGTGCCGTCAATATCCTGCAACCGTCTCGGATCATCATAGGGCGTCGTGTAGTATCCACGCACGACATTCCAGATACCACGGGTTCCCTCATAATTGCCCATAAATGGACTTGGTACGTCTTCTCCAGAGCCCAATGGCCAGGCTGAGGTTGCTCTGAGGTTGATGAACCCACTGCGTGTGCCGAAATCAAAACGAGCCTTTTCAGCAGAGGACGGCGCTTCAGTTATCGGGCCCTGGACTAACACCACACCAAATGCCGGTGGGGCTAAGTTTTGACTCATCCACACTTCATCGAGCATCGTCGAATTATAGCTGTAGCCCAAATCGAGCTCCGGATCAGTGCCGGATAAATCATCCCACACATTGCCGATATCCAGGTCAGCCCAGAAACTCACGTACATTTCTTGTATCCCGGAGGCGTGCGGATCCCCCTGCCAGCCGGTATGGATAAGGCGATGCCGGATAAAAACCGTATTTGCCAGAATACTATTTTGGGCGTACTCGCGTTTTTTGTATCCCCAAACCGTGATCTGAACTTTCAGCCCCATCGGGGGAGAGCCGAAGAGGAAGGCGGTTTGCGAGGTGTCGTAATCATTCGCCGTAAACCAGATGACCTGATCCGCATTGGCTGTTCCGGGCTCATCGGCATCCGGGAAAAGAACAGGCCTGCCGTTTTGATCGAATCGGGGTGTATATTTTCCGTCACCATCTGCATCATAGAACGGCGCACCTGCACTGGCTGGCCAATTTTTCCAGTTTTGCAGATAATCTTCATAAACCTGACGCACCATCTCTTCGCTGACATCCTTTTTCTCTACACCGAAAATTTGCGCCGCCTCCAGGGTAAGGTCTGCTTCAGCAAAATCACGCCGTACGCGCCAGATCGACGAGGCGTCTCCGGCGGCATTTGATGGGAAAAACTCGGGAGATAAACCCGAACGGTAGTACGAACCACCCGCACGGATTTCCGGATTCTCACCGTCGCCACCAACCACTTTGCCGGCCCACAACAGCCCGGCCTGGTAGGCGACACTGGATTTCATATTCGGAAAAGTGATGCCCGCGTCCTCCCTGGATGGGGCTGGGCCCAATCGTCCATCCGAGTAAATCCATACCGAAACAGTATTGATATTGAGCAGTGTGGCTTCGACATCATTTTCCGGTTCAGATCGGATTTGCCCGAAAGCGGCTGAGGTGAGGAGACCGAATGTACACAGAAATACGGTTGATTTTTTCATGGCAGCACCCTTTGGTTTTGAAGTGGGAACGCAATACAACAAGCCTGGCCGGGATGCTCAGCCCTGCTAAACCCACATGATTTGAGGAAGAGCCGCTATAAAAGTTTTTCGCCTATCTGCGTCCGATGGCGTATCCGTAACGGGTTTTCCACCAACTGAGGCCGAGTTTTTCCGCCAGCACTGCGCAGGCTTCTTCTGCCGATTTTCCGCGAATATGAGCAGAAACACGCAGGCTGTCCAGTTCACTGGCTATGTAGAAAATTTTGCCGTAGTGGCGCCCCAGGTCGGCAAGGGCTTCCCGGACAGGAGTATCCTCGAAATAAAGCTCCCCTTTGCGCCAGGCGAGAATGCGTTCAGGCTGAGCATTCGGGAGGATCGAGACCTCTCTGGCGGAAAATCGTGCCCACTGTCGGGCGGTCAGGGTGTCGGCGTGGCTGGCAGGAGCAGCGGATGGGAAGATGATCAGCTCACCAGACTGGACATACAGTTCGGCTTTGCCGCTGCGGGCACGCAGGTTGAACTCCGCAGCGCCCTGCGAACGGATCAGGCCGGCGTCGGTGCGCACTTCGAAGGGAAGTTGTGATGGAGATACGGTGAAATAGGCCTCACCTGTCAGAAAGAGCTGCCGGAAATCTGTAGCAAGGTTTTCCGGATATTGCAGGCTTGAGGCAGAGTTCAGTTCGGCTCGGGAATAATCCGGCAGCAGAACAGTTTGCTGTTCGCCGGGTTTGACGATGACAGAAGTGAGGTGGGGAGCCAGCAGCCACTGTCTGGCCATGAAGCCAAAAAGCACGATGAGCAAAACAGCAGCAGCGAGCACGTAGATGAAACTCTGGTGTACAGAGCGAATCGGCTGCTTTTTCTCTGTTGCGAGATCAGCCGCCAGATCATCGACGAGGCGGTTTTCGAAGCGCAGCCATTGTACGGAAACAGGTGTGGCTTCCTGCACCGGCGGACAGCGCAAATCCGTCCACAACGATTGCAGCCGTTGCCAGCGCTGGCGGTTGGCAGTCTCCTTCAGCCAGCGTTTGAGTCGTTTTTCCTGACGATGGCTCAGGCGTCCTTCCTGCCAGTAGAGAAAGAGCTGGTGAATATCCGCAGGTTCGGAACGGAAAAGCCGGCGCCAGCCATGAGCTTTGTGCTCGCGGGGAGGTGAGGTGGCCTCCTCGAGATATCGCAAAGCCTGGCACAGCATTTTTTCTATACCGCGTCGCGTCGTGCGTATGATGGCTGCTATTTCATGATAGGTTTTGTTTTCATATCGTCGCAGGAATAAAACACTGCGCAGCGGTTCGTGCAGTAAAAGGGCATGGCGGTCCGGAGTGCTCCAGCGTGTAAATGCCGGTTTTTGTGCATGATCGGCCAGAAGCAGTTCTGAGTTCCAGTCATCAAATTGTGGGCTGGTTTCGGAGAGTGCGGCCAGGGCGAGTCTGTAGAGTTGCTGTTCGATGTGGCTCTTGCGGGAAAGATGTGCGCGGGTCTCCCAGAATCGCATAAAAACCTCCTGGGCGAGCTCTTCGGCTTCCGGGGCAGAGCGCAGGCGCAGCCAGAGAAAACGATAAATACTGCGATGGTACCGCATGAAAACAGCCCGGAGTACCTGCCGGTCTCCATCGCGTAACGCCTGAATCATGTCGCCGGAGGTTTTTTCTTCATGATTGTGCATAGCGAACCTGGGTTGTTGCGGTTTTGGCCCCGGCTTCAGCCGGTGATCCGGGCCCAGAATCCCGGTTTGTATTTTTTCTGGATGTAGATGACATCCGGCTTGTCTTTGTACCAGATGACGTAGCCGTGCTTCTGCATCCAGTCAGAGATTTCTGCAGCGTGGGGATTGATATATCTTTTTTTGCCGCCCATTTCCAGAGAAATAACCATGGGCCTGCTCACCAGATGCTGGAGAACATACCATTCGCAGCCCTCGACATCGATGCTGAGAACGTCGATGGTGCCGTCATCAAAATCGCTGAAAAGCCTGGCCTCGACGTGGAAAAGATCCTGTTCGCGGGGCTGGTAGCCGTCGTTGGCCATGGCCGGGCTGGACGGGACACCCTGAACAAAAGTAGAAGCCGCGGCGCGGTATAACCCGAGGGTTGTGCGCTCGTGGTAAATGGCGTAAGGGTGAATCGTGACATTGGTATAGCCGGCAAAGCGTTGCCCGATTTTTTCAACGCACTCGGGGTCTGCTTCGAAGAGATCAGCCCGCACCCCATCTTCGATGAAGCCGAGGATGTTGGACGTTTCCGGATAATAGACACCGACTTCGGCCACGTGTTTGGGTTGTAATCCGAGGCGTTTTATTTTTTTATAGAATTTTTCATTCACAGTGTGCAGCCTGTTTTCTTTACGGGAGACGGCATTTGCTATCAGCGTGTCCAGGAGCACCGCCTGATCCGGAGCGCATGCCTGAAATACAAAATAGCGAGGAAAAGCCGGTTGTGCAACAATTAACCTGAAAAATTCATGATGACCTTCCTCCATACCTCACTTTGCTCGCAGGACACACGCCGTGTTGAGAAAGGCTGGCTAACTGATAATCGGAGAAGCAGCGGCAAAATGTGAGATTTTTTGCCACACCGAGTTTTTGCCCGAACCCCGGCCGGCGCAATGCAGGGCAAGGGGCTGCAGGGATGGGCAAAATTTTTTATTGCGCCCGACCGTGATTTTTGTGCATATTGTAGCCGCCTTTTGGGTTTGCTCTGCCGGTACGTTTTCTGTTGCTACCGGCACGGCGATAACAGTATTTTGCATGCCCAAAAGGCTTTTTCTTTTTTGATAACTTCCCGTGAAAAGAGGATTTTGAACCTGGAGGAGTGTGATGAAAAAACTCATCTTGTTTCTGCTGCTGTCAGTGCTCGCTGGTTGCAGTAAACAGCAGGAACCAGAATTTGTCTATCAAACAGACAGATTTGCAGACTTGCGCATCCTGCGCTACCAGGTCCCCGGTTTTGATGACCTGGACCTGCAGAAAAAAAAGTTGGTTTACTATCTCTATCAGGCTGCCCTCTCCGGCCGCGATATCATCTACGACCAAAACTATAAACACAACCTGACTATCCGCAGAACCCTCGAGCAGATCGTCAAGCATTACACTGGTGATCGCCAGTCCGCTGATTTTGCAAACTTCATGGTCTATGCCAAGCGCGTGTGGTTTTCCAACGGCATCCACCACCACTATTCCACCATCAAATTTGTCCCTGAGATATCCCGGGACTATTTCCGCGAGCTCATCGATAACAGCCCGCAGGCCAAGTTCCCTACGCTGGAGGGTGAAACCCTTACCGAGTTTGTGCAACGCCTCGAGCCGATCATTTTCGATCCCAGGCTCGATGCCAAGCGCGTCAATCTCGACCCGGATGCAGACTGGGCGGCGGAATCGGCGAACAATTATTATGAGGGTGTGACCACGGCTGAAGTCAATGCATTTTATGATGGCCGCAAAAAGCCCAATGACCCGCGCCCGATTTCCTATGGATTGAATTCAAAGCTGGTAAAAGAAGGCGGCCGCATCGTCGAAAAAGTGTGGAAAGTCGGCGGTATGTATGGTCAGGCGCTGGAAAAGGTGGTCTATTGGCTGGAAAAGGCCAGTACGGTCACTGAAAACGAGGCGCAGAAAAAAGCCCTCGATCTGCTGATCGACTATTTCAAAACCGGAGATCTGAAAACCTTTGATGAATATAATATCGCCTGGGTACAGGATACCAACTCTGTCGTGGATGTCATCAATGGTTTTATCGAAGTCTATGGCGATGCTCTCGGCTATCGTGGCGCGTATGAGTCGGTCGTCTCGATCAGAGATGCGGAAGCCACCAAGCGCATCGCTGCAATCGGTGCGCAGGCGCAGTGGTTTGAAGACCATTCGCCGATTCTCGATCAGCACAAGAAAAAGAATGTCAAGGGAATATCCGCCAAGGTCATCACCGTTGTGGTCGAGTCCGGAGATGCCAGCCCTTCGACACCGATCGGTATCAACCTGCCCAACGCCAACTGGATTCGCGAGCATTATGGCTCCAAATCTGTCTCCCTGGGCAACATCGTCGATGCCTATAGCGAGGCATCCAAGGGCAGCGGTGTGCTCGAAGAGTTCGCCTGGTCAGAGGAAGAGATCGAGCTGGCGAAGAAATATGGCACCCTTGCAGGCAATCTGCACACCGATATGCACGAGGTCATCGGCCATGCTTCCGGCCGGCTCGAAGAGGGCGTGGCAACGCCGAAGGAAACGCTGAAAAACTACGCTTCCACACTGGAAGAAGGCCGCGCAGACCTCGTGGCTCTCTACTACCTGATGGACCCGAAATTGGTGGAGATCGGTGTCATGCCCTCCCTCGATGTCGGCAAAGCCGAGTACAATTCCTATATCCGCAACGGTTTGATGCTGCAATTGCGCCGCCTGCAGCCCGGAGAAAACCTGGAAGAAGCGCACATGCGCAACCGGCAGATCGTCGCAAAATGGGTGTATGAAAAAGGCGCTGCTGATAATGTTATCGAGCGCAAGACCCGCGATGGCAAGACCTATTTTGTTATCAATGACTATCAGAAACTGCGCGAGCTTTTCGGTGAATTGCTGCGTGAAATTCAGCGCATTAAATCACAGGGAGATTATGCGGCCGCAACAGCGCTGGTTGAAAATTATGGTGTGAAAGTCGATCAGGAGCTGCACAAAGAGGTGCTCGAACGCTTCGGCAAGCTCAATGTAGCGGCCTACAGCGGCTTCATCAATCCCAAACTGATCCCGGTCATGCAGGGCGATGAAATCGTCGATGTACGCATCGAGTATCCGGATGATTTTGTCGCACAGATGCTCGAATACGGCGATATGTATTCATTTTTACCAAACTACAACTGAGTTTTTCCCGGGCCGGGGTCATCCTCCGGCCCGGATACCGGCATCTGTCATGCCGGCCAGGCGCAGCGCAGTGCCGGAATCTCATCCCTTCGGTCATATGCCAGAGTCAGGGGGATTCCGGTCTTTCCCTGCGGGGAAACCGGAATGACGGTTCTGATGGGGCACATGCCGTGCACTGGCGGACTGGCTGGAAAAATGCAACCTTGCTGAGTTAAATGGATAACCAGAAGTTCATGCTTTCAAATTACGGAAAACTATGTTTCTCAGAGATGACGACAAATCCCTGACCGCTCTGGCCAATACCTGCGGTTGAGCAGCTAAAGTCAGCCCGGTCGGGCTGGGAGAGCTGTTGCGCAAATTGCCGCAAAATCATGACGACAACCTGATCGTTGGTTTTGATACCAGCGATGACGCCGGCGTATATCAAATCTCGGAAGAGTTGGCCGTGGTCACGACAGCGGACTACATCACACCTCCGCTGGATGACCCCTATCTGTTCGGCCAGATCGCAGCGGCGAATTCGATTTCCGATATTTACGCCATGGGTGCGCGCCCGGTGAGTTGTCTCAATCTGGCTGCGTTTCCCTCGAATAAGCTGGATAACGCCATTTTGCTCGGCATTATCGAGGGCGCTCTGGATAAGATCACCGAGGCAGGGGCGGTGCTGGCAGGAGGGCATACCACCCGCGCAGACGAGCCGACTTTTGGTCTGGCGGTAACTGGACTCGTGCACCCGGAGCAGCTATGGAGAAATACCGGCGCGCGTCCGGGCGATGCCCTGATCCTGACCAAACCCCTGGGCAGCGGCGTGTTGTTCAATGCCAACCTTAAAGGTTGGGTCAGTGATGCCGCCATGCAGGCCTGTGTCGATACCCTTGTGGCCCTCAATAAAGCGGCAGCAGAGGTGTTACAGCGCTTCACGGTGCACGCGGCGACGGATGTGACCGGTTTCGGACTCAACGGCCATGCTTTTGAAATGGCACAGGGATCAGATGTGACCTTTGTCATCAGTATCGATGCTCTGCCGATTATGGACGAAGCGATCGCGATGTACGAGAAAGGCATGAACACCGGCTCCAACGGCCCGAATAAGGAGATCGCCGGCGCCGGGATGCGTATCGAGCGCGAGCTGATCTGGCCGCACGAGCAGATATTCTATGACCCGCAGACCAGCGGTGGGTTGCTCGTTGCCGTGCCAGAGCAGGAGGCTGCAAAAGCTGTGGCAGCACTGCACGATGCCGGCGTGGCACAAGCCGTTATCATCGGCGAGGTGCGTGCGTATCACGACGATGTGCATCTGGTGTATCGTTAGTCTGCATTATTCATGGGCATGAGTTGTCGTGCAGTTGTAAGCTGCCTGTGCTGGGAAACAGGTGCTCTGAAACGTGTGCTCCGGAGCGTTTCTCAAAAGCCCGCTCCGAATTTTTTAACCATCTTTGGCCGTTTAAGGAATATTGCAGGCTTGATGATTCCCAGCGGAATTGATGACAAAGGAGAGGATGTGAGCCGAAAAAAATATAGCGCGGATTTTCAAATTTCCCGGCCGGTGGATGAGCTCTTCCCGCTGTTCAGCGCAGAAGGCGAAAAACTTTGGGTGCCGGGTTGGGATTATAAAAATATCATGGGATCGACGGACCTGCATGAGGATTATATTTTCCTGACACAAAATCATGACCACGCCTCTGCTGATGCGATCTGGCTGGTCAAACGCTATCAACCTGAAGCCCATCTGGTGCAGTTCTACAAAGTCGAGCCGAATGAAAAAGTCGGCATTATCACAGTGCAGTGCGAAGCCCTTGACCCCGGCAAAACACATGTTGAGGTCACTTACGAGTACGTCGGGTTGAGTCAAACCGGCGACGACTTTATCGATGGGTTTTCTGAATCCGAGTACCGGGAGTATATTGCAGAGTGGGAAAAGCTGCTGCTGGAATACTTTGCCACAGTGACGTGACCTGAGCACTGCAGGAAATTGGGCCTGCGACGGCTGCCTGATACACCACGCCGGGCACTGCTTTGTATTCGACTCAGATTTCTTCAGAAGATTGTGGCAGACGATGCAGGCATGCCCCCCTCGGGCTTCCTGCCTTTTTTGTGTCTGTCAGGTGAGAATAGTCAGGCTGTCCGAACAGTTACGAGTGCAGCAGAAGACAAAATTTTCAGTAGTCTCGACTATTCTTGCGCCTGGCGCAAATTCATGAATAAACCGGGATGTGTGGGTAGTGTCTAAAGTTTCATGAAAAAAATATGAGCAAACTGATTCGAAGTCCCTGCGCTCCCAGCCATGTAAATGCGGGTTTTTCAGGCATATCAACAAAAATGATCAAGGCTTGACAGGTCAAAAAACATGAAAAACCGGGAGGGTGAGAAGGAAAGTTTCATGAAAAAATAAAAAATTTGAAGTTAGCTCAAAAACAACGCATAACTTTTGACACTACATCATCACGGATCAGGAGGAGCCATGACAACCAGAATTCTGACAGCAGGAATGCTCTTCTGTGCCCTCGCTTTTCTCGCATGCGAGACAACCCCTCCGCAACAACAGGAGCTGCCCAAACGGCGTTTCGATCCATCGCTTTCGCATCCGCGGGCTGTTGCGCTGGCCAATAAAGTGATCAAAACCGCCAATGCCCGCCGTTTTTTTGAGGATGTCCGCTATCTTGGCTTCAGCCTGATTTTGAAAAGCAGCGCCGGCACCAGCATCGAAAACCGGCACGAATGGAACCTGCAGGAAGGTGACTATAAAGTCTCCTGGCAGGAGGGTGACAGCAGCGAATTTCTGGTTTATTTCAACTTCCGCAACAAGCAACGTCGCTGTTTTCGTAACAACCGCGTGATCAGCGACAGCAGCGCGGCAAGTCGTGTGTACGGCCGTGCCTATGCCACCTTTGTGCGCGATAGCTGGTGGCTGCTCATGCCCTTCAAGCTGAAAGCACCGGGAACGATCCTGCATTTTCTCGACGCGCGCAGCATCGACGGCCAGGACTATGACATCGTGCGCATGACCTTCAACCGCGTCGGGCTGACGCCGGAGAACATCTACGACCTGTACATCAACCGCGCCAGCAATCGCATCGACCGCATCGATTACTATCGCGACAGCCTGACAGCGCCGGTGACTTTTTACTGGTCTGACTGGCAGGAAATCGGCGGCTATCTCTTTGCCCTGCGTCGCACCAGCGCCGACGGCAACAGCGAAATCATCTTTCGCGACATCGATGTCTCGCGCAATGCAGCCACGGGCATGTTC
>WFTM01000335.1 GCA_015485525.1 Candidatus Zhuqueibacterota bacterium | reverse complement strand
CCTGCAAGCGCTTCATCGACGGACAAACAGCCTGGAACAAAAGGATGGGTACTTTCTTCTGCCTGGATTATAGGCTGGAGTGGTTGTTTTTCGGTAAAGCGACTGAAAATACGCCCTTTTTCGGCTGTACCGGCCAGGAGCAGCAGGAGCGCAAATAACAGCAAGATGAGGGCAAACAAAGTGCGGCGATCCGGCGGGAAAAATCGTGACATGTTTAGATTCTCCAAATGATTGCGGGTGTGCGGGGTCTTTGTCGGGTGTTTTCTCTGATGGGAGCACTCAAGACAAGAGCCAGAAAACAGAGCCGATATTCAGCAAGTTTTGTACCGTAGAAATTGGAAAGGAAAATAAAGAGGCAGCGAGACGGGCAAAAAAATGAACGCAGATAAAAAAGTCACACCAAGATCGCTTCACGCAGTACCATTAAATCAGAAAGATTCGGTCTACTGCCGGGCACAGAACGGGCTATGCGAGCATGATCAGAACTGTATTTTTATCGACGGCATCACCGTCAGCGACGAGAACGGACTCGACGACGGCATCCACCGGCGCTTTTATTTCGTTCTCCATTTTCATGGCCTCGATCACGAGCAGGCCATCCCCCTTGCAAACTTTGTCCCCTGCGGCGACATTGATACGCAGTACGAGTCCGGGCATCGGTGCCTTGATGGTTTTCTCGCCTGAGCTTTTATCCACGGTTTTGCCGATGCGCTTGCGCAGCGCCACACGACGGGCTGAATCTGCAGAAAGAGTGAATGTTTTGCCATTGATCAAGGCTGAAACCGGTTCAGAGCTCCGGTCGAGTACGACATCGTACACCCTGCCGTTCAAGGTCAGCACAAGGTGCTCGGCGTTCACTTCTGAGATCGACGCCTGGTAGCTTTTCTGACCAAAGTGATATTCAACCGAGCCATCATTTTCGGTTTTGCTGAAATCGATGTCCTGGTCATTTATCGTTGCAATATAATCCATTATCCTCGCCGTTTTGAGGGTGATAGCGCGCTGAGCGTCTGACTACATCCGTTTCAGGACAACAGCTGCACTACAGGTCTTATTCCCAGTCTTCATCATCCCAGTCCTCGTCATCGTCGTCTTCCCATTCATCATCGTAATCGTCATCGTCGTCCCAGTCATCATCATCGTCTTCATCCCAGTCATCGTCGTCTTCCCACTCTTCATCCCAGTCATCATCATCGAGATCACCGTTGAGGTCGTCGAGGATATCATCTTCAAGATCGTCATCATCTTCTTCGAGCCAGTCGTCCTCGTCTTCGTCATCCCACATCTCATCATCCCAATCCTCATCTTCAGGATTGTAATCGAGCAGACGCATGCTGTCGCGGGTAAAATTATCGTTAAAAGAAGAGCGCGCTCCTTCTATGGTCATCAATTGCCAGAATTCGCCTTTGAAGCGCGAATCTGTATGAAAGTCATTCATGTTGAACAATGATTTCATCTGTTTCTTACTCCCTTATCTTTGAAAGGTCAGATCATCCTTCCAATATGTCCTCAACCATGACGTGATCGTTCAGCAAGAGCATTTTGATAAACCTGCAGCAGATTTTTCATCATTCTGTCTGTCGTGAAATACTCCTGAGCCCGTGATCTAGCATGGCGCCCCAGTCGTTCTCTCAGTCCGGCATCGTTTCTCAGGCGTCTGATGGCCCGGGTTAATGGTTCCACGCTCCTGGGCGGTACCAGCAGTCCGGTTATGCCATCGTTGATGATGTCCGGTATGCCATCGCTGTTGCTGGCGATAATCGCTTTTGCCATCGCCATGGCCTCTATGACGACCAGTCCGAAAGCCTCAGCATGCGAGGGGAAAACAAAGAGGTCCATTGCCGCCAGCATCTCCGGAATATCGCGCCGGAAACCTGTACATTGGACAATATCAGTCTGTCCTTTTTCTTCTATAAACCTGTACACTTCATTTGCCTGCCTGCTATCTCCCACACTGGCCTCTCCGACCAGCAAATAACGGTTTTCCGGATAGTCCGTGCGCAGGCGTTGGGCCGCAGCGAGCAGCTCGAGATATCCTTTGCTCGGCTGCAGTCGTCCAGTAATACCAATTACAAAATGATCTTGCGTATAACCCAGTTTTTCCCGAACCGAAATACGGTCGATTTTTTCCGGAGCATATCTCTCAAGGTCAATCCCGTGATGCACCAGGACAACTTTTCGTTCAGGAACAGGGTGTGTTGCGATGATATTTTTCCGTATCACCCGCGAGATCGCGATCAGCCGATCAACCCGGGAATAGAGAAATCTGTGCAAAAAATCCCGCTTCGGTTTTTGCGTGCCAATATGTTTACTCAATACCAGTACGGATTGCGGGAGAAAAATCAGAGCCGGCACCAGCCACCAAAGGTCGCGCGAGTAGTGCACATGAATGACATCCGGTTTGAGCTGGCGAAAAAAACGGCGCGCCCTGAGAATGACCGCTGGCTGGAAATAACCGGCGGGCGGCCAGAAGTGGCACCGATCCTTCAGGTCTGTTTCTGCCAGAGCATGGGCAGTCCTCGAATCACGAGCGCAGATAACCTGTACATCCGCACCGCGGGCATACTGTTCACGGCTGAGTTCGACATGATGCATCTCCATGCCGCCCCACGCACGAGAGGTGCAGACCTGAACGATTTTCAGAGAACTGTAAACACTGCTTGCAGACATGGGTTCGCCGGAGTCTCACCTGCTGATCGTGTGATTGTGCCGGAGTACTCAATCGCTGCATGGGCACAAAGCGTTCGTCCGGACATCGTCATACTTTTAGAAAACACCTCTACCGGGACGGGCCAAAGGCATTTTGCTGTTGCAAAATCAAGGGGGAAAATAACTTCTGCAGGTCTGAAATGCAAGGGAATTCTGGCTCAGGCTCAAGATGTTATAGTTAATTGTTTTTCAAACAGTTATAGGATGAAATATCAACTTAACTCAGCCCGATTGTTTCTTTTCAACCAGCCTACCTGACCATAACACGTGCCTGTATCAGAACCGCCATTCCTGTTTCCCCGCCGGAGAAGACCGGAATCCCCAGACTCAGGCACGTGGGCGAAAAGATGAGATTCCAGCACTTCGCTTCGTTCGGCCGGAATGGCAGGTGCCGGTATCTGGCCCGTGTCTGGTTATCCACTTAACTCAGCACAGTTGCACCTTTTCTATCAGACCGCCTGACAACAGCACGTGCTTGCACCAGAACTGTCATTCCGGTTTCCCCGCAGGGGAAGACCGGAATCTCCCTGACTCAGGCACGGGCCCAAAAGATGAGATTCCGGCACAGCGCTTCGCCTGGCCGGAATGACACATGCCGGTCTCTGAGCCGGGCCCGGTTTGCTGAGTTAACTGGATACCCGGATGGCCCGTGAAGTAAAATCATGTCCCGCGATAGAGTGCATGTTCTTCGATATAGTTCAACACCTCGGGATGAAGATTGTGACTGACATCCCTTCCATCGCGGATGCTGGCGCGTATTTCTGATGCTGCAATATCGATTTCAGGTGCAGGGATGACAAGGTGAGGGAGCTCAGCATGCCTGGCAGTGCCGGAGTCTTCAGCATGCCCTCCGCGAGGATAGACGACGAGTTGAGCCAGACGTAGAATTTCATCCCAATTCCGCCAATAAGGAAAACCGGCGAGGTTATCTGAACCGATGATCAGAAAAAGCTGGTGCTCTGGTTCAGGAAATTTTTCGCGGAATGTACGGACCGTATCGATGGTATAGCTCGGCCCTTGACGCCTGAGCTCAACGTCTGAGATGAAAAAGTCTGCATCATCAGCCAGAGCACGCTGTAACATCGCCAGACGGTGTTCTGCGTCGGTTGGCTTCGTGCCTGCTTTATGGGGAGAAATCAAGGCAGGAATGAAATAAATCCGATCGAGTTGCAGAGTCTCGCGAGCTGCTGCAGCGATCGCTGTATGCCCCTTGTGAACCGGGTCGAATGTCCCCCCTAACAGCCCGATACGCATGTGATCACCGCGGTATGGTTGTTAGCTCTGGTTACTGCTCATCGCCTGATCGACCTGGGTGCCGAGCTTGACAGCTTTGCTGCGCAAGGGCGAGTCAGGATATTTATTCAGCAGCAGTTGCAGGGCATCTCTTGCTTCGCGATATTCGCCTAACTGGTAGTGAGAGTATGCCTTCCAGTAAAGGGCATCATCGACATACGAAGTATCGTAATAGCGGGCCAGGACTTCCTCGAAGGAAATGATGGCAGAGATGTAATACTGTCTTTTTTTATATTGCTCGCCGGTTTCAAACTCCTTCTTTGCCAGCTTTTCGCGGCATGCCTGCAGATCGGCTTCAGCTTCTTTGACATGCTCGCTGTTGGGGTACTCTTCGAGGAAAAGCTGGTACAGATCGATAGCTTTGATGGTGTACTCCTGATCGAGCTGGGAAGGAGGCGAGAGCTCAAAATAGCACTTGGCCAGCTTGAACTGAGCATCGTCGCGGTATTCACTGTGCGGGTAGATCGTCACCAGTTTTTCGAATTCGGCTGCAGCGGTAATATATTCCTTGGACTGGAAATACGACTCGGCGAGATAATACTGCGCCACATCGACGATGCTGCTGCCGGGATTGTTGAGGACGAGTATCTGAAACTGGGTTTTGGCTTCGAAGTAGTCCCCTTCATCGAATTTCTTCTTCGCATAAGCGATGCGCTCTTTCATGGTCATGTTGGCTGTATTCCTGGAGCCGGCACATGCACCGAAAACCATCGCTGCAATGAGCGTGAAAATAAGAAAACCGTGCTTCTTCGTGGGTGGTGTCATCTTCATTTGAAAAACCTTATTGACTGCGAATCCGGTAGAGCAAAAATACTGTCATCGCTGCAGCTGTTGTGACCAGCATGCTTTCGAAAAAATCTTTTCTGCTCCAGATAGGTCGAATGAGTTGGTGCCTGAATGCCGGCACCGAGGCCTGTACCACTTCGAGATCGTCACGTGTTGCCAGTGTTCTGTTCCGCGCAGCTCCGAGAGTATCCGCATGGAGGACGAAACCCTGATTATTGAGAAGCTGCAGCAAAAAAAATGAGCGAAAAGCCTGCTCATATTCATGCTTCGATTTTTCATCCGCACGCAATGTCCAGTCCAGTATTTCAATACGCAGCACAGGATGACCATCGCCAGGTAACCGCTGTGCACCTGCATCGACAACATGCAGAGAAGACTGTAATGCGGCTTTCTGAAAAACAGAGCGCGTGATCTGCTCTACTCCGCTCAGCGGCGCAAAAGAACGAACATCAATTATAAGAGAGTCAGAGGCCTTAATCAAGCTTTTATTGAAAAAAGATTCGGCAGCACTTTCCAGACTTTGGAGCACAAAAATTTCGTTCGCATCTGGCTCTCGGGCTGAAACGTCTCCCCCACCTTCCATCGTCCCGCGGCTGCAGCCTAACCCGGTCAGTATGATGAGCACAATACATCGTGATAGCATATTTTCGAGATCCAGTAGTTAACCACCAGTAAAACAAATTGTTCCACGCCCCATCTCTTCCTGCAGACACACAGAGAGACAGACTCAGATGCGGATGAGTAGGCTGAAAGCGTGCGCAGCGTAGATTTGTCCGGCTGGTGATTTTTCAAACAACATCGCGTAATTGATGGCAAAGTTGCCATGCGCCAAATGATGTTTTTTGCTGTAAAGCGCATTCAGGTTGAGAAGTCCGATACCGGCTGAATAGGAAAACACACCGCTGTCCTCGATCCTGAATTTGACTCCACCTCTGATGGCGATCTGATTGAAAAAAATCTGCTCCAGGCCTGCGAAATATTTCTCCCGCGGGCCATCCCTGCCAAGGGCGATATTGCGTACGTCGAGCGATAAAGTAGTTTTCCAGGGCATGACCAGCGCTGCGCCGATATTGATCGCGTCGCTTTCGATTTCATCAAAAGCCATGCGGTAGCTGCGGAAAGGTGCGGGAAGGCTGGTAAGGCTGACACCGACCCGGAAGTACTTCTTTGGTTGCAACAAAATACCGTACGAAGCACCATAACTCAACCGGCGCCAACTCGAATCGCTTTCAGCATAGATGAGGTACACACTGGCCCCGACGTTGACCTGTTCAGCCAGACGAAAATTGAGAGTCAGGGTATTGAAATGATTGATATACAAGCCACCGGCATGCAGAAACGCTTTACCGGCATAGGCAGGAGATTTTTTAAGCCCGGGTTCTCCGGCAATAAATCCCAATTCGACATTACGTATCGTCAGGTTGACCGCCTTAATCAGTGACAGAATTGTTGCTGCAGTGGCAGCTCCTCCTTCCGGCTTGTAGCCGAAGAAATCCGCATTATTACGGGTTATCACAGCCGGCAGGATAGGATTGAGCAGCACTGTCAGACGGAAGTTCTTTTTACGCTGGTAAAAAGTATAGTTGGCCGGATTGTACATCGCCGCACCAAAATCGTCTTCAACGGCGTTGACAGCACCGGAGAGCCCCAGAGCACGGACTCGCGAGAGATGTGTCGGCAGAAAAACCGTACTGTCCGCTTTGAAGAATTGCGCTTGCAATTCTGTAATCGCACACAGCGACGCCAGCAGCAGCACAGCATATTTTTTAATCTTCATCCCAACCCGTTATTCAGAAGTACGCCACCCCAGACGCAATAAACACATCAACTGCTAAACGCCGTGCATGGCGCGCAGTTTTACAAAACAAAGAGTAAAAGCCCCTCCGGGCCGGTCATATACCAGCGTTCCGCATGAGGGAAATTCGGTATTACTGAAAAACACACCATGCATGCCCGTCCCTGTTACCTCATGATAATCAGACGGTTGCAGCAAAAAATTCCCGGAATAAAAAAATGAAGGCGATACACCCCGACACGCTCATTAAATGAATCTTTCAGAAGAAGAGCTGCGGGACAAGCAGGACGGCCTGCCGGTCAGACATTCTTCTTCACATCGGTCGATGTGAAGCGCTGGCCCGGAGGCAACAGAAATAAGATAAGAGATATTAACAAAACAACATTTGCAAAAACGTGACCATTTCGTGTAAAAAAGGTCGTTTGCTGCCGCAAAGGCAGAACATCAGTGATGGCTGCATCGACAAAAATAGCCGTCTGTTTTCGAACTCTCCCCCAGGGGTCGATGGTCATGGAAACGCCGGTATTGGCGCTTCTGGCTATGCTGGTTCTGTTCTCTATGGCCCGGAAAACAGCCATCTGGGCATGCTGATAAGGTGCTGGTGATTTTTTAAACCAGGCGTCATTGGTTACGATTACCAGCAGTTCCGCTCCTTTTCGAACAAAATCAGCGACCAGCTCGGGGAAAGTGGACTCAAAACAGATAACCGAGCCTGTCTTCGCCGTTCCCCTGCCATTTCTCAGCGCAAGCGGGAAGAGAACGATGCCATCACCGGGGGAAAAATTCCCTTCTCCCATTTCGAACCGCGATAATAATTTTTTCAACAGCGCAAAGTCGTCTTCCCATGGCACACGTTCGCCGAAAGGCACCAGATGTGTTTTCGCATACGTCCGGTAAGGGCCGTTGAGATTATCGATAAGGGTGACGGAGTTAAATGTTTTGTAGTTCTTCCTGTCGAGAAAAATGTAATCCTGTATCCCGGTCATGATCGGAGTATTTGTCTCATGAAACAGACGGCGAATCCAGGACAGACGCCGCTGGTCCTTGAGCAAATAAGCAGGAGTTGCTGTTTCCGGCCAGATGATGACATCCAGGCTGTCCCTGGTGAGCGTCTTGCTCAGGCGCTCATATTTTTCGAAGCTGAGCTCACGGAACCGTTTATCCCACTTGATATAGGCGTCGATATTGCCCTGCACAACGCCGACACGAATGTGCCGGCCCGTCACAGTGCTGGCGAAGGATGGGACGACGAGCAGCCCGTGAATCAGCGGGAAAAGTATGGCCAGTAAAAACAACGCTGCTGCCGAGAGCTGTTGCTTACGCTCTTCCCGGTATAAGACCATATAGGTCACAAGGCTGTTGAGAACAACGACCCAGAAACTGACGCCATAAACAGAAGTGATACTGGCGTATTGAATGAAATAGGTATAGTAGCTTTGGGAATAGCCCAGCGTAATCCACGGGAACCCAAGCTCGCCGATAGCTTTCAGATACTCGACGGCAGTCCAGAGAAAGGGAGCAGCAATCAGAGCGACGAGGTTACCATGTCTGTTTTTGATGGAGACAAAAGCGAGACCAAACAGCCCGTAATAAAGTGGATAGATAAGAATTGTAGCAACAGCACCGGGTGGAGCCGGATAGAACAACCAGTAGAGAACCAGAATGCTGGTGAACAGCCCGGTGAGATAGCCCCACTTGAAAGCGTCTTTGCGCGACTCAAGGCCAGAAAGGAGATAAAAAAAAGGAACGATGGCGAACCACGCAATAAATCCGCTTCGAAACGGTGGCAGGGAGAAGGCTATCAAGCACGCAGTCAGACCGGCGAAGAGAAGTTTTTGCTTCATTAAACGCGCACCTCTCTACCTTCTTCCGCAGAACGGTACATGGTTTCGATCAGACGCAGTCGTTGCGCGATTTCAGAAGCACCGGCCTGAATGGTTGCCTTATTCTGAATGCAGTTGACGAAATGCTTGAGTTCATTTCTGTAGGAGCGCTTGTAGCGCAGAATGCTGTTCTCGTCCCGTGATGGAATGATATTGATCAGATTGCCATGCATGTCTTTGAATACACGCAGAGGGTTGATCTGGGCTGAGCCCTTTGTCCCGAAGACATTGACGTAAAACCGTTCTTTTTCGGTAAGCATGGTCCAGCTCACCTCAAGGGTTAAAACACTGTTGTCTTCAAAATTGATCAAGGTCGTCGCCGAATCTTCGACATCGAGTTGTGAGTTTTTTCCCAGGAGCACAGTTTTGACGGAAACCGGCTTGCGGTTACCCATCAGCCACCAGGCGACATCGAGCATCTGGATGCCCAGATCCATCAGAACGCCGCCGCCGGAGCGTTCTTTGTTATATATCCACGAATCTTCCTGATCAGACAGGTCCCGACGGATCAGCCAGCCGGTTTTGATGTAAAACACGTCGCCGAGCTCATCGCCGTCGATAAAGGATTTCAGGATGATGGCATCCCGGCGGAAGCGAACATTCATGGCAACCATGAGGTGGCGCTGATATTTTTCCGCAGCATCTGCCATTTCCTGAGCTTCGGCAAAGGTGCGCGCCATGGGTTTTTCCACGAGCACATGCTTGCCGGCCGCCAGCGCTGCGATGGCCAGGTCTTTGTGCGTGGCAGTATCTGTACAAATATCGATGGCATCGATGTCAGGGTCATCAATAAGCTCCTGCGGGTTGCTGCCATACTGCTTGATATTGAATTTTTCCGCCACCCATTTGGCCTTTGAAGGCTGAATATCGCTGACTGCGACAACCTCGGCATTTTCCAGCTTGGTCCATTGAGGAATGTGAGCGACTTGTGCAATATGTCCCGCGCCGATAACACCAATTCTGATCTTTTTTTTCTGGCTCATTTAACCTGCACAATTCATAAGTTCTGCAATACTGTGGGATTTGCTATTTTCAGCATAAGGTTACAGGAAGATACCTAATCGACAAAATTTTATCCATTCCGGCTTTCATCGTATTGTGCGTATGCGTGTTTATTTAAAGATCACACTCAACAAGCTTTTGTCATTCGGTTGTGAAGTCAGGCGCTATCGATGAAGGCACACCGCAAACCTCATCTGTTCCCATCGAGATAAGCCCGAAGCATGAGCGTGGCCGCCATGGAGTGAACGGCATCTTTCTTTTTCGAACGTCTGGTGCCAAGTTCATTCAGGGTACGCATGGCCTGGCGGGACGTGAGTCTTTCGTCGATAAAGGCGATGGGGAGTTGCACCTGCGTACGTAACTGTTCAGCGAACTGCCTGACTCGCCTGACCATTTCCCCTTCACTGCCGTTCATATTCACGGGCATACCGAGAACGATCCCGACGATGTTCTTCTCCCGGACGAGCTGCCCGATGTGTGCCAGCAGGCCCTGCCGGTCTCCTTTGACGGCATAAGATGCATAGTTCTGAGCTGTTATTTGCAGGGGGTCCGAAAGGGCAAAACCTGTATGGCCATCACCAAAATCGATGGCCAGCAAACGGCCTTCTTTTGGAAGTGCTGTCCCGGTTTCTGAGGGCACGGTAGTTATTTCTCCGAATCGGTTTCATCGGGCAGCGGCTGCTTTAACACTTCCTTGAGCAGCTTGCCAGCCTTAAAGTGCGTTTTCCTGCGTGCAGGGACATAGATGATTTCACCGGTTTTGGGATTACGCGCTTTGGGTTTGGGCTTGGTCGTTTTGACCTCAAAAACACCAAAATCACGAATCTCAATGCGGATTTCAGGATTGGCCTCCTCCATAAATTCCCGCAATGCCGTGAAGACCCCATCGACGATGCGCTCGGTCAGATAGATTTTCTCGTTGACGATTCTGGCCGTCCTCTTCGCAACGTCTTTTTTGGTAATAGTTACTTTCATAACTAGCTCCTTTTAAAAGTACCCTCAGCTCCAGTATTTCTTGTTCTGAAAACTGAATTCACTTACTCGTTCCTTTACTTTTGTCTGTACAGGTCAATCCCTGACGACATCTCCTGTGCCATCGATACGCTCTACAGATATGACACCCTTGACTTTACTGAGACGATTGAGAACACGCGTCAGATGTTGCAGATTATTGACTTCGATGATGATGTTGCTGTGCACGATGGAGTCTTCAGTTTTCATTCTGATGCTGACAATATTCGTCTCGGTATTGCTGATCGTCTGGCTCACGTCGCTGAGAAAATGTTTCCGATCTTCACCCAGCAAACGCAGGCGAACCATGAACTGCTTGTCTTTGTCCACATCCCACTCGACATCGACCCAACGGTCCGGGTTGTCCTTCATCCGAACGATGTTGCGGCAGTCATGACGGTGCACGACGATCCCTCTCCCCCGGGTGATAAAGCCGATAATCTTATCTCCCGGGACGGGCTGGCAACATTTGGCGAAATTGATCAGCAGATTGTCCAGCCCCTGCACGCGCACACCACGGGTTGTCCCCCGGGCTCGCGAGATGAACTTCTTCAGCAGAGACTCTTCTTTCAGGGCAACCAGCTTTTCCGGGATCAGCTTATTAAGGACTCCCTGGATGGAGACATCCCCCCTGCCAAGAGCAGCGAAAAACAGTTCTTCTGAGGGGTATCCGTAATCAGATGCCAGCTTCGCGAGGTCAAAACTGTTTTTTGCAACCTTATATTTGCGCAGTTTTTTATAGAACAGCTCCTCGCCGAGTTTGCGGCTCTGCTCCTGCAAGGACTCGCGTAACCAGCGTTTCAGCCTGCTGCGGGCTTTGCTCGTCTTGGTGAATTTGATCCAGTCCGGATTCGGCTTCTGGTTGGCAGATGTTAAGATTTCTATCGAGTCGCCGCTGCGCAGCTTGTAACTGAGCGGAACGATGCGGCCGTTGGCTTTGGCACCGATACAGTGCAGGCCGATGTCAGTGTGCACGGCAAAGGCAAAATCCACAGGGGTGCTGCCCATGGGCAGGCGATAGAGATCTCCCTTGGGTGAAAAAACAAAGACCTCGTCCTGAAAAAGGTCGATGCGCAGGTTTTCCATAAATTCCTGCGGGTCATCTGTATCATGCTGCCACTCCAGCACCTGGCGGAGCCAGATCAGGTGCCGGTCCAGGTCATCTTTGCGCAGACGGTCTTCTTTGTACTGCCAGTGCGCTGCAATTCCTTCCTCAGCAGTGCGGTGCATCTCATCCGTCCTGATCTGCACTTCGACCATTTTGCCGTCAAGAGCAATCATCGTGGTATGCAGAGACTGATACATATTGGACTTTGGAGTTGCGATATAATCTTTGAATCGGGCCTGTATCGGCGTGTAGATGCTGTGCACCAGCCCTAGAGCAAAATAGCATTCTTCAACTTTTTTCACGATGATGCGCAGTGCCAGCAGGTCATAAATTTCTTCAAATGATTTGTTGCGGCGCTTCATTTTCTGATAAATACTGTACAGGTGCTTTGGCCGCCCGTAGATTTTCGCCTTGATGCCGGCCTTTTTCAGCTCCGCACGAATGGGACGGGCGATTTTGTGCAGCATGCGTTCACGCATCTCACGCTTGGCAGCCACTTTTTCAACGAGCTGCCAGTAAACCTCCGGCTCCAGGGTTTTCAACGCCAGGTCTTCGAGTTCCCACTTAACCTTTGCAATACCCAACCGGTGCGCCAGGGGAGCATATATATCGCGCGTCTCGATCGCTGTCCGGCTTCTTTTGCGCTCCGGCATGTGCTCGATAGTGCGCATATTGTGCAGCCGGTCCGCAAATTTAATCAGAATTACGCGGATATCCTTGACCATCGACATGATCATTTTTCGGAAATTTTCTGCCTGGCGCGCCTCGATGCTGTCGAACTTCAATTCGCTTATTTTTGTGACACCATCGACCAGCAGAGCGATCTCCGGGCCAAACTCGTCCTCGACCTGTTGCAGGCTGATGCCGGTGTCCTCGACGACATCGTGCAAAAAACCACCCGCCACAGTGATATAATCCATCTTCAGGTCGGTGAGGATTTTCGCCACATTCAAACAATGCTGGAAATAAGGTTCGCCTGAGCGTCGCAGCTGGTCCTTATGAGCTTCACGGGCAAATTCGAAAGCCTTTTTTACCAGCGCCACGTCAACGTGAACCGAGTAGCGCTTCAAGCGACGAATGATCAGAGAGAGGGTTTTTTCGTCCTGAGTTGCTGTCATCTCTTGTGTTGTCATCTGGCTTTCATG
>WFTM01000334.1 GCA_015485525.1 Candidatus Zhuqueibacterota bacterium | reverse complement strand
TTGCAGCCATCGCGCAACGGCGAAGCAGATGAAATTATCAAAACCATCCTCACCCATCCGCTCATCGCCCGGACAAAAAAGCGCTACGCTCCGGTCATCCGGCTGGATGAACTGAAAAGCCTGCTGGAAAAGCTGAAAACCAGTGAACCCCACGAGACCAATCTCTCCGAGCAGGCGAAAAAATGGCTGGACGAATTCATGGCGCTCGATGAAAAAAAGCTGGAACAACAGCTCCGTGAACTGCCTCAGGTGGTCGATCGCCTGGCGGGAGACAACATCCGCAGCGCGCATAAGGCGATCCGCGCCCGCATCAACTCGGCGCGGGAAAAACTCCTCGAGCTCGACCAATGGTTCGATAACATGACCGACCGCCTCAGCGAACGCTTCACCCTGACCTCACGTATCGTTTCCATCAGCGCTGCAGTGCTGGTCGTCGTGCCCTTCCAGTTTGATTCCATCCGCATCATGGAACAGGTCTATTCTGACTCCGACCTGCGCGCTCGTATCATCGCTAATACGGATTTGATTCTGGAACGCAGCGAGATGGTTCTCGGTCAGCGCAGCGTTTTCGATCTGGCCATGGACTCGGTGCGGGTTGCCTATAACGGACTGCCCACACCAGAGACGATCTTTACCAACAGGCAGAGTGCTGTCTCCTGGCTGCAAAACAACGTGCCAGAGGGCGTGTCATACGATGCTCTCGAAACCGCCTACGACCACTACTATACGATCGTGACACGGGAAAAACTCGATTATCTCGGCAATCAGACTCTGGAGCTGAAAGAGCTGCTTGCCTCACTGGGTTTGAATCTGACCCCGGCACATGGTTTTACAGAATGGGGAAAATGGACATGGAAAGAAGTGGCGGGGATGCTGATCAGTATCGGTCTGCTCAGCCTTGGTGCTCCGTTCTGGTTCAATATTCTCAAAAATCTGGTCAATCTGCGCAGCAAGGTTATGAAGGAGGAGGAGCAGGAAAAGCTGCAGAGGAAAATCGCCGGCAGCATGCCGGCCCTGCAGCAAAATGTGAAGTGATTTGTCGCGATGGGGAATATCCTCGGCGAAAGATCAGCAGTGCACCGGGGATGTGGTGAGAATATTTGCCCCCCGGAAAGCAGTGCATTCTGGCCGCTCAATTTCTCCGGTCGCTTCTGCGCGCGGTATTGCCCGGGCTGCTGCTAATCGCTTTCTGATTTCGAAATGTGAACTGCCAGAAGAGAAAAAGCGAGGCTAAAAGCTAAAGTGCACCCTTCGAACCTTCTGGCAAAAACTAAGTTTTAGCAGATATGCCAGACATGCGGGTGCTGGTGTTAGCCCCCCCTACTCAGCTTCAAGAGCACGCAGGTACTCCGCGACCATATCGGTCTGTCTGGAGCTGGTGGGGATCACAAGCAGGGTATCGTTTCCTGCCACAGTGCCCATGATATGCGGATGTTTGATGGAGTCGATAAATACAGCAACGCCGGCAGCCCGTCCCGGCAGGGTGCGTACCATAATACAGGACTCGTTATTGAGAACCTGAAGTATCTCCTGCTGAACCACTTTTTGAATCTGCCGGCCATTATTTTCCAACGGCAGTTCATAACGAAAACCGTTATCTTTCGGCATGCGCACGATGCGTAATTCATGCAGATCACGGGAAAGGGTCGCCTGAGTGACCTCGACACCCATCTCGCGCAGTTCATGACTGAGTTCTTCCTGGCTGGATATTTCCTTGGCCATGATCAGCTCGCGGATAAAGCGCTGTCGCATTTGCTTGTTGATGATAGCCTCCCTGTCGTTCTGTGTAAAATTGCATGATTTTGCATAAAAATAAAGCACTGGTTTCAGCTTGTCAACTGATTTATCCCGATTGATGCAACAAAATATCGCTGTACGCAAGGGAAGTCGGGGCAAAAGAAAAATTCGCTCTTCCTCAGATTGTGTGGGTTGGGAAAATATCGTTGTACAAATCCGGTCGGTGTTGCGGGTTGCAAAAATGATCTGGTGATCGCGGATTTAAATCCGGCCATACTGAAACCGGTGGATTGGGCTCTGGCCCGGGCGTGATGTACAGACGACCATATTTCAAGACACGAATGGCACATTTACACGTCGTACCGCGACATTTATGTCGCGCCTCTGCCTGAACCACGAAAGTAACCTGTATAACGATGTGTTTCGTACCGCGTGACATGAATGTCGCGGTACAGCCAGTACACTGAAGAACGAAATATCCGGAAACCGCATTTTACAAAAATACAAACGTAAACATTTTTCAGATTAAGGATACCATCATGACACCATCAACGACCAGAGAAAACATCGAACGCTTTGCCGAAGCCGCAGCGAGTTGGGACGAAAAACCGCAGCGGGTCGAGCTCGCCCGCGCCGTAGCTGCGGCGATCAAAAAATACGTCCCCCTTTCTGCAGATGAGGAAGTCC
>WFTM01000333.1 GCA_015485525.1 Candidatus Zhuqueibacterota bacterium | reverse complement strand
CCTGATGGGACTGTACAAAAAACAAAAACCTGAGTGATTTATTTTTACAAAAAATCATCTGGTTATCCCGTTCTCCCAGCTTTGGTCTGAGGCCGTATTTCACCACGAAGGTCACGAAGAGCACGAAGAATACTGAAGTGTCGTAAAAAATCAGGGCCAGCAGTTTCCTGCCTTTCATTTTTTTCTTAGCGTCTTTGCGCCTTTGCGGTTCAAAAAAATGCATGGACGCTATTCAAAGAAAAAAAATGCATAGCCTGCATTATTCTCGCAGAGACGCAGTGAGCGCAGAGAAAGAATGGTTAATTTCTGCTAAAACAATAAACAGCGTGCTCTGCGTCACTGCGAGATATACAAGTCTTTCAAAAACTACGTTTGAAAGGATTACAAGCTGTAACATATAAAATATTAAAGTAGTTGCGCCTACTCTTAAAGTGTTTTGTGAATAATACAGGTTAGGACAAATCGCTCGGATCAGGAAAAAAGAAGCAGAAATGAACATACTGGTCATCGACAATTACGACAGCTTTACCTATAATCTGGTGCAGTATCTCGGCGAGCTGAAGGCTGAGCCACAGGTGTTTCGCAACGATGCGATCAGCGTTGCCCGCGTGCGCGAGCTGGCGCCGCAGGGGATTCTCATCTCCCCCGGGCCGGGACGGCCGCAGCAGGCCGGCATCACCCTGAGCGTAATCCACGAGCTGGCCGGCGAAATTCCGATACTCGGCGTCTGCCTGGGACATCAGGCCATCGGCGAGGCGTTCGGCGGCGAGGTGGTGCAGGCGCCGGAGCTGATGCACGGCAAAACCTCGGAGATTTTCCACGCATCACAGGGCGTTTTTGCCGGGCTGGAAAGCCCGTTTCGGGCCACACGCTACCATTCGCTCATCGTTGACGAGCACAGTGTACCCGACTGCCTGCAGATCACTGCTCGGACAGGTGATGGCCTGATCATGGGGTTGCAGCACAGAAACCTGCCGGTTTTCGGCGTACAGTTTCACCCGGAGTCACTGCTGACGGACTGTGGTAAAAACCTGCTGGGGAATTTTTTGCAGATCTGCACAACGAGCATCTCGGAAAAGGAAAGCATATGAATGCGATACAACAGGCCATAGCTCTGGCTCTCGATGGCAAAGAGCTGGATTATAATCAGGCGTTTGCCACCATGGAGATGATCATGCGCGGTGAGGCGACAGATGCCCAGATCGGGGCTTTTCTAATCGCTTTGCGCATGAAGGGAGAAACCGCCGGGGAGATTGCCGGACTGGCTGCGAGTATGCGCCGGAATGCCCGCACCGTCGCCGTGCCAGCGGGCGTGCAGGCGATCGATATCGTCGGCACGGGTGGCGACGGCAAACACACGTTTAATATTTCTACCGTCGCTGCTTTTGTCATCGCCGGGGCCGGGGTGCCGGTGGCCAAACACGGTAACCGCTCGGTGTCCAGCAAATGCGGCAGCGCGGATGTGCTCGAAGCGCTCGGCGTACGCACGGATCTCGATGCGGCGGAAATGGCCATTTGCCTGCGTGAGGCCGGGCTGGCGTTTTTGTTTGCTCCGGCGTTGCACCCGGCGATGAAGCATGCAATAGGGCCGCGGCGGGAGATCGGTGTCCGCAGTGTGTTCAACATCCTCGGCCCGATCACCAATCCCGCCGGAGTCCTGCACCAGGTCGTCGGTGTTTATGAGCGGCGGCTGGTGCGGCTGTTGGCAGAGGTGCTCCAGAAGCTCGGTTCCGGGCACGTCATGGTCGTGCACAGCGCCGACGGGCTGGACGAAATTTCTCTCGCAGATATCACCTATGTCGCTGAGCTGAAAGATGGTTCGATAACCGAATATGAAGTGAGCCCGGCAGAGTTTGGATTGCAGAATAGCGACGCGGCCATCGGCGGGGGCGATGCAGCGACCAATGCCGGTATTGCGCGTGCGGTTCTCGCAGGCAAAAGCGGACCGGAGCGTGACATCGTTATCGCCAATGCTGCGGCCGGGCTGTATGTTGCCGGCCGGGCGCACAACCTGCGCGAGGCAGCCGCTCTTGCAGCCGAAAGTATCGACTCCGGGCAGGCAAAGGACTGTTTGCAGAAACTGATCGATGTAACCGGAAACCTGAAGGACGGGAAAAAACATGGCGCGTAATTTTCTGAATGAAATCGTTCTGCATAAACACGAAGAAGTTGAGGCCAAAAAGAACATCCTGTCAGTGGATGATTTGAAAAACATGATCCGCGGTGCGCACGATCCCCTGTCCCTGAGCGCTGCGCTGACCGCCCGGCCCGAACCGGTCATCATCGCTGAAATCAAAAAGGCATCGCCATCGGAGGGGGTGATCCGCGAAGACTTTGACCCTGTGGAGCTCGCCCGCGATTACGTCGCCAACCACGCGGCGGCGATTTCCGTGCTCACCGATGAAGACTATTTTCTGGGTTCGATCGCCCATTTGAACCAGGTGCGGCCTGTGGCGGACGTGCCCCTGCTGCGAAAAGATTTTATCATCGATGAATATCAGATACACGAATCACGGGCGTTTGGCGCAGATGCCGTGCTGCTCATCGTCGCCATGCTGGGACGGCCGCTGCTGAAGGGCTTTTTGCAGATCGTCGCGGACTATGGCATGGAAGCGCTGGTGGAAGTGCACGATGAGAACGAGCTCGATATCGCGATGGCCATGGGGGCGAAGATCATCGGTATCAACAACCGCGATCTGCAGACCTTCAAGGTGGACCTGCGGGTGACGGAAAAGCTGGTGCGCCACATCGGCGAGGGCTATGTGGTCGTGGCCGAGAGCGGCATCGCCACGCGCGAGGACATCATCCGTATGTATGCCGCACACGTCGATGGGTTGCTGGTCGGCAGCCATTTCATGCGCCAGAAACAGCCCGGCCAGGAGCTGGCGCGTTTTCACAAAGAGATTCAACAATGCTGCGGGTGAAAGTATGCGGCCTGACCCGCAGCCAGGATGCCCGGCTCGCCTGCGAGTTCGGAGCGGATGCTGTCGGATTTATTTTTTATCCCAAAAGCCCGCGTTTTATCACCCCGGATAAAGCCGGAGAAATTGCCTCCGGCCTGCCGGAGCATGTGGCGCGTGTCGGCGTATTTGTCTCTCCGGAACCGGTGCAAGTTCAGGCAGCCATCTCGACCGCCGGCCTTGACGCGGTGCAGATTCACGGCTCTGACACGCCGGAACTGTACTCCGCACTGCCGGTGCAGACAATCTGCGCCCTCAATCTGCCCCCGGGTTCGCAGCTCCGTGATGCAGAAACACAGGCCGCCGGCGCAAGGGCTGTAGTTTTCGACAGCCATGCGCCGGGACAATACGGCGG
>WFTM01000332.1 GCA_015485525.1 Candidatus Zhuqueibacterota bacterium | reverse complement strand
GACGCATCCGTCGTCTCTCAATTGACATCCTGCCTGCAGGCGCTTATTTTCCCCTGATCGATAAACCTGAGCCCAGAACGTGCCCAAAAAATGAGATCCCGGCACCTCGCTTCGCTTGCCCGGAATGGCAGTTGTCGGTATCCGGGCCAGGCCTGATTTGCTGAGAGCTCTTCCTCAAATCCTGTGGGTTGATTTTCAATATAGGCACCCTGCTGGGGAGACGCGACAGAAATGGTACGGTACAGGGCACAAAGCGTACCGCGACATTCATGTCGCGAAACACAATACTATGCATTCTTCGGCATACCCCAGTGCACTGGGCAGAGACGTGACATAAATGTTGCGGTACGTACTACGACCTGCAGGCCGGATTTAAATCCGCGATCACAAAACAGAACAAAATACCCTTCCACCAGAGCAAAGGAAACGACATGAGCGAAAAAACCGGACTGAGTTCCAAAGCCTATGAGCCTCTGAAGCCCGGCGAACAGTACGACCCTTTCGTGCCCGCGAATGAAAGTCCCCTGGAATTCACCCTGAAATCCGTTTTCTCCGGCGTGATTTTCGGCATCCTGTTCGGTGCAGCCAATGCCTATCTCGGCCTGTATGCCGGATTGACGATTTCCACCTCCATCCCGGTGGCGGTGATGACCGTTGCCGTCTTCCGGCTGCTGAAAACCTTTGGCGGCCAATCGACGATTTTAGAGGCCAACCTGTCGCAAACCGTCGGTTCTGCTTCCAGCTCTCTGGCAAGCGGCATCATCTTCACCCTGCCCGCGCTCTTTCTCTGGGGGCTCGACCCATCCCTGGCGCAGATGACCCTGCTCGCGCTTTTCGGCGGCTGCCTCGGGGTGATGTTCATGATTCCCCTGCGCCGTTTTCTCATCGACCGCGAGCACGGCAATCTGCCCTATCCCGAGGGCACGGCCTGCGCCGAAGTGCTGGTTGCCAGCCAGGTCGGCGGCAGCCGGGCGAAAAATGTCTTCATCGGCCTCGGCATCGGTGCGCTGGCTAAAATGCTCGTCAGTTGGCTCAAGGTCATCCCCGCCTCGCTGAAAGTGTCGCTTCCGTTTTTGCCCAGGGGCATGCTGACGGCAAAAACCTCCGCAGCCCTGCTCGGCGTCGGTTATATTCTCGGCCCGCGCATCGCCACCATCATGGTCGGCGGCGGCCTGCTGTCCTGGCTGGTGATCATCCCTGCTCTGGCAGTCTGGGGCGCAGACCGCGCCGTGCCGTTCTTCCCTGAAACGACCCTGCTCATCAGCGAAATGGACGCCTCGGCTCTCTGGAACCGCTACGTGCGCTACATCGGCGCCGGCGCTGTGGCTACCGCCGGCCTGATCACCCTGATCCGCAGCATTCCGACCATGATCGAGAGCTTCCGCATCGGCACGCAGCAGATACGCGAACGCCTGGCCGGAACCAGCATTGCCCTGCCCCGCACCGGTCTCGATCTGCCCTTGCACGTGGTCGGTATCGGCGCGGCAGTGATCGCCCTCAGCATGGCGGCCGTTCCGCATGTCTTCGGCCCGATCGATTCCTTTGCCATGCGCCTGCTCGGTGCCATTCTGGTCGTCATCTTTGCCTTCTTTTTTGTCACCGTCTCTTCGCGTATCGTCGGGCTGGTGGGCGTCACCTCAAATCCGACCAGCGGCATGACCATCGCCACGCTGATCGGCACCTCCTCTATCTTTCTCATGCTCGACATCACCGGCGATGCCGGCAAGGCCGCAGCCATCACCGTCGGCTGCGTCGTCGCCATCGCTGCTTCGATCGCCGGCGATACCTCGCAGGATCTGAAAACCGGATTTCTTCTCGGTGCAACACCGAGGAATCAGCAGTTGGGCGAGCTCATCGGCGTGCTGACCTCGGCCATCTTCGTCTGTCTCGCTGTGATCATGCTCGACCAGGCTTATAACTTTGGCACGGATGAGCTGCCGGCACCGCAGGCAACGCTGATGAAACTGGTCATCGAAGGGATTTTTGATAACGCCCTGCCATGGGCACTGGTGGGGATCGGCGTCGGCATCGCGCTGGTGGCGGAGCTGTTCCGCCTGCCCAGCCTGGCTTTTGCGGTCGGTGTCTATCTGCCGGTGGGAACGACGTTCACGGTTTTCCTGGGCGGGTTGTTGCGCTATTTCATGGATAAAAAAGCTGGCAGCGAGGAGGAAAAGGACATCCGCCGCGAGCGCGGTATCCTGTTCGGCTCCGGGCTCGTCGGCGGCGAAGGGTTGCTGGGCGTGCTGATCGCCGCGAGTGTGTTTATTCAGGGCAAAGCCCCGGCCGGGATCGGCACCGGTTGGGCAGGCCCCTTTGCCTGGGTGATCGCTGTGCTGGCCTTTGTCGCGCTCGGGTATTACTTCATCCGGCGCTGCGTGCGCGAATAGCAGCCTGCCGGAATCTGGCAGCGATGGTGCGGGAAAGGCTCTCGTTCACCCCCGAACAAAGCGACGGCTG
>WFTM01000331.1 GCA_015485525.1 Candidatus Zhuqueibacterota bacterium | reverse complement strand
TTCATAGATCAACTCGCCGGCAAAAGCACAAAAAGCCTCAATCAGGTCCACATTCTGTTTCACGACATCATCGCCCTTGCGCATCTCAGAGAAAAAAGCAACCTTGCGCTGCTCTGCTTCCTGATATGAAATACCGCTGTCTGCCATCAACCGGCGCGTTATCTGCGAACTACCGACATCGATGACGCGATAAAATGGAGCATGACCTTCCGCGAGGATCAGGCAGCGGCTCTCATCTGCACCTACCTCGACGAGACATTCCGGCACCTGAAGTTGCTGTTCATCGAGCAGAAATTTAAAGGCATTATGCAGCGCGATACTATCTATATCGATGCTGTCCGGCTTGAGCCCGGCGCTACGCAGAAGGCTCAGCCTGTCTTCAAGTACTTCACTATTGATAGCACTGACAACGACTCGGGTTTTATCTTCCGCGCCGTTCGGAGCATCCAACCCGGACACGACGATACGCATCTCATCGACGTCGTCAAATGTGACCTGTGAAATCTCATCTTTGATCGTGGCTTCAAGCTCTTCTTCCGGCATGAGCGGGTTCAGCTCCATCACGCGGGTAATCGCTAAACTGGCGGGTAGTGTCACGGAAAGGCGTGCCCCGGATACTCGTTCATCGCTGGCCACTGTGCGCAGTATTTCCTGCGCTATCAACCGCTGGTCATCGTCATCACGTTCATCCAGATTTTCGATGCGATAAAACTGCGGAAGCAGCCGTTTCTGCTCCTTTTTCAGGCCAACGACCTTGATGCTGGAGTGCCCAAGCTCGATTCCGACGTAGTTTTTGGCTTTAAAAAAAAACACGCATTCATCCATGTTATGTATTGACCGAGAACCAGACTAACGACCTGTCAGAGTTGCGACAAAAGCGTGAACTGTTTGGTTATCGTCTCCGCTCTTTTCCCTGTCGCGTTATCCCGGCTCAGGCGGCGCATTGCCGAAATTTCCCCGGGATGGGTAGCGGCAGGTCCGGGGGCTTCCGGAACCTTCATCTCACCAATCCTGCCACTTCTGCACTTTCCAGACACTCTGTTTAACCAGAGTTGCACGGATCGCCTGGCTGACTGCGCCAACAGAGCTCGTCGCGGTCAGTGTGTTGCTGGTGCTGTCAAAAACAACCGTCGCCATGCTGTCGCTGAATGACGCCGCCGCCTTCCCGATAGTGTTAAGGCGCCACAGGCCTTTATGAATGCCCGCGGCAGCGTAATAATATGCCCGGCTCTTGTGCACGTGTTTCAGTGCCGAAATCCCTTCGAGATCCGCCATCCTGATGAATGCCAGCCCAAGGAGGGTGAAGACGAGGAAAAAAATCAGCACCACGCCGAGGATATATCCACGCTGGTCAGTGTGCGGGCGCACAGGTTTTACAGCCAGCCTGTCAATAGTTTCTGAATGCATCATAAAGAGTATCTGCCAGAGTCCACTTATCTTTTTTCAGAATCACTGCGGTTTGCACATAACGCCCCTGATCGGTAAACAACACCGTCTGTACGTTGTTTTGCACCAGCTTCGTTGTATCCGTTCCGGCCAGCAGCACGAAACTATTGCCATCATGATAGATCAGCAGCGAATCCCCGGAAGGGAAAAAGAGCTGAAGGCATGCGCCTTCGCTCTGGCTGAGGGAGCCGTTTGCATAGGCAGACAGGGACGTGTATATTTTCTGCTGCCCGTACTCGCTGTCCCGGATATTCTCAGCCAGGACGCGCTCGATGAGGGAAAAATCGCGTTGCAGAGCCAACCTGCTCTGCCCTTTTTTCAGCCAGATATTCGCCTGCACCACGATCGTGGAAGCTGCCAGCAGAATCACGGCACCGATAAAAATCGTCACCATCAGCTCGACCAGGGTGACGCCTCGTTCTCCCGCGCACTTCATGGCGTTTCCGGCGTTGCGGATAAAACAAAGGTTGCCGGAGCGGACTGGTTGTTGTAGCAGGTCTGAATCCAGGCCGCGGAACGGGCAATCCGGGAAATCCTGATTTCGTCGAGAATTCCAGAGAGCGGAAAATTCTTGTAGCTGGCGGAGTAATCTTCCAGAAGCTGGGCACCAATATTGACACCACCGGAAGTCTGCCGGACACGTGTACTGTGCGAACTGCTGGCATCCACAGCGCCGTTGAGATAGAGAACCATCTGTTGCCTGTTCCATGTGCCGGCGAGGTGGTACCATGTTTTTGTATTTAACACTGTATTCGAAATCAGATTATGTCCGCCGTGCGCAGCAGCAAGATAGAGATTAAATTTTCCCTTTGTCCAGAACTGCAGGGAATAGGCTTCATCAGACCAGTCTTTGAGATCGCCTTTGTGAATCAAGCCTTCATAATTCAGATTTTCCTTTTTCCACAGCCAGGCTTCCAGTGTGCCCTGTGCAGTCAAATCCAGGGTCGAATCATCCGGAACGCGAATCAGATCATCGTTGGCCTGGAATGACAGAGCTTGTCCTACGGTACCACCACCCTGCTGAGGGGGAGTCGCGACAACTGCTGCATCATTGCCATTTCCGCTCATGTCTTCAAATTGCACCCCACTCCCAGCCGGGTCTTCTTCGAGATGCAACACCAACGCATAATCCTTCCAGACCGCATGTGCGCCATAGGCTTCGCCGGCTGCCGGTTGTGTAACATCGTTCTTCTTGTACCAGACCCAAAACGAGGTATTCTGCGCTGCGGCTACTTGAGGCACCCTGACCCAGATCTGTGCCGTGGCCTGTGCAGGATCATTATTTTGCTGAAAGGAGACGATCTCAGCAGCGAGCCGCTCCTGGCCTTCAGCATCGGATGAAAAACGGATATCGCCGCCGTCACTCAGAGCAGCGTAAAAGCCGTCTTTGTCGAGCATCTCTGCGGGCAGGTTGTCTTCGGTCAGTAAAACCGGAAAATCTTCCAAATCACCGGCTACCCGGGCTGCCTGAAGCACCAGTTCGCACTTTCGCCCCCAGCCGCTGAAATCTCCCGTGACCGGCTGCTCGTAGCGCATATCGCCGACCACGGTTTCCAACGTGACGCTGCGATTTCCGGCGCTGCCCCAGGCGACCGAGACACTGATTTTTTTATAATCGACAACCTGACCGTCCGCATCGTTATTGCCGAGGCCATCGGCAGCATCATCCACCAGCGTAACCGTCGTGCTGCGCAGCGCAGATACATTGCCGAGGGCGACGGACGTAGCCACTTCGCTGGAATCAACGCTCAGAGAGCTGTAAGGAAGAGAAAGGAGAAATTCCATGCGATTTCCGGCTTCAGCAACAGCGAGGCGTTTGGTTGACTGCGAGGCAATGGTTTGCCGCGGCAGAAAAAAATATCCTGAACCCGCCACCATGACAACCGCCAGAACAAAGGCAGCTACCATGGCTTCGGCAAGGGATGCTCCCGTCTCTTTTGATCTGAATAATTTATTTTTCCGGGAATCAGCCGACATAACCTAACCCGATTGATCTGCTAACCGGCACGTCGTACCAGGAAAGTCGGGGTAACTGAAAAGTTTCGCCAGGGCGAACCAGTGCAGGCACGGCACATGAGATGTCAGAATGCACGTGCCTGCACTGTCTGCCGCCCCGGCTTCGAAACGCGAGGCGATTTTGAGATGGCCAAAGAGCTGAGAAATGCTCAAAAATCCGCCAAAGTCCCGTCAGTCGTGATCTTCCGGTTGACACCGCTCGAAGAACCCGTGCCAGTAGCTTTGATAGTGTATGAGGTTGAGGATGAAGTCAGCTTGAACGCCGTGGCTGGAAAATATTTTCCGATCACATCGGCGGAATCGATTTCCAGCCCCGAGACATTCCAGGGGTAAACGTCAGTCGCTGTCGGATAGCTGCCATTTTCAGCATAGTAAACGCGCAGAGCAGTGCGGATCGTACCGAGGATTGCATCAGCTTCTGCGGCTTTTGCCCTTTTGACATTCGCCTGATAAAGAGGAATAGCGACAGAGGCAAGGATGCCGACGATGACGACGGTAATCATCAACTCTACCAATGTAAACCCTTTGTGATCTGCGACCAGCTTCTTCATTTTCGGACTCCTGAGATAAAGTGTTGATTGTGGTTGTTGCGTACGTTTTTTCCAGATCAGTCTCTCAAAATGCCTCACATTCTGGAAGATGGCGGGATACAACTTAAGCCGGCACCGCGATCCGGAGTAATTCCGGTGTTGCGCTCTGCATCGGAAATGACGCAAAAGAGCCGCAAGCCCGGGATTACGACCGAAAAGGTACGGCTGTTGCCCGTTGCGATGACTACAGGTTTTTTAAACCAGAATAGCCAGTTTTGCACACTATTCTATAACTCACTGTTACCATCGTCACTTTCTAAAAATTAATAACTCAAATTGCCCAAATTAAATATCGGTAAATACAATGCGAGAATAACGATAAGAGCGATGATCCCAAGTCCGATCATCATCACCGGCTCGATGACCGTGGAAATGCTGTTGATGCGTGTTTCTATCTCATTATCATAGA
>WFTM01000330.1 GCA_015485525.1 Candidatus Zhuqueibacterota bacterium | reverse complement strand
TTGAGCAGGTCAGTCCCCGAACCCTGAGCATGTCCCTGATCGCGGATCAGGCTGTATTTTTTTACCACTTCACCGCTTTCAGCGTTGACAAAATAAATCCAGCGATCTATCAGCCCGCGTTCGAGCAGCACCTGCCAGGTTACGTGCGCCACATCATCCTCATCATACCAGATGACTTTTTTCTGAATTTCCGCCCGTCCACCCTCGCCATAGGCTTTTCGGACAGCAGCGATTGCATCGGCGTCAGAAATATGGCGTTGCGGGCGTGTATCCAGCAACACGGGGCTGGGGCGGTAACGGCCGTTGAAGCTGTCGAAGCGATTGGCGGCATCGAGATGTACGATAACATCGCTGCCCCAAATTTCCAGGCCACCGTATGTTTGCTGGTAGCGGACGTGGGTCATCCCCAGGGCATCGCGTTCGGTCTTCATCACCGCGAACTCGTCATCTGCATCATTGATGCGCAGCAGGGCGGCGTTTTCGCGTAAAAACTGCCGGGCTATTGGTTCTGCTGCAGCGGGTGCAGCCGGGTTGATGCCTTTGGGCAAAGCGGCGATGCGTACACCGCTGATGTAGATCGGCACGCCGTTTTTTTCGTCCCAGCGAATCTCAGCATTTTCAGAGCGTTGCAGGAGCGCTTCATAAGCCCGCATTTGCGGAGTTATCGCTGGGCGCTGCTTTTCAAAAAACGCGTTGACATTTTGGCGGATGTTCTGTGTCTCCATGCGTACTGCCGGTGCTGACAGGGTGGGAGAGGCCAGGGTTTTGCGTTTTGCATCAAAGGGATGTCCGGAATCAGAGCCGGCTTTCCTGGATTGGGCAGACAACGCCGCAGCACCGAACAATAATGCCAGTGTCAGGCGGCAGATGACGTGGCGTGTTGCGTACATAACAACCTCCGGAATAGTAAGGGGCAGAACCCGGCGTTACTGCCGGGCAGAGTTATTTTTTTCAAGTGACGAAACGGCTTTCAGGCAGCGATCGAAAAGGGCAGCCACGCTTTTCAGGCTGTCCGGCGTCCCGGGGCCTGCTGGCCATTGCACGGTGAATTCTGCAGAGTCCGCGCGCACGCGAATATAGCGGGTCATATTGCCGGGCTGACCCGAAGTCGTGCGCGGAGTGAGGCTGTTCTGGATGTTCTGCCAGATTTCCGCCAGCGTATCAGGTGATAGCGTGCCCAACGTGTCCTCTTTTTTCTCGCCTGCTGCACCTGTCCAGCGGGTAATGCTGCCATCCGCGGAAATAGTATGCCCCTGCCACAACCCTGTGAAGCCGCCTCCCTCGCCGAACTCTATCTGCAAATCTGCAGGGATATCGGTTTTCACCTGAGGCGCCTGCCTGTTGGAGTCTGTCGAGCAGGCCAGCACGGGAAGCAAAATGAACGTGAGCAAAACGAGTTTTGCCATCGCAATTCTCCTCTCAGAATGGTGGTGAACATAACGAGGTGCGTTCTCTTTCTCTATTTGTGGTTTACCGGGAAAACCGGAGAAAGGGATGTGAAGGACAAGCAGAGGGTGAGATCGCTGCCCAGGTAATTCGTGCCTTTCTTCACAATGCGTATTTGTCACAGCGAACGGGTCATCACCGCCCATGGAACATGGGGCCGCAGGGAAATCTTTGAGTTATCGTCTGCGCATACGGTGAACGAACCGCTGCCTCTCCAATTGGCCTTACCTGTCTGTGGCCAGCGATCTTTTGAAAAGGGTGGCGGTCAGTATGCAATCATCGAGTTGTCTATCTCAGCGATCCAGGCGAGGATGCCTCCCCTGAGATGCTTCGCTTGCGTGAGCCCGGCCTGGTGGACGACTTGCAGCGCCCGCGCCGAACGAACACCGGAACGGCAGTACAGCACGACTTCCCGTGAAGTATCGATTTCATGCAGCCGTTCGGGCAGCGTTCTGCCGGGGATGAGTTGAGCACCTTCTATGTGACAGATATCCCACTCTTGCGGCTGGCGCACATCGATGAGGGTGACGTGCTGCCGCTTCAGCTTTTCAGCCAGTTCAGATGGGGTGATTTCCAGCTCCGGAGCGAGTGCTTCCGGATGCCAGACTCCCGGAATGCCGCAGAACTCCTGGTAGTCCACAAGCTCGTGGATGCTCGGCGATTCTCCGCACATCGGGCAGTTCTTTTTTCTCTTCAACTGCATTTCACTGAAGCGCATGGTCAGAGCATCGAACAGCAACAGTCTGCCGGAAAGAGAAGTCCCGATACCGGTGAGAATTTTGATTGCCTCTGTGGCCTGAATCGAGCCGATAATGCCGGGTAGAACGCCGAGAACCCCTCCTTCAGCGCAGCTCGGAACCAGTCCCGGCGGCGGCGGCTCTGGGTAGAGACACCTATAACACGGCCCGCCTGGCAAGGCAAAAACGCTCGCCTGGCCCTCGAAACGAAAAATGCTGCCATAGATATTCGGTATGCCGAGCAGCACGCAGACATCATTGACAAGATACCGTGTCGGGAAATTGTCCGTACCATCGATGATCAGATCATACCCTCTCGCAATGTCGAGGGCATTCTCAGCGATAAATTTCGTCTCATAACTGATCACACAGACGCCCGGGTTTAAGTCGTGTACGAACCGGCGCGCAGAGGTGAGTTTTGAGCTGCCGACAAGAGAATTGGAGTGAATCACCTGGCGTTGCAGGTTTGAGGTATCGA
>WFTM01000329.1 GCA_015485525.1 Candidatus Zhuqueibacterota bacterium | reverse complement strand
GTGCGCAAACGCAGCGATATGCGCATCACGGTGATCTCTGCCGAATCAGACTACTTTTATTCCCGCCCGGCGCTGATGTATATTTTCATGGGGCACATGCGCCTGCAGGACACGCAACCCTACGAAAACTGGTTCTGGAAAAAGAACCGCATCGATCTGCTCAACGCCTTTGTCACCGGCATCGATACGGCCAACAAGAGCGTGCTGCTGGAAAACGGCACCACGCTGCAGTATGACAAGCTGGTCATTGCCACGGGTTCGAAGAGCAATAAATTCGGCTGGCCGGGGCAGGATTTGCCCGGTGTGCAGGGTCTGTACTCCCTGCAGGATATCGAACTGCTGGAGGAAAACGTCAAACACACGCGCCATGCGGTCATCGTCGGCGGCGGGCTGATCGGTGTCGAGCTGGCGGAGATGCTGCTGTCGCGGGATATCGCAGTCACTTTTCTCATCCGCGAGGAATGGTACTGGAACAACATTCTGCCCAACGAGGAGGCAAAACTGGTAAGCCGCCATATCGAGGAGCACGGCGTCACCCTTCGGCGCGCGACGAATTTGAAAGAAATTCTCGCCGGCGAAAACGGCCGCGTCCGCGCTGTGCTCACCGAGGCAGACGAGGAAATCCCCTGCCAGTTCGTCGGCCTGACGCCGGGCGTGAGTCCGAACATCGACCTCGTGCGCGACAGCGCCATCGAAACCAACCGCGGCGTGCTGGTGAACGAGTATCTCGAAACCAACATCCCGGATGTGTACGCAGCAGGGGATTGTGTGGAGTTCCGACCGGACACGCCGGAGGGCCGCGGCCGGTTCGAGCAGCTCTGGTACACGGGCAGAATGCACGGCGAGGCTCTGGCCCGCACCCTCACCGGCGAGCGCACGCGCTACGAGCGCGGCATCTGGTTCAACTCGGCAAAATTTTTCGACATCGAATATCAGACTTACGGTTTTGTCGGCCACGCGCCGGCCGCGGATGAGGACTGCTTTTACTGGGAGCACGCCGATCACCGCCGCTGCCTGAAGCTGGTTTTCAAAAAAGACACGCGCGCCCTCACGGGGTTGAACGTCTTTGGCATCCGCCTGCGCCACCGCGTCTGCGAACGCTGGATCGCCGAGGGCCGCAGCATCGAATATGTGCTCGAAAATCTCGGCAAAGCGAATTTTGACCCGGAATTTTTCAAACAGTTCGAGGAGGAGATCATCGCGGCGTTCAATCAGCAGCATCCGGACAAAAAACTCCGGCTCAAACGCAGGAAAGGGCTGCTCGGCATAGCTGTCTGAGCCTGAAATGAAACTGCAAACAAAGGCATAACGATGCAACCGATACAGATACAAAACAGGACATCCCACACACCCAACCGCGCTGTACGCCTGTTCGGGCTGGCACTTTTCCTGACAGGGCTGGTGGTCTTCACAGCCACCCTGTTCATGGGGTCATACCATCTGACCCGCGAGGGGCTGGCGGCTCTCGAAGGGAAAATTCCGGCGCAGCGCATACAACGTCTGCACGTCCTCGCCGGGCAGACATGGCAGTCGAAATTCGACCTGCTCGATGACATCGACCGCATCATGATGCAGGATGCCACCATCAACGCCTACGAGCTCGGTGTGACGCGTTTTCTGGTGACAAAAGCTGCGGCAGCAGGTGCGGTGCGCGAACAGACGTGGCTGTTTTTTCTGCTCTCCCTCGGGCTTGCAAGTCTGGGCGCCCTGGTGTTCATCCTGCCCGGCCTGCGCGAACTGCCGGGCATCAAACACAACGATATCTGGCGGCGCTCCCTGACAGCCCGCGGCCTGCTCGGTATCATTTTAGGCGGCTATCTGATCACGTTTTACATCATCCTGTACTGGTTCCCGGAGTACATCGTCAACGCCATTTTGCTGGTTGAGCCTCTGAGCTGGTGGCTGCGCAGCCGGCCCGCGGACCAGTGGTTTCTCTACGGCGTGCTGTACACCCTGGCAGTCGCGGTGATGGGCATCCGCATGCTGATTAAATACCGGCACAGCCGCTACCATTTGATCCGCACTGTGTCGATCATCTTTTTTCAGACCGGCTTCGCCTTTCTGCTGCCCTCGCTGATGGAGCGGCTGAGCCTGCCGGCGATGGATCTGAAAAACGCCTGGCCGCTGAACTACACGTTTTTCACCGACTGGAACCTAGACACCCTGCTCAGCAGCGGCAACTTCGGCCTGTTCCTGCTGGTCTGGGGGGTGATTCTCTCCCTGGTCGTCGTGCCAATAATGACCTATTTTTTCGGCAAGCGCTGGTACTGCTCGTGGGTGTGCGGCTGCGGCGGGCTGGCGGAAACCCTCGGCGACCCGTTCCGGCATCTGTCGGATAAATCGTTGAAAGCCTGGCGCATCGAGAAAATCATCATCTACAGCGTGCTGGTTTTTGCCGTGGTCATGACCGTGATGCAGCTCAGCAACTACCTCTCCGGCGGGGCGATTTTTGCCAGCTACACCTGGCGCGTCAATCAGGCGTACAGCTTTTTCATCGGCGCGATCTTCGCCGGCGTCATCGGTACGGGATTTTATCCGCTCATGGGCAACCGTGTCTGGTGCCGGTTCGGCTGTCCGCTGGCCGCCTACATGGGCATCATCCAGCGTTTCAAATCGCGCTTCCGCATCACCACCAACGGAGCGCAGTGCATTTCCTGCGGCAACTGTTCGACGTACTGCGAGATGGGGATCGACGTGCGCTGGTATGCGCAGCGAGGGCAGAATATCGTGCGGGCGTCCTGTGTCGGATGTGGGGTGTGCGCAGCTGTTTGTCCGCGCGGCGTGCTGTCCCTCGAAAACGGCCCGGAGGAAAACCGGTTCGAAATGCAGGTTTGAAGGGGTGAAAAAGCGCAGCCGTTCCGTTTATCCCGGCGCTGCGCGTCACGCCGGCCACAGTGAGGCGGGCAGAGGATATGCACCAGCCCGCGTCCGGGTGCAGCTCACCCGGCCATCTCCACGCTGATTTCTTCCTCAAGGGTTTCGGGCTGCTGCTGGTCTTCATCAGCCGGCGGCGGCACCTGCTCCTCTGCAGATGTTTCGAGTTTGAAAGAGCGGATCAGCCCCTGCAAGTCCGAGGTCGTGCTCTGCAGCCGCTGCGCGATCTCGGTGATCATGCGCGTGCGCGAGGCCGTATCTTCCGCTACCTTATGTATTTCGGCTATACTCAGGTTGATCTGCTTGCTGGTGCTGGTCTGCTCCTGGCTGGCTGTGGCTACGTGGGCAATCATCTCCATCACCTTTTCTGCCCTTGCAATGATCGTCTCCAGAGTATCTCCCGCCTGATCAACGAGGCGCTTGCCCTGATCCACTTCTTCTGTTGCCTTATGCATGGAATTAACCGCTTCGTCTGTATCGCCCTGGATGGTTTTGATCATGTTGACGATCGTGCCGGTTGCATCGCTGGTACGCTCAGCGAGCATGCGCACCTCATCAGCGACCACGGCAAAGCCACGGCCCTTCTCCCCGGCCCGCGCCGCTTCGATGGCAGCATTGAGGGCGAGCAGGTTCGTCTGGTCAGCGATCTCTTTGATCACTCCGATTATCTCACCGATCTCCGAGCTGCTCCGGCCCAGCTTGCGCACGGAATCAGCCGTGTTGTTAACAACCGTGCTGATGCTGTCCATCCGTTTAATTGTCTTCGTGATGATATCCCCGCCTGCTGAGGCTGCTTCTTTTGCCTGCTCGGCCATTTGCACAGCCTGCTCGGAGAGATTATTATTTTCGATGCTGGAGCTGGCCATCTGCTCGCTCGCTCCGGCGACGGAATTGGTCTGATCTGTTTGCTCCTCAGCACCACGCGCAACCGAGACCAGGTTCGCTGTAATCTCCTCGCTGGCCACATTTGTGGCCTGCACCAGCTCAACCACCTTCAGCAGCAACTGGCGAAGGTTCTGCACCGCACGGTTAAAACCGGCAAACAGCTTGCCGATCTCGCCATCGCGGTCATCGGGCAACTGCATGGTCAAATCACCATCAGCAAAACGCTGCATTTCTTTCAGGATGATATCCACGCTGTCCGCAAGATACTGCTTGTGGCGCTCGGACTCATCCACCGCATCCGCAACTTTACCTTCGATCGCACGGCGTTCTTCCTCCAGGTCGCTGAGCGCTTTGGCGATATGGTCTGCCATGGTATTGAAGGC
>WFTM01000328.1 GCA_015485525.1 Candidatus Zhuqueibacterota bacterium | reverse complement strand
TGAAGGCCTGCGGTGATATGCGTTGTAAAAGTTGGATGCCACGGCTTTGTGGCTACAATCCAGGCCATGCCCGGAGCAGTCCATGACAAAGCCAGCACTGGTACGGTCCATGTTTTGAACTCCGAAGAAATAGCAGCATCATTCATAACCCGATTCAACAGCAACCGGATTTTATAAAGGACAGCCGATGACATCATTCAAAAATCGAATCGGGCTTTTCCGGCCGGGCACGGCTGTGCCAGACCATGGAGCCAGCTCTGCCGAAGCCGTAAGCCTGGTCGAGTCCCTCTATGCCCACGAGCCGCGTGCAGCCCGGGCCGCCGGGCGTTTGTACGCCCGTTCCGGAATCAAAAGACGCCACAGCGTGGTTTTGCAGCGCGATGCCCTGGGCCGGTTGCAGCAAAAATTGATCGACCGAAAGAACGGTACCCTGCAGATGCCCGGCACAGGGGAGCGCATGCGCTTTTTTCAGGCACACGCGTCCTCGCTGGCGGCACAAGCCTGCCGGTCTGCTCTGAAAAACGCCGGCTGTTCAGGTTCGCAAATCACACACCTGATTACCGTTTCCTGCACGGGATTTTATGCGCCGGGGGTGGATGTCGAGCTCATCGATACCCTTGGCCTGCCAGCGACGACGCGACGTATCCAGGTTGGTTTTATGGGGTGTCACGGCATGCTCAATGCTCTGCGCGCAGCGCGTGCTATTGCCGGCGCCCAGCCTGAGGCAAGGGTACTCGTGTGCGCGGTCGAGCTGTGCAGTCTGCACTTTTCCGGCAAAAGTGATCCGATGTGCATGGTTGCCGACAGTCTTTTTGCCGATGGTGCTGCAGCCGTGGTCGTGGCGGCAATCGATGCAGCCCCTTATGTGCTTGCGGCAGAAGGATCGTATCTTTTCCCGGACAGCCGGGGGATGATGAGCTGGACGATAGGCGATGAGGGCTTTGTCATGTCTCTTTCGCCGCAGCTTCCGGGCATGCTGATGAGAAATCTCGCTCCGGTTATCCATGCCTGGCTGGGGGAGAGCGGGGTGCAGCGTTCGCAGGTTACACACTGGCTGGTGCACCCGGGCGGGCCGCGTATTCTGTGCGCTGCCGCCGCGGCACTGGAACTGCCGGAGAGCGCGTTGCAGCACTCACGCCAGATTTTATCTGACTACGGAAACATGTCCTCACCAACGCTGCTGTTTATCCTGCACGCCCTGGGCGAAGTTGAAGCCGGCAGCCTGCTTGCTCTGGTCGGGTTTGGCCCGGGAATCACCTGCGAGATGCTGTTGCTCAAAGCTGTCTGAGTACTGCGGCGAGGTAAGGACGGCCATGCGTCGGGAAAAGCTTGCGCTTCTGCAAAAAAGTGACAACTTGTTTTTTATTCAAGGGATTCAACAGGGCACATGCCTGGCAGCTTCCAGTATCCCCTGAGATACCGGCGTTCATTCATCATTGCGACCACAGATGAACGGGGAGAAATTGTGTCGTTTTTCTTCTGAGATCAGGAGAGCCTGGCAGAACCAACGCCGGTTAATCTGATGATGTCACAGACGCTTCGTACTACGCTATCCCATGCGGATACAGCAGACAGGCGTCCCCGCGAGCCCGCCTCTGCCGCCGACCTGCAGGGCGCTAGCTGTGGGCAGGGTTAGTGCACAAATCGACTTGAAGCTAAATACATCAAACAAGACTCATCACATTTTTCGAATGGCAAACGAGAAAATAAAAAACATTCTTGATGCGATTACCCCTTATGATGCTTTAGCCATTCTCAAAAAACTTGCTATGGAAGACGCGGAAATTGCCAGAAAAATTGAGCGGCATGCAACTGAGTATCTGGCTGAAGTAGATGTTGAGGAAATTGCTGACATAGTTTTTGGGCAATTAGATACTATCGATATTGAGGATGTGTGGGATCGCTCCGGGAAGACACGATACGGATATATTGATCCAAATGAGATGGTTTTGGAAGTGTTTGAAGAGAATTTAGAGCCATTCCTGGAAGAGTTGAAAAAGTACCAAGAGCTTTCAATGCACAATGAAGCAATGCATTATTGTATGGGCATTCTAAAAGGCATTTATCGGTTCGACAAGGAATCTAAAACTCAATACAGAGAGTGGGCAGAAGAAACTCCTCCAGAGTATTTTGATATAGTTTTGAAAAAATGGAAACAGGATTGTGCGACTCCAGATGAACTCGTAATAATGGAAAAGTTTGTAAAGGATAATTTCCCGGAATGGAGTTGACTAAAATCACTACGCATGCTTTTTAAACGGTGTTCTGCCTCAGCCGGAATGACGCGGTGGGGGGCAGCGCCTTTTTCAGATTACGTTTCAGAAGCACCAAAGCACATTACAGCCCGTCACGCCGCCATTCACTCAAGCTTTCCCGTCCGGAAAAATCATGCACAAGAAAACTATCCTGCCACTGATTGTGCTCATCATTATCCCGGCGTTTGCTGCGGGCCTGATGGCACAAAACCGGGATTCCACCCGTGCGGTTCTTCTCCTGGAAAAAGCAGCCGCGGCCCGTGAGCAGGGCTCGGTAAAAGAAGCACGATCTGCCTACAAGAAGCTGCTGAAGATTCCCGCATACCGCAAACAGGCGCTGGTCGGGCTGGGAGAGCTGGCTTTTGAAGAACAGAAGTGGAAAGTCGTCGAAGATGTATTCGACAAAGTGGCGAAGCAAGACCCGGCAGACCTCAGCTCATGGTACTATCTCGCGATTGCCAAGCGGGAGATCGGTATTTTCAGGCCGATTTTGGTGCGAAGAATGATCTGGAATAAATCCCGTGATTATTTCAGGAAAATCATCGCACAGGATGAGCAGTTTCGCGATGTGTATTACCAGTTCGCGATTTTGCAGCGCTACCGTAAAAAATATGAAGAAGCCATCGAACTCGGGCATCGTCAGATTACTCTGCGGCCGGATGATGCCGCTGCACAGCTCGGCCTTTTTCGTTTGTATAAATACATGATTACTCACCGCGATGCCGGCAAGGCCATGGCCTGGCTGGAAAACCGTGACAGCGCGTACGATCGTTTTTTTGCCGGCGAGCTGTTGCGCCGGCAGGGCGAGCTGGAGCAGGCACTGCGCCGTTTCGATGAGGTCCCGGTGGCGGACTCGACCTTCAGTCTGGTTGCGCTTGCTCTTGCCCGCGCAAAGGTCTGGTACCAAAAAGGTGATCCTGCCCGTGCTCAAAAGCTCGTGTTTCTGGCTCTGGACCAGATAAAAAACAGCCTCGATTGCGGGCTGGTATTTAACGATTTCAAATATATTCTCTCAGATGAAGAGCTTCAGCAGTACGAGACTGCGGAAACGCCGGGGCAATGCGCCCAATTCTTCCGTACCCTGTGGCGCAAACGCGACCCGCTGCCGGCCGAAGCAGTGAATCCACGTTTGACAGAGCATTACCGGCGCCTGCTCTATGCGGAAGAAAACTATGTTTTTGATGGCTTTAAAGCATGGGTAAACAATCCGGATAAGAGCACTTATCTGAAATTCCCCCGTTCCTATGCCCTGAACGATGAATTCAATGATAAGGGGCTGATCTATCTGCGCCACGGTCCGCCCGACGACCGTATCGTCACGGTGGGGGAGAGTGTACCCCGGAACGAATCGTGGCTCTACTATCCGCGCGCCAAAGGACAGCAGGTACTCACGTTTCACTTCATCATCGATGAGCTGATGGGCAAGGCCAATAACTGGCGTTTATCGCCGGTTTTGTATGATCAGCGCATGCTCGAGGACCGGCTGCAGTGGGGGAACATCTACCACAAGATGCTCACTGCTACGCCCCTGGAGCGTTTGAGCTATGAGGTCGAAATGGCGGATCAGAGCAAGGAGTCTGTACGTGAAGGTCTGAGCACGGATCGCCATACCTGGGGGAAAAAGGTTATCCCCTTTTCTTTCCCGATTCGGGTCACCACTTTTCGGGGCCGAGGGGGGATGCACCAGGTCAGCATTGCGTACGCTCTGCCGGTCAGCGAGCTGCAGAGCATTCTGAAAGACGGCTACCTCGAGGTTGAAATGGGAGCCGTGCTGCGCGATTCTCTGTGGCAGGAGGTCACGCGTTCTGTTTATCACCTGCGCCAGCGCACGCCACGAAATAATACAGGACGGATAAACTATCTCATCAATGGTTTTGAGCTTAAAGCTACGCCCGGCGTTTATCACGCTGCTTTTCATGCCCGCCCATCTGACAGCAACATGCTTGCAGGCTATCAGTTCGATATCGTAGTGCCTGATTATGACAGCGCTACCCTGCAGGTCAGCGATATCCTGCTGGCCAGCGTGATAGAAGATGCCGGTAAAACCTCAGGCAAGTTCATCCGCAAGGGCCTGCGCGTGATTCCCAACCCGACGGTCTCCTATCCGCGTACCGCGCCCGTATATGTGTATCTGGAAATCTATCACATGCAGCCGGACGAGCAAAACCGGGTGCGCTATCGCATCGAGTACAGCATGGATCTGAAAAAGCGCAAAAGTTCTGGCGTGGGCAAGCTTTTCACATTTTGGCGTCGCAGCAAGCAAAATGTCGTGTCCGTCGCTTCGGACAGAGAGAGCACGACGGTTGATCCGATCGAGTTTATCGCACTCGACGTCCAGAAAGCCGTTGCCGGTGAATATGAGCTGCGCGTGCGCGTGATCGACAAGGAGAGCGGCCGGCAGGTCGTGAAGACCGCACGTATCGAGTTGCGCTGACTGCGATCGAAGCAGAGGGAGAAATCTGTTGTTGAAATTTTCTTCTCCGGCGGAAATACGCCCGTACTGTATGTCTGCAGCAGGGTGATCTGTGAATGATACAGAACAGGCGCGGCGTCGGGTGTCGTGTCTGCGTCACATCGTGGGACGGGTGAGATGCGTTGAAAACTTTATTCGCAGTCTCGCGCTGCGTCAGGAATAACGTAGGAGTAAGGATTAAAGAAAGGACCTGCCATGCGAATAGCCATTTTTTCAGATACGCACTTCGGTGATGAACTCGGCGCGCTGGTTGCCTACCAGAATGGCAAGCCGGTTCTCGGGCCGAAGTACACAGCCTTCCGTGATGCCGTCGGACAGAACAATGATTATTTCATCCTGCTCGGCGATGTTTTTGATTTTTCCATCAAAAGCTATGCAGAAGCCTATGAAGCGGGCAAAGTGTTTTTTGACCAGGTAAAGAAGGACGGCCTGGCCAAGCAGTTCATCTACGTTGCCGGAAACCATGATTCAGACATGTGGCAGATTGTCGAGCATCAGGTCAATATCATCAACCAGGTCGGCAAGGGTAAGCCACCGCGGTCGTTTAAATGGTCGCTTCCCGGTGTGTTCGACCTGCGCTCCGGTTCCGCAGACCCGGATCTGGTGCTACCCGGCGTCACGCGCAATGCGGGCTCTCCACGATACGGCGGACTTTTTCTCGATGCCATTTCAGGGACGGATGAGAGCAGCAAAAGCGCCTTTTGTTTTGCCTATCCCAACGTGTATATCGCTACGGATGAGGGGAATGTGCTGGTGACCCATGGCCATTACCTCGAAAACTACTGGTCCCTGCTCGGTGAGCTGGCACAGCTCGTAGCAGGTGAGGATATGCGCGCCCTGCCTGAAGGTAAGAAGCTCAGCGAGCCGATCGATTTGAAGGACTTTGTCGCGCTGAACTTCCCGCTGAACCAGCTTGCCTGCACCGGGGTTGGCCAGGCCGGCCCGTTGACGGAAATCGTGCGCGCGATCATGTATGAAGTTAAGGCTAAAGACCTCGACCGCGTCGAAGATTATGTGTACACCATGCTCGACGATGGAATTTTTAAATATAAAGCCTATGATCCACGAGAGTGGGCTACGGACGCAATCGCCCGCGGCATTACCTCGTTCGTAGTCAACAAACTGAAAAACCAGGAGTCAGCGCGTTATAACACCCGCTTTCTCGAAAACGAAGACGTCCGTGAACGCTTCATGAACTTTTACCGCGCCAGCCTGGTCGAACTCGATCATCTGAGCGCGGAACACGGCATCACCCTGCCCGCTCCTGATACCGTGATCTTTGGCCATACTCATGAACCTACTTCGTGGAATGCGCCTGATGCCCCGGTCATCGGCGTCACGCATGCCGGCCAGCAGCACCAGGTGCGGCTATACAATACCGGCGGCTGGCTTTACAGGCAGAAAGCAGAGGGTCTGCAGTTCACCGGCGCGGATATTTTTATTTTTGAATCAGATAAATCGCCGGTCTCGATAGCCCTGCGCTGAGCCCCGGGTTCCCCGCAGCAATCAATACCTGTCTGCCAATTTGTGCGTATCGGGCCACAGAGCAGGCCCTCGACGAAAGGATGCACATGTTAACCTATTCGTATTCATATTATGATGTCCAGAATACCCGTCTGCATGTCGTCGAAGCCGGCCCGGCTGATGGCCCGGCCCTGGTGTTTTTACATGGCTTCCCTGAGTTCTGGTATGGCTGGCACCGGCAGATTCGCTATTTCGCCGAACGCGGCTGGCGGGTGATCGTGCCCGACCAGCGCGGATATAACCTCAGCGAAAAACCTCAGGGTATCGGTGCCTACAGGCTTGATATCCTGGCCGGAGATATTCTCACTCTGCTCGATCAGATTGGGGTGGCAAAGGCCGTGGTCGTTGGACATGACTGGGGCGGCGTTGTGGCCTGGTGGCTGGGCTTGAACCATGGTGATCGCCTCGACCGGCTGGTGATCCTGAATGCGCCTCATCCCTCGGTCATGCGCCGGGCGCTGCTGCATAATAGAAGACAGCGGCGCAAAAGCTGGTATGTTTTTTATTATCAGCTACCGTTTTTGCCTGAGCGCAAACTGTCCGGCGAAAATTGGAAAGTACTGACCGCTGCCATACAGAAGACGAGCCTGCCGGGTACGTTCGACGAGGAAGACCTGCGAAAATATCATCAGGCCTGGGCGCAACCCGGGGCCATCAAATCGATGCTGAACTGGTACCGGGCTTCTCTGCGCAGAACTCCCCCACGCCCGAAGTCAGCACAGGTCACGGTGCCGGTTTTGTGCATTTGGGGAGTAAAAGACCGTTTTCTGGGTATTGAATTGGCAGAGGAGAGCGTAGCCCGTTGCACAAATGGCCGACTGGTCACCATCGACGAAGCGACCCATTGGGTGCAACACGAGCAGGCTGACCGGGTCAATGCCGAAATCGAGAATTTTTGTTCAGATGAGTAGTTGTGGAGCCGGTTTTTTATCGATAAGCGCAGCGCGTGGGGCTTGTCGGGAAAACCGAAACTTTTTTGGATAAATTGCGTCGCTGGTTATTTCGGTTACCCGGCTACTGCGAGGCGGGGCCGGATATCATGCTGAGCAGGCAGATTGTTTCGTTTTCATACATGTAAAAAGGGGAAAATACCGCCTGATACTTTTCTGAGGTAGCTGGCCGCAAAGTTAATTATTTATGGAGGAGATTGTGATGCGTAGGTGCATTTTAATCTTATTCATTTCCACAGGTTTTCTCTTTGCGAGTGAGAAATCGACACAAACTCAGGTGGGTCAAAAGGCGCCTGAAATCTCTTTGGAAAAAATTTTAAATAAGCCTGATGGGATCAACGTGAGATTGGAAGACCTCAGAGGGAAAATTGTAATACTTGAATTTTGGGCGACATGGTGTGCCCCATGTATCCCTGCCATGGATCATTTATCTGAGTTGCAGAGAAAATTTGAAGATAATCTACGAGTGATAGCGATATCTGCTGAAGATGAAAAAAGACTGAGAGAATATTTGGAAAAGAAACCTACCAGTTTATGGATTGGGATAGATTCAGACCACTCCACCTTTGATGTTTACAACCCGCAGGAAATTCCACATTCAGTAATCATTGACAAAAATGGTATCATTGCTGCCATCACCTATCCAGATGAAATAACGGAAACAAAAATCCAGAAAATGCTTTCGGGGGAAGCTGTAAGTTTTAAAAAGAAGGAGAGATACGAGACAAAAGTTACTACTGCCGGCAACGACAAAATTAGTGAAAAGACAATTTTCCACGTAAGCCTGAAGCCGTCAGAATCTCCTAAGACATATTCTCAATTTTACACTGAAGGAGAGTTCAAGGGCAGACGAATTACCATCAGTAACTTTACCATACCGATGCTTTATCAGGTTGCCTACAAATTGCCTTCATACGGTAGAATCATCCAGAATTTTAAAAATCCGGAGCAATACAAGTATGAGAATGCAGAAAAATATGACTTTGACATAATCGTGCCACAAACCAAAAGAGAAAAATTGTATGAAATTATGATTTCCTGCTTGAAGACTAGCTTTGCCATAGACGCAGGATTAGAAAAAAAGAAAGTCAAAGTCAAAGTTTTGAAAGTTAAATCTCAGGGTAAATTGAAAGTTTCAGATGGCTCGGAGTTCACTTACATGTTCAGGGGGCCGAGTTTCGAAGCCAAGAATATAACAATGGAGCGATTTACAAAATATTTGGAAAATTTCACCAGGGTACCTGTAGTTGATGAGACAAAGCTGAATGACAGATATGATGTTAAGATGGAATGGCAATTCGAAGACCCAAAAACATTTCATACCGAGTTGGAGAAGATGGGGTTGGTGTTAGAAGATGCTGAAAGGTATGTTGAGCATTTAGTCCTCAGTGATTTAGATTGATCGGGTTTTGAAAACAGACTGGATAGGTTTCAACGGAATTGGCGTCAAGATTAGGGGCGGGAACTTTGATCATCGCTGCACAATGTACTTTGTCTGGAGCTGACGAAGGGCTCCCATATTTGTAGGGTCTCCGCCGTAACAAAGTGCCAGGCGTTGTGATGAGTGTTTATACTGTGCAGATTTCTTGGTTTCCTTGTAGTGAAGTGCAGCAGGTTTTTGGTATTCTGGGAATGAATCCTCACCGGTTCCTGTTATTCCGGAACGTAGCGCAGGCAGACAGGCCGCGCGTGAACAAGTCTGGAACCAACCGGCGGAAGGAACATGATGAAGAAACTGGTTTTGATCATTTTGGCTGTCGCATCAGTGGCAGGTTGCGGAAAGCCAACCATTGCACCACAAACGGGTGATTCATTTGCCACGCCTGAACGCGATGAAGAGGAAGGCCGTATCTACATCACCGATGGCGCGGGCAAACGTTGGGATATCACCCAGGCCGTTGAACTGTACAATTTTGATCCGGCACGTTTTCAAAACGGTGTCGGTGCCAACCTCATCCCCCCGATCCTGACCCCCCGAATGGCCTATGCCGGCGACGAAGTCTTCCCGGATACGACAGACACCTTTCTCGTCGTTGGTGTTGACCTGAATGGCACTCGCAAGGCCTATCCACTCTCCGAAATGGCGACCCACGAGGTTGTGGATGAACAGTTTGGTGAAGCGTACGTTGCCGTCACCTACTGACCGTTGATAACCCAGGCTGCCGTGTACAGCCGTGAACTCGATGGCCAGATCATCACACTCGCCGCCAGTGGCTGGACGTACAACGCGACATTTGTACTTTATGACCATGAGACAGAAAGTATGTGGTATCACCTCGAGGGTGAGGACAGTTTAACCTGCATCAGCGGGACCTTTGCCCGCAAAAAACTCGCGGAACTGCCCGC
>WFTM01000327.1 GCA_015485525.1 Candidatus Zhuqueibacterota bacterium | reverse complement strand
CTCACCTGCGAGATGGAAGTGGTTCATCTTTTAATAATATCGACAGCTTTGCTGTTTTGCAGGAAAAAAGTCTCGCTGTTTCTGAGGGGATCAACACCCTGGCCGGGATCGACACATCACTGCAAACGAAAATCATCTCAGCAGGGGAAAATCGCAAACAAAAAGCAGGCCGCCCTGCAAAACATGACAAAAAAACAAAGGCTTCCGGCCGCATTCTGGGCCCGGAAGCCTTGTTGAATTTTCGCAATTCAGTACTGATTCCCAACCCGGACTTCCCAAATGAGCATATTGTGCAGGAAGAGTCGGGACAGCTGGAAAATTTCCTCGATGAAAAGACCGGGCGCACCATTTCGCACGCCCCAAATCCCGTCGAGGTTTGCCAGTCTAAAAAAGTGTGTAAATAAAGGGAGCCAGGGCGCTTCCCTGTGTAAAAACGATCAAGGCGCCGAGCAGGAGAAGAAAAAGCATGATCGGGGCCAGCCAGTACTTCTTTCTTACGCGCAAAAATTCCCAGAATTCGCGCATGATAGATACTTTTCCCATGAGTCGTGTGCTCCTGTTTACAGGTAAAAATTCATGTTCCGCGGCGAAACTACGCTGAGGAACGGGCTCAATATTGTTTTGCAGCAGAGCGGGGGTCAAACTCCGATGGCTCGCGTTTGTGCCAATAACTCTTCGCCGATGGATCGATACGTTCATTCAACGGGTCCTTGCGCAGCAGACGGATCATCAGCCCGACAGGCACAAAAACGATCGAGAACAGCAACGTGAGGATAACTCGGGTCATGACAAACCCCATGACCACAGCAAAACTCATCCACAGGCTGTACAGCGGCTTCAGAACGACAGGCAGCACCAGCCCCACAGCAGCAAACACGCCTGCCACCGCAGCTACGGTCTGCCAGGAAGCATTGCCTGACCAGTACAGGTAAGCGCTGACAAGCCCGATGACCACTCCCATGGTGATCCCGAATTCGCGTAACTGTTTGGTCGTGCTCTGCAGAGCGATATGTTTGATCTCTTGTAGTAACATCAGTACGGCCTCAATCCAGTTCGTATTCTTTTTGCCAGTCGATATCGTGCTCGAGCTTTTTCTGTTCTTTTTTATCGAGCAGGTAGTTGCCCAGCACCAGATAGTCCATATTGGTACGCATGAAGCACAGATAGGCATCCTCGGGTGTGCACACGATCGGTTCGCCGCGTACGTTAAAAGATGTGTTGATGATCACCGGGCAGTCCGTACGCTTGGCAAATGCCTTGATCATGGTATAATAGCGCGGATTGTCCCGCTCGGTCACGGTCTGCACGCGGGCAGAGTAGTCCACATGCGTGACAGCAGGAATCTTAGAGCGGATCTGCTTGAGCTTGTCCAGGCCGCTGACACCATTTTCGGTGATCTCGAAGCAGAGCTCCTTTTTCACCGGTGCAACCAGCAGCATGTAGGGGCTCTCTTCTTTGAGCTCGAAAAAATCGGCGACGCGCTCGCGCAATACCGAGGGCGCAAACGGGCGGAAGCTCTCGCGGAACTTGATTTTCAGGTTCATGACAGACTGCATTTTGGGCGAGCGCGCATCACCGATGATGCTGCGCCCACCCAGGGCACGGGGGCCAAACTCCATTTTACCCTGAAACCAGCCGACTACATGCTCTGTTGCGAGAATTTCCGCCACCGTCTCGCCCAGTTCAGCATCTGAAAGCTTCTTGTACGGCACATCTTTTTCTTTGAGAAAGGCTTCGATTTCATCGTTGGAAAAATCCGGGCCGAGCAGTGAGGCTTTCTGGCTGTCGCGGCCATCGCCGGAGACGGTTCGCTCATTACCGAGAAACTGGTACCAGACAGCCAGAGCTGCACCGAGAGCACCGCCGGCATCCCCGGCAGCAGGTTGAATCCAGATATTTTCAAAAGGCCCCTCGCGCAGAACACGGCCGTTCCCCACGCAATTGAGGGCAACACCACCGGCCATGACCAGATTACTCATGCCGGTTTCTTTGTGTACATGGCGGGCCATTCGCAGCATGATTTCCTCGGTGACAGCCTGAATCGATGCGGCGATATCCATCTCGCGTTGGGTGATTTTGCTCTCGGGCTGGCGTTCCGGCCCACCGAAGAGCCGGGCGAATTTCTTGTTGGTCATGCGCAGGCCGGCGCAATATCCGAAATAGTCCATGTTCATCTTGAACGAGCCATCTTCTTTCAGATCAAGGAGCTTGTCGAGGATGAGATCGACGTACTTTGGCTCGCCGTAGGGTGCCAGCCCCATGAGTTTGTATTCACCGGAATTGACCTTGAAGCCGGTAAAATAGGTAAATGCTGAATACAACAGCCCCAGAGAATGGGGAAACCGCAGGTCTGCCATCAGCTCGATGCGGTTGCCCCTGCCGGTACCATAGCTGGTCGTCGTCCACTCCCCTACCCCGTCGATGGTGAGGATGGCCGATTCCTGGAACGGCGAGGGATAAAAAGCCGAGGCAGCATGCGATTCATGGTGCTCCGGGAAGAGAATCTCCCCTTCAAAATCGAGTTCGTCGGCGATATACTGCTTCATCCACAGCTTCTGCTTCAGCCACAATGGCATCGCCTTGATGAACGAAGACAGCCCGCGTGGCGCATAGGTGAGATAGGTGAGCAAAAGGCGTTCAAATTTGATGAACGGCTTATCATAGAACGCGACATAATCGAGTTCCTGAGCTGTAATGCCACCCTCACGCAGACAGTAGTCGATAGCCTCGCTCGGGAAGCGATAGTCGTGTTTTTTGCGTGTAAAACGCTCCTCCTGCGCTGCCGCGATGATCTCGCCATCGCGTACCAGGCAGGCAGCACTGTCATGATAGAATGCCGAAATCCCCAAAATATTCATAGGCGTTCCTCGGGATAACAGAATGCAGTCCGTATGGTTTTGTAAAATAAGACATTAATTTGTTTTTGCAATTTCTTTCCTCTGCAGCAGCTTCTTTTCTGCGATGGCTCTGAAAATCTCTTTTGCTGCCAGCTCGTGCCCGGTTTTATTCGGATGACCGTTGTAGCGGAAATACAACGAGCGGATGTCGCCATCATAGTGCTCTTTAAAAACCGGTAGAAGATCGACATAGGGCATACCCAACTCATCGGCAATCTCACGAACAAACTGGGGATACTTTGCGTTCGGGAAGTCCTTGATGACCTGGTTTACCCCGGGAAATGCAGCGATGAGTACCGGAAAACCGTGTTCATCTCCGAGTTTTTTCATGGCAGCGAGGTCTTGCCGTGCTCCCTCGATTTTCTTCAAAACACCCTCATCGAGTTCGCCGGTCAACAGGCGCGTCTGGGTATTCTTTTTCTGCTTTGTGGATCGTATCATGCGGATGATGCGGTCCCGCACGAGATTGCTCAGAGCACTGTTTTTGTAGATGTGCATGAGCCAGGGTACTTTGGTCCACAGGTAAGAGGCGTGTTTTTCGCGGGCCTTCTCGTAATCCCGCGTCCAGGTTTCCGGTTTAAAACCCAGGTCGTTGATATAATAACCGACGACGACGAGATCGGGCTGAAATTTGACACCATATTCCCGCAGATAATCGAGCTCCTGAAATGTGTAGTAGCGCTGGACACCCGTATTGATCACTTCATAGCGGATACTGTCGGCTTCGGCGTTGAGCATACGCTCGAGAACGTTGGAGTAGGTTTCATCATTGCCGACCAAAACACCGAAGGTTACCGAATCACCGAGCACGAGAATGCGCACGGTTTTGTCCGGCTTGGCCTCGGTAAACTCGTCATCGCGCAGGCCGTGAGAGTTGGTTGTAACGGGTATATCATAGGTATAGGCATGTTGATTTGGCTTCATGACCCAGCCGAGAACAGGATGTTTTTCATGAAGCGTCTGCGGATATTTGAAACCGGGAGCCGCCCAGAAAATCCGTACCAGCACCTCGCCAATCAATGCCGCGATGAGGAGAGAAGCACCAACCAAAAAGAGGTTCAGCAACGTCTTTTTTACCCCGCTAAGCCCGTTTTTCATTTCGACACCACCTTGAATTGTACACTATCCGTTTGACTCTATGTATGCACGAAAGTGCGTTTTGCCCGGATGCCGTGATAATATTCTTCGAAAAGCATCCCGTTGCCATACTAAAGCTCATGCAGAATCGCAGCAAAGCCTGCGAAAACTTTGCTCTTCTGGCACACCGCTCAGAAAATGCACTGCATCATTCGACCCCCGAATACTTACGCCTGTGCTCATGAACACAGACCTGGCTAATCCCTGGCAGATGATTTCTCAGCGCAGAAATGAAAGCAGAAGGCATTCCCCACACGCGCTGAACTCTGGATTTTATCCGGCATGCTCCGCTTTATTCGCGGGATTCATTGCGCAGCATAAAAAAAGCCGAATAAAAGTGGTTATCGACTGACCATTTGTCCTCATTACTACATCATTTTCGCGAATTTCGCAGAATTTAAATTTATCCTGAGACTCCGCAAAAGCAGCCGATTAGATTTACAGTTACAGGTAATACCGGTCACGCTGGAGCGTCTGGGAGAGCGTCACTCCGCTGGAGTGGCGTGACGAGATGAAAATACATTTTCCTGAATGTACTTTTTTCGCTCATCCCGACATCTTTGCGAGAAGCGCTGATTTGTGACTAAATCGGGGCAGCAAACACGTTCTTCCAACGAGAGGAAATCGATGTTCAAAACCATCATCCTGCTGGCAGCCATGTTGACAGCCGGCTCTGCATCCGCGGCAGCCGGCCCGACTGTTCCCCCAGATTCACCCCTGGCCCGGGGTGAACATCCGCGCCTGTTCGTTACAGCCCGTGATGTCGAGCAGCTGCGAAAAAAAATCAGCACCCATTACGCTGCTGATTTTCAGCGCTTCATCAATGCCATGGATCGCCTCTATGATACGGCCCCGGGCGAAGGCGGGCTCCAGCGAAATAATGTCGTGTTCGGTGCGACCCGTTCTTTTGCCCTGCTCTACCTTCTCGACCCGAAGACTATTCCCGGTGCCCACGCCTCGCACAGCCGCGATGAGTACGGCAGAAAGGCCATAGAACTGGCGCTGTACATCGTGCGCAAGCTGCCGGACAAATATCGCGAGGCACACCACGGCGCTGTCGTGCTCTCCGGCTCACAGGGCGGTCTCGCAGTGCTGGCATTGCAGGTTGCCTATGACTGGACCCATCCGATCAGCACATTGCGGGAAAAAAGAAAAATCGCCGACAAGCTTATCACCCTGTGGCGACACCGGTACAATTCCAAGCGCCCGAAATTAGAAAACCATTATGCCGCCAACGCGCATATCTATGCCGCTGCCCTCAGTTTTTATGGCGACAGAGAGCTCGGACAGAGCTACATGCAGCGTGCCGAGGAAATGATGCGCTCTTTCGACGACATCTTTCTCACCCGCCAACTGGGCATCGCTGCCCGGCTCTACGAAGGGCGCAGCGACTGGCATGAGGGGGATTCGTACAGCATGGACGGCTACCTCGGCTTGATGATCCTCGCCGGAGCTTCGGGCAGTGCTCTGGGCAAAAATCTCTTTGCAGAGAACCCCTGGCTGCGCTATGCGCCGTATTATATTTATTTCAACATCAGACCCGTGCCTTACAAAGGGGACTACTATTTTACCCAGCACAACACCAGCAAAGGCATGAAGGCGAACAGATATCCGCCATCGAACGTCATGAATATTTCCGCCGCCATGCTGAACGACATCGATCCTGACCTGGCCGGCTTCGCGGCGTGGTTTTGTGAACAAAGTCCGTATGGGCTACCGGTTGAAAAGTACAAATATTATGCACCGGAAATTCACGATGTATTTTACAAATTTCTTTTCGGCACCCGCCATGTGAAGAAAAAAACACCTCAGGAGGCGGGCATCCCGTTGAGCACATTTCTCGGGCTGCGCTACGTCATGCGATCCGACCATGGCCTGAAAGACGCCACGCTGATCCAGTTCACCGCGCCGAAATACTGGTATCCCAACGGGCATAATGAGCAGGATATCGGAAACATCAATATCCACCGTTTCGGGCCGCTGGCGGTGAGCTCTGTAAACAGCAAGAATGCCGGTCGCGGCGTGCCACGCGTCAAACGCCACGGCAAGGCGATGGTGTACAACAACATCCTCGGCCTCGGCCCGGACCCGAAGCTCTCGCTGCAGCTCAGCTCCTTCGGGAAATACCGCGACCTGCCCTCTGATTACCAGGATGGTACTGTTGCACACATCGGGACTGTAGAGGCACGATTGCACAAAAGCGGGCAGTTCGATTACATCAACTACAACTACAGCCGGGCGTACAAGAGCAAAGCTTCCCTGGCACGGCGGGCGCTGGTTTACCTGCGCGGGCAGGTCAACAACGAGTTCGTCATCCTGCTCGATCGTGTGAAATCTTCGCAGCAGAAATACTTCGTTCTGCATACAGTCGGCGACATAACAGCACTGGAGAAAAACTGGTTTCCCATGGGTTCTGGCCACTGGGTTTCACCGGCACGCAAGTTCAGCGTCACCAACCGCATCGACCAGGCACATGGACGCATGATCATCACTTCTGTGCTGCCGAAAAAGGCCACATTTCATAAATTCGGTGGCAAAGGCTATGAATGGGTGCTCGCGGACGGTTCCCGCCTGAATTACAAAGGTGATCTCGGCGAACGGGGCATCTTCCTGCTCGGCGATCATACCCTGCAGATCCGCTCCAACGACGGGCTTTTCCTGACGGTGATGCAGATCGGTGATGCCAATACGCTGCATACCCCTGCGGCTGTGCGCGAGCTGGAAGGGCCGGGTATGACCGGCGTCGAGCTCAACGGCAAGCGCGTGGTGATCTTCAGCCGTACGGAAAAACCGTTGCGGCAATTGCAGTACTCAGTGACCGGCTCTGGTTTCATGCAACACCTGATCGTGGAAGTGGTTAAAAATCGGCCCTGGCGCGCCACAAAAGACGGCCGCAAGGTCGCCGAAGGAAATACCGGCGATGCTGGTGCGATCTCTTTCGCTGATATGACCAGAACCGGGGCGCGCTACCAGATCATCGTGGACTGAAAACGCCTGCTTGAGCGAACCTGATTTCACTGTCTGAAGCCGGGGGGGGACATTCGAAGATATGTGCCTCCCCCCGGACATGTGGTTGCGTTGCGCCGGCACGAACAGTTTTCTCCTGTCCGCGCAGGAAGGCATTAAACGCATCACCGCCCCGGGCGTCCTGCCTGATAACACGTGGTCTGTAATCCGATACATTTCAATCCAAAAAACGCGACCATCAATCAGCCCGGGCTAAGCAGTGTGTGACGAAAAAATCGCCATCCTGCTTCTTGCTTCTTGCAAAAGCCTGCACCCGACCCGGCGCGATTCCGGCCCATGCCGCCACGTTGCCGCCGCAACGGTGCGAAAAAGCCACCTGCGTGCGACGACAGGCCAGGGTGCACTACCGCCGGAGATCACTTCCCCGCAATACCGTTTTCTGGCACACCGTGCTGAGCTGCGGATCATGCGGGGCAAAATCCGAAACGAGTTGTTGTCCGGGTATCCAGTTAGCTCAGCAAACCGGGCCCGGCTCAGATACCAGTATCTGTCATTTCGGCCAGGCGAAGCACAGTGCCGGAATCTCATCTTTTCGGGCACGTGCCTGAGTCCGGGAGATTCTGATCTTCCCCTGCGGGGAAACCGGAATGAGCGTTCTGGGGCAGGCATGTGCTGTTGTCACTCGGTCTGGTTTGAAAAAATGCAACCGTGCTGAGTTAAATGGATAACCAGTGAGTTGTTGCATGTGGTTGCGTAAAAACAGGAATCTCTCTTCTTCATTACCCCGGACAGAAAATGCGCGACATGAAAAAATTCCGTTTCCTCCTTGCCGTTACTCTGCTCGTCCTTTCAGCGAGCCCGGTGTTGGCACAAAAGCCCTCGGCAACAGTGCCCTCTTCACCAGACACGACACGCCATTATCTCTTTTACCTGCACGGCATGATCATCGAACTGCAGGGAATCCGTCCGACCAGTCCGCGCTTCGGCGTTTATGAGTACGAAAAAATTCTGCAGACCTTTGCGGACAGCGGCTTTGTGGTCATCAGCGAGGCGAGAAAAAAGGGGACCCAGGTACGGCCATACGCTCAAAAAGTGGCTGCACAAATCGACAGCCTGCTCAAAGCCGGCGTTCCTGCGCGCAATATCACTGTGCTCGGTGCTTCCAAAGGCGCCGGCATCGCTGTGATGGTATCGCACCTTCTGCGCAACGAGGACATCGCTTTTGTACTTCTGGCGATCTGCAATAAGCGCATGGCCGCATTCTGGAAAAAGAACGGTGTGCAGCTTTGGGGGCGCGTGCTGTATTTCCACGATACTTCAGACGGCATTGCCGGCAGTTGTTCAGCCTACCTCGGAGACCTGCGCAGCCCCGGCCTGAAACAGTTCCGCGAAATCGAACTCTCCCTCGGTCTCGGACATGGTTTTCTGTACCGCCCTTTGCCGGACTGGGTGCGGCCATCGGTGGCCTGGGCACGTGGGGAAAATCCATAGCCGGAAAAGCAGTAAGCCGCATGTTCACATATTTGAACCTTTCAGATGATGCACAACAAAACACGCATTCTCGTCGCCGATGATCACCCGATCTTTCTGCGCGGCCTTGCGCAGATCATCGAAACCGATGTGGCGTTCACCATCGTTGCTGAGGCAAGCCATGGCGAACAGGCGCTGCAGCTCATCCGCGAGGAGCAGCCGGACATCGCTGTGCTCGATATCAACATGCCGCAAAAAGACGGTTTCCAAGTTGTGAACGAGATGAGGAGCCAGGGCTTATCCGGCACCAAAATCGTCTTTCTGACCATGTACGATGACGAAAGCTACCTCGACTCAGCGCTCGATCTCGGCGTTTCCGGCTACCTGCTGAAAGAGAACGCCACCGGCGAGGTGCTGCATTGCCTGCGCGCCATACTGAACGGCCGGCTCTACATCAGCCCGACCCTGTCCGGCTATCTGGTGGCCCGCCAGAAACAACGAGAGGCTCTTCTGCAGAAGGTTTCCGGCCTCAACGCCCTCACGCCGAGCGAGCGCAAAATCCTTCGTCTCCTCGCGCGCGGCCTGACCAGCCGGGATATGGCAGCAACACTGCACATCAGCATTCGCACTGTGCAAAACCACCGCAATAATATCTGCCGTAAGCTCGACCTGCGCGGGCATAACAAACTCCTGGAGTTTGCCATCCAGCATAAATCCGAGCTGTAAGCCCTCTCGTACAAAAGCCATCCACACTGATCTGCATCCATGAGTATCTCTACTCATGAAAAAATGAGTACTCCCCTCTATGGCACTCTGCCTCCCTTTCTGTTACCTTTTCTTCACACTTCGTCTGAACTATGCACAAAAACAGTGTGTGCGAGGATGCCAGTATCGCTGAATAACCCGCACGGCCGCTCGCTTTGAGTGCATATTTCAGGTCAGCCAGGATTGGAGACATGCCTTGACCCTACTCATCGCCGATGACAATGTGCGCATGCGCGAAACATTACGCAGACTTCTGACCCACCACTTCACTACTGACATAACAATCCATGAATGTGCTGACGGGCTTGATGCTGTGGCCTCAGCCCAGATGTATCATCCGGACTGGATTCTCATGGATATCAAGATGGAGCATCTCGATGGCCTTGCAGCAGCAAAAGCGATCCTGCTCACAACGCCGCAGAGTAAAATTATCATCGTCACGAGCTACGACGAGCCAGAATTTCGCGAAGAGGCTGAAAAGATCGGCGTCACCGGCTATGTTTTGAAAGATAATCTCTTTTCACTGCTCGACATCTTCAGAGAATACAGCCAGAACAATTCGTAACCCAATAACAGAGCTCAGTTAAACGAAATTGCAGAAAAACCGAAAAGGACACCCAACATGAAATGGCTTGGTGCAGCACTCATCATTTTTTCAGCCTTCCCTACCCTCAGCACAGCACAGATCAATATGGCGGAACTGACGCCTGAACAGCAAAACAGGGTGAAAAAAATACTCAATGAGCGGCACTGTACCTGCGGCTGCGACATGCATATCGCCACCTGCCTTGCCGATGATCCGAGCTGCGAAACAGCACCCAGGCTCGCCCATGAAATCATCGATGAGGTCATCGCAACAACGCCGGCCATCGAGCTGAAGCGGGTCAATACATCCAGGCTGACACAGGCGCAGAAAATGAAGGCCTACGAGATTCTGTCAAAGCAGAACTGTACATGCGGATGCAACATGGCTGTCACCCAATGCCTCGCAGATGACCCGGACTGCGATGTTTCACCGAAGATCGCTCAGAACGTTATCCGGGAGATCATCAATAAAACACCAAAAATCGATCTGAAGCGAGTGGACATATCTCATCTCTCACCAGCACACCAGCAGGCGGTGTTCTCTGCCCTCTCCAGCAGCAACTGCACCTGTGGCTGCGGCATGACCATAGCCAAATGCCTCGTCGATGACCCCACCTGCGAAGTTTCTCCCGAGCTGGCCAAAGCAGTGATCGCAAAGGTAGCACAAACCGCAACGACCCCGGCTGCCAGTCATGGTCGGTCAAAGACATTGCAATCAGACGGTGGGAAATGGTACCAAGAAGTCGCCGGTAAACAACTGCTGTATATCTACACCGGCAATGGCTATCGCAGGAAGGAAAAGATATGGCTTTGCAGCGATGGTTCCTTTCAGAGCAGTGGTTATGGCGGCAGCATTTCGAGTTTGGGCAGCGCTGCATTCTCCGATGGTGGCAGAAGCGGCAGATGGGCAGTCAACGGCGATGTGCTCACCCTGGCCTTCAGCAACGGCACCACGGCAAAGTACAAACTTTCCTTCTACAAAGGTTTCCTTTATCTGGACAATACGCGCTACTTCAGACTGGAAAACGACCTGTGCAAATAAAGCCTTGTGGCTCTTTCCCGAGCCGTGTGGGGTTGAGGCAGGATTTAGCTATCTGCCGGCCAGGATGAAACGTTCGTAGTGCACGATTTATCGTGCCTGACTTTACGGGAGCACCGGGGCGCTTCGGTATAAATGCAAACTTTCGGAGCAGGTGGTATCTCGTTGCGCTCGTGCACTGCCGCAGGAGCGGGGTGACGGGAGAAAAGTCGTTGAACAAATTTTCAAACTATCCCGGTTTTGCCGTACCAGGCTCCACTGTGCAAAAAAATCGGGATGGAGAAAGGACGCCATGAAAGCTCATCTCTTCCTTCTCGTTCTTTTCCTGTCAGCAGGCATTATGCAGGCACAAATCCCGCAAACCATCAGTTACCAGGGCGTGCTGGCCACGGCTTCGGGAGCAGCGGTTGCCGACGGGAATTACACAGTGACATTTGCTTTGTACGACACGCCGGAGGACGGCAGAATGCTCTGGCGGGAAACTCACGAAAAGGTGTCAGTGACCGGTGGCCTGTTCAGCGTCGTTCTCGGCAGCCGGCGGCAGCTCGTGGCGGCTTTTGACCGTCCCTATTTTCTCGGCATCAGTGTGAATAACGGCGAGGAAATGCGCCCGCGCATCGAACTCACGGCATCGGCCTACAGTCTGAACGCGCGCTCTGTTGCGGATAGTGCGGTGGCAGGCAAAAGTATCGCTGCAGGCAGTGTGGTGCGCAGCCTGAACGGCCTGACCGAGGATGTACGCCTGCAGGCCGGAGACAATATCTCCCTGGCTGTAGAAGGCCGCGACGTGATCATCAGCGCTCAAAACCAGGGCAGCCAGAGCCGCAACACCCTGGACGCTGCGGATGGCACACCTGCCGCCGCTGTGCTGGTCGATGCGGCAGGGAATGTCGGCATCAACACCACCACTCCGGCCACGCGACTGCATGTCGCAGGCGGTACGGATGCCGCTGCGGCCGGTGGTGGTTATATCACTATCGGCGGCACATCAGGGAGAAATATGGTCATCGACAACAACGAAATCATGGCCCGGAACAATGGCAAGGCCGCAACGCTGTATCTCAATGCCGACAGCGGCGCTATCATCCTGGGCAAGAGCGGCGCCACCCAAGTGGGAATCGGCACCAGTGCGCCCACCGAACAACTGCAACTGAACACCGCATCCGGCGCTGATACCAAAATCCTGTTCAGCGAAGCAAATGAGCCCATGGTGTCCCTGTTTTATGAGGGCAGCGCCGGGGCTGGCACAAATAACCGGCTGCATCTGCGTGCAGAAACCAGCGGTGCGCAAAGCAACGTGATGACCTGGAAACTGAATGGCAGAGTCGGCATCGGCACTTCCAACCCATCTGCAATGCTGGATATCGCCGGCGATGTACGCTGGAAGCCGGTGACGCGTTACCTCACCATTCACCCATCGACATTTACGCCCAATAAGGTAACATCCTCCGAGCCGCAGTACGAAATCCACCCAACGGCCGGTTTGAGGATGCTTCCTCCCACTCCGCCGGAACTGCTTGCGTCCTCTGTCTTCGTGGCACCTGTCTCTTTACCGGATGGCGCAACGGTCACATCTTTCACGGTATATTACATCGATGACCACTCAGTCTGGGACCTGGATGCCAAGCTGCAACGCAGACACCTGACCGATGCGCTGGTCACAAACATGGCATCGATAACGTCCAGCAGCTACTCCGGAAATATCCGCACCAAAACCGATGACACCATCGATGATGCCAGGATCGATAACAGCCTGTACGTCTATTCCATACAAGCCGATCTGATAAGCACGAACACGGCCACTATTTTTCTGACGGCAGTCCGCATCGAGTACACTATGGACCGGCCGCACTGAAATAACAAAGGGATATGGAACAGCCCCTGTCTATGATTCAAATCCCAAAATTAACGAGGAACGACAATGCGAACTGTTCTGCTTTGCATCCTGTTTCTGAATCCCGGCAGCGCCACAGCACAGGACAAAATCACCAGCAGCGTTTTCAGCAATGGTGGTGGAACTACTGCCGGCGCCAAGTTCATAATCCGGGGTACGGTTGGCCAGGGCATCATCGGCCGCAGCGGCAGCCCCCGCGACAGCCTGCAATCCGGCTTCTGGAACGCCATCTCAGGCCTGGTGACGAGTGTGGAAACACTGGACGAGGCGTCGATTCCAAAAGTCTTCCGGCTGGAGCAGAATTACCCCAATCCGTTCAATCCCAGCACGACGATCCAGTTCTCGCTGCCGAAAGCCTCGCCGGTGGTGATCACACTATACGACCTGCTCGGGCGGCAAATGGCAACGCTGGTCGATGACGATTACCAGCCGGGGGTTTATAAAATCACCTTCGACGCGGCGGGCCTGGCCAGCGGTGTCTATGTGTACCGCATTCAGGCCGGTGCATATCAGGCTTCGCGCAAACTCATGCTGATGAAGTGACCCGATTGGAAACCTTTTGTCGTACAGGAGAACACCCGATGCCACATATCATGAAACAGCTCCTGCAGGCGGCTTTTGTCGTGCTTTTCCTGCAGTCAGCGCCAGCCACGGCACAGAATCATGCCGGCACGTACCGCAACGCGCAGATGACGATCGTGCTGCAGGCGCAGGGAGCACGCTACAGCGGCCATATCCAGCTTGGTGGCCAGCAACTGCCCCTGACTGCGCGCACAACCGGCCCGGCTGCCCTGCAGGG
>WFTM01000326.1 GCA_015485525.1 Candidatus Zhuqueibacterota bacterium | reverse complement strand
GCGTGACACCGCAGGAGCGGTGTCACGAGAGGGGATGCCGGGTCGCTATTTTATCGTTGCGCATGGCAGGAGGCTTTTGTAAGATATGCATCCGGCCTTTCCGCGTCCGTGGTGGAGGGCTGTCTTTTGCAAGCCGTTTATAGCCCGATAACGCTGTGAGAACCTGCCAACCCGGTTTGAGAAATGATGAAATCCCTGTTTCTGGTGCTGATTGCAGTGCTGTTGCTTTCCTGCCAGACCGATTCCCGCCTCGTGGATAGCAAGCCGGAGGCGGGTGACCGCGACGGCGACATGGTGAACGCATTGCCGTTGCCGGACAGACCGGCAGATGCTGCGTCCGGCTCTGAGATTGCGGCGCGGATCGCGGCTTTGAGTCTTGAAGAGCGCGAAAAAGCCGTTGTGCACGAGGTTTTGAGCGGTAATGTCCCCTCCTTTGCGCGCGCGATGAAGCCGGTGCTCATCAACCGCATCATCGATGCGAAACAGCGTGCGTTAACCGTATTCTCCGTGTGTGATTATCTCGCTGTTGGATCGGATCAGGACTATCTGTACATGCCGATGACGCCGGCAACAGCCCAGTATCTCGCGGATCGTCTTAACTGTTCCCTGCCGACGAAAAAGCTCGTCGATGTGATCTATCGCCAGGCTGGTTTGAAACTCTCCCCGCAGCCCATCCCGCCATCAGACAAAATGACCACAGTCCCTGTTTTTGCCCAGCATACGGACTCCATCAGGCAGCAGATCGCGCTGGCTGGTTTCGAGCGCTCTGCCGGTGAAATCGTTGCCGGCCACAAAAAAGATATCATCATTTCCAATAAAATTTACAGCCCGGACAGGAACTACGACCGTGTGGTGATTTATGGCTGGCACCGCAGTGAAAATCATCCCATCCAGCCGGTGTACAACGGGCACTATGCGGGCTATGCTGACTATTCCCACGGCGTGCGTCTGATCGCGCAGCTCGCTGTTCTCGACGGTGACTCTGTTCGGGTTGCCGATATTTTAACAGACCCGGATCTGGCCCCGCTCCTGAGTGATGAAGGGATGATCGCAAAACCGTACTATCCGCGTAATGGTGATGACGACCGCTGAGTGGGGGAAATCTGAGAAAACGAGGAAGGTGCGCCCGCCAGCACGGTTTTACAATTTCCTCACAGTGCCATTCTGTTTGCAAAAAATTGCCTGCTTTCGTATTTTCTGGCTGATTTCTTCAGGAGTTGCCAGGTTACGCCCGCTGCTGGTGAACCGATCATTCAGGAATGGAACTGATTGCGTATGAATTTTTCTCGCCTGCCTTTTTTTCTACTCGTCTGCCTGATAGTTTCCCGACCTCTTGCCGCTGAAGTTCCCTATAATCCGGAGCGTTCGCTCGGTGTCGCGTATCGCAGCGCGGACAATCCCTATTACTGGAAAAACCGGCCGCCACATGCCGCCTATTGGCAGCAGGATGTGCACTACCGCATCGATGCCACGCTGAACCCGGACACGCGCATCATCGATGGCAAGCTGGAGCTGCGTTACTATAATAATTCACCCGACACCCTGCGCGAGGTGTGGTTTCATCTTTATCAAAACGCTTTTCAGAAAGACAGCTATCTCGACCAGTACAGCCGCGCCGCCGGCGACTGGAGATACAACCGCCTAGACAAACTCCGCCAGGGTGCGATCACCGTGGCGGATCTGCGCGACGGCTACGGCGTCAGCCTGTCCGCTTCCATTGACAACACGATGATGCGTGTAGCCCTGGCAGACCCGCTGGCCCCCGGAGATTCCACCACCTTCCGCATGCGTTTTAAAACCTATTTCGGTTCGGTACAGCGGCGCATGAATTACAACCCTTCCGGCCCCTATGACCAGTTCAACGCCACCCACTGGTATCCGCGCATTGCGGTGTATGATCACAAATTCGGCTGGAACATCAACCAGCATTATGAACGGGAGTTTTACGGCGACTTTGGAACTTTTGAGGTCAATCTGACCCTGCCCAACGATCTCATCGTGGCGGCGACCGGCTTTCTGATCAACCGCGACGAGGTGCTGCCCGACTCGCTGATGCAGATGCTCGCCATCGAAAATTACACCGATCCGGGAAACGGTGAAAGCTACTCAGTGAGCATGGAACGCATAGCAGGCAAGACCAAAACCTGGCGCTACCGGGCGATCAATGTGCATGATTTCGCCTGGACGGCTGACCCCAGCTACCGCATCGGCGTGGCTGAGTGGCAGGGCGTTACCTGCTATGCTTTTGTGCGCGAATGGAAAGCGTCATGGTGGGCTGATGCCGCGCAGTTTGCTGCAGATGTGATCGCCGTGTTCTCGCGTGACTTCGGCCCTTATGCCTACCACAAAATGATCGTCGCTGATGCTGACGACGGCATGGAGTACCCCATGCTCACTCTGGACGGTGGCTATCCACCGGAGTATTACGATCTGTTGGCGCATGAGATCGGGCACAATTGGTTTTACGGCATGGTGGGCAATAACGAGACCTACCGCGCTTTTATGGATGAGGGCTTCACGCAGTTTCTCACCGCCTGGGCCATGGAACGCCTGGTCAGGCACCCTGATGCGCGCACAGATATCGCGCGGTTCGATTATTCCACCTACGAGCGCGAGCGTTACAGCAACTATATCGGTTATCTCAATTCAGTGAAAGCCGGGCGGGATGTGATTCTCAACACCCACTCCGATCGTTTCAACATCAGCGGACGCGGGCGTGAGGGATATTGGCAGGTCTATTATAAAACCGCAGTGATGCAGTTCGCCCTGCAGTATGTACTCGGCGAAGAGCTGCATCGCCAGGCCATGTCGCATTATTTCAGCAAGTGGAAATTCGCGCATCCCTATCCGGAGGATTTCCGCCAGGCGATTATCGAGTACACCGGCATGGATTTGAACTGGTTTTTCGATCAATGGCTGGATCGCGACTGGCAGGTGGATTATGCGCTGGAGAAATTTTCCACGCGCCGGCAGCAGAACGGCTGGCAGGCAGAGGTGACCGTGCGCCGCAAGGGCAGGGCAGTCATGCCCGTGGAGCTGGAGTTCACCCTGGAAGATGGATCGCGCAAACGGGCGATGATTCCGGTTTTTCACACCAGGCGACAGGGAGACAGCCTGCTTTTTCTGCCGCAATGGACGGGTTGGGGGGATTTCAATCCGACCTACAGCGCGCGCATAAGCCTGCCGCAGAAACCCGTTGCCGTGGTCATCGATCCTTCCCTGCGCATGGGCGATGTGTATCGGCTGGACAATCATTCCGGCTGGCTGCCGCCGATTACAACGCGGCCATCCTGGAAACAGGGAGACTGGCCCCTGGACAGCTATCTGCTGACCTGGAGAGCGTCTGATGCGCCGTTCTATTCCGACCGCGATGGTCTGCGTCTGGGCCTGTATGTGCGCGGCGGCTATCTCAATGCGACGGGCCTGGGCGACCGGCAGCTGGAATTCTCTGCGGGGATTTCCACAAACCTGCCGCGCGAGCCGGTTTTTTATGCTCTGCGCTGGCGCCAGCCGCTGGATTTGTTCAATCGCCAGGCTGTCGTCAGCCTGCACAGCAGCCGGCGGTTTGGGTTTGCCAATCACGGCATCTCATTGTATTACATGATCAACCGTGACCTGTCGCGCCGGAGCAGTGTGCTGCAGCTCAATGCCGGGCTGAATTTCGCGCGCTATTTTGATCGCTCATACCTGCGCCAGCCGTGGTTGTGGGATGGGCCCTCGTACAACACTCTACGCCTGGCACTGCGGAAAAACTATGTCGCGGATGATCGGGGCCGCCATCGCGGATACATGAGCGTGAAGTACACCGGCGGCCTGCCCCTGGCGCGTGAACCCTTTGCCCGCCTCGAGGCGGAGCTGGTGCATGGTTTTCGCCTTTTCAAAGTGCCGGTGCGCGGGCGTGTTTTTGCGGCGCTGGCCTCCAGCAACAGCCCGGCGCAGACTCTGCCCGGCCTGGCGCAGGCCAGCATGGATGCCTGGGTCAGTGATCCCTGGGTCGCGGTAAAAGGTGTGCTGCCCCCGGCGTGGACGCGCGACGGCAGGCTGCAGCCCGGCGGTGGAGGCGCGGTGCGCGGATACAGTTTCCTGCGCGGCAGCGATGCCCTCGGCTACCCGCTGTTCAGCGGCAATCGCGTCTATGCTTTTAATCTCGAAGCCGGCCTGTGGAACCCCCTCAATCCCGTGCTGAGCAAAGTCCCCTTTCTGGGCAAGGCGCTGGTCTCGCGGCTGTATGGATTTTTTGATGTTGGTTCGGTGGCCTGGCGCGCGGATGATGTTTTTTCGCCGGGCACGTGGTTCTCGGATGCCGGCCTCGGATGGCAGTGGCAGCCGCGCTGGCGGGGCTGGCCGGCCTGGCTGTTCGGCAAGCTTTCGCGCCTGCGCATCGATTTCCCTTTTTATTTATCGCATCCCCCGGCAGGCGAAGAACGCATCGCCTTCCGCTGGCTTGCCGGCATAGGCAGGGCCTTTTAGCGCGCAGGCGGGCTGTGTTTTTGCCGGGATGAAAAGGTCACGCAGGTTTGTTTCGAATAGGCGTGCCGTGCAGGCGTGATCTTCTGGAGCGTGCGGGTAAATTACCTGATCGTGTGCAGGATTCGTGTCAGGCGAAACGAAAATTTAAGCATAAAGAACAAAACTCCATTGCCGGGCTGCAAGTGACACAGCGGCGCTGAAGAGAAAAGGACGAAAATGCAGAAAAATACGCGATGTTTCATCGCTGCCCTGTGGGGATTGATAGCCGCGGGCGGAGCTGTTGCACAGCAGACCGCCAGCGATTCGACGCACTGGCGTAACAGCCTCTGGCAGGTTCCGCTGAGTTCCGGCGACACGGCAGCACTGGCTTTTGAGCAGGTCGAACTGACAGAGCGGGGCGTTGCGCACACTGAATTAAGCGAGCAGCTCCGCCCCCTAGCTGGTTTGAACGTGCAGCCAAATTTCGGCGTGGTCGATTTTTTCTTCAGCCGTGGTGTGGATTCACGCACAGGCGGTCTGATTACCGTCGATGGCCTGCCTGAGGCCAATTCAGCGGTTTTCCGGCTGTACAATATCGAAAGTGTCGAGGTGTTGCGCGGACCGGCTTCGTTCCTTTTGGGCGATAAGCCCATGACCGGCGTAGTGAACCTGCTGCAGAAGCAGCCGTTCTGGCAGCGCGCAATCCGGCTGCGTGGCTCTGGCGGCAGCTTTGGTTCCACAGAAGCTGCCATCGATTTGAACCTTCCGCTGATAACGCGCACACTGGCGTTGCGGCTGAATGCTGTCAGCGGCAAAACCAGCGGCTACCGCGACGGTATCGGTGCGGACTGGCGTGCTTTCAATCCGGTGCTGCTCTGGCAGGCCAGTGAAAAAACGCGTGTGAAGGTGTCGTGGGAGTTTGCCGGCAATCGCTACACGCCGGACTCGGGTATCCCCCTGTTGCTGGCCGAGAACCGCCTTCCGGATGTGCCGCGTTCGCGCTCGTGGCAAACACCTTCGGATTTTTCCGAGCAGGAAATTGTGCGCTCGCAGGCGGAAATCGTGCACAGGTTTTCACCAACACTCATACTGCGCAACCGGCTCTGGGCGCGTACTCTGGACTGGACCATGCGCGGTACTCTGGCAACCGGCATTGCGCCCGGCACATTTGGCCAGTTGGAGGTAACCCGGCTGCAGCAGGTTTTCGATAACCGCCAGCGTGGCTTTGGCAACACCCTTGAGGCGGTCTGGCAGCGCACGCACGGAGAAAACCGCAGCCATCTGCGCGCCGGTGTGGAAGCGCGTACCCTTTCAGATGAGCTGCAGAGCAGTGCTTTTTTTCTGCTACCCCTGCCGTTGGCCGATACAACCAGCACTGATACCAGCCCATTGTTTCAACTCTCCAGTCAGGACAGCAAAGGGATCACCCGCACGCTGGCCGGATTTGCCGTGTATCAGTTTGCCCGCGCCGATCGTCTGCGTCTGAGCCTGGGTGGCCGCTACGACCGCATCGTTTACGAGGACAGCAGGCTGGCCATCGATAACAAAATCGGCCGCTTCAGCCCCATGGCCGGCGTGGCCCTTATTCCGGGGGCGGGCTTCGAGCTTTTCGCCGGGGCCGGGCAGGGCTTTGCCACACAGAGTACGCGCAGCCGCCGCGATGAAGTGCCTGAACAGAGCTTCAGCTACGAAGCCGGCCTGCGCTACTTTGCTGCTGAATCAGGCCTGCTTGCGGATATTCGCTGGTTCACTCTTGAGCGCAGTAATGCCCTGATCCCCGACAGCACCGGTGTCATCGCGCCGATCGGTGAGCAGCGTTCGCGCGGTGTGGAAACCACGCTGCAGGCCCGGCTGGCCGGCTGGCACCTGCGCGCGACCTGGACATGGATGCGTTCGGACCTGGTGCTCTGGCACGAGCGCGTTTTGCCGGATGGTATCACTATCGTGCTGCTCAACTACTCCGGACGCCGCGCGCCTTTTACACCTGAAAACACCGCAGCCCTGTCGCTGTCTCGTGCTTTTGGTCGCTTCGCGCTGTATCTCGCAGGCTGGTATCAGGACAGGCAGTACATCTACCCGGATAATTATCATGCCATCGCTGCCTCGCTGGTTTTCGATGCCCGTCTGAGCGTGGAGCTGCCCAGGTGGCGGCTGCACTTCGTCGCAACCAACGTGGGCGATCGTGAATACGCCATGCGTGGCTTTCAATATGGCTCAGTCACGCCGGCGCCGCCGCGCGCGGTTTATTTCACCCTTGAATTTTTACTGGAAAAATGATGAGCAAAGATTTTCACCACCGCAGATTGATCGAATTCGTCGATACCGACATGGCCGGCATCGTGCATTTCTCCAACTATTTCAGATACATGGAGCTGGCAGAGTATGCCTTTTTTCGCCAACTGGAACTGGAGATGATGCACCACCGCGATGGCGGTAAACTGGCCTGGCCGCGCGTACACGTGGAGTGTGATTACCGCAAACCGCTGCGTTTCGGGGATGAGGTGGATATCCGTCTGCGTATCAGCGCGCTGCGGGAAAAAGCCATCCATTATCATTTCGAATTCCGGCGCGTGCAGGATGGCCAGCCCGGAGAGCTCGTTGCAGAGGGCCGGTCCATCATCGTTTGCGCACAGGTGGATGAGGGGGGCGACATAAAAGGGTCGCGGACAATACCGGATTATATTGCTGAAGTTTTGCGGAAGTATGTTCAGCCGGAATAAAAACGACGCCTGCAGGAAGAACTGCCGGAAAAACCGGTACCGCATCCAACAACCTGAAACGTTGACAGGGAGATGCCAATGTACCCGCAAACATGCCTGAAAAACGCCGAAACCATCCTGTTCATCGGCGACAGCATTACCGACTGTGGCCGCCGTGATGATCCGGCAGGCCTGGGCACTGGTTATGTCCGTTTCTTCACCGATCTGCAGATGATCCGCGAGCCGGAAAAAGATATCCGCGTGCTCAATCGCGGTGTCAGCGGCGATACTGTGCTCGATCTCAAGGATCGCTGGCAGCAGGATGCCCTCGCGCAGGCACCGGACTGGCTGGTGGTCAAAATCGGCATCAACGATGTGCACACCTTTCTGCGCGATGACGAACGCTCTGTCGATGCGCTGATGTATGAGGATGTGTACCGGGAACTGCTGCAGCAACTGCGTGAGCAGCAGCCCGAGGTCAACCTCGTGTTGGTGGAGCCGTTTTACATCTGTCTGGAGAAGAATGCGGCACCGTGGCAGTCGAGTGTCCTGCAGGTCCTGCCGGGCTATCTCGATGTGGTGAAGCGGCTTGCCGGTGAATTTTCAGCACGGCACGTACCGCTGCACACCCGTTTTCAGGAGCTGTTGCGTCATCAGCCCGCGGAAAGATTTTGCCCCGAACCCGTGCACCCTAACCCAACGGGCCATCTCGTGATTGCAGAAGCTGTGTACGCAGCCCTGGCGCTGCAGGGAGATGCCGTCTGATGATTCTTTGCCGGGAAGCCGGGGCTGTTGCGGTGTTGCCGGTAGGAAGCATAGGGTGAGGGAAGTTTGGGGATATTTTTAGTTGTCTCTGCGGGGGCGTCGCCTGTACGGCGTTCGCTTCAGGTGCCAGTGCAAAGGGTTGTTGATGATATATTTCCTGATGCGGTTCAAATCATTTTCATCGCGGATGATATGTTCCCAGTAATTGCGCAGCCACAGTTTTTTCCCGGGTGTTTTGCGGATGCGATTGATTTTTCGTGTGGTTACCGATTGGAAATTTTGCATGATGGCACCCAACGACCCGGGCGCAGTACCGTTAAGGCGGGTATCGGGGTGAGGTTGAATCTGCCGCTGTGCCTGCCGGTTGTGCGTGGTGCCCGCTCCATCCCCCGTATTCCCTGCGTCATTCCCCTGTTCTGAACCCGCCTTTTTTGTGATGATGATGATCCCGTGGAAATGGTCGGGCATGATTTGATAGGCATCCAAACGGATATGCCCGAAATGTTGCGGTAATCGCTGCCACTGGTAGTCGATGATTTGCCCGAATGTGTTCAGTACCATTTTCCCATTCACCACCTCACCGAACAGACGTTCACGGTTTTGCGTCACGATGGTCACAAAGTACCCACCGGGTTGGGTGTAGTCATACCCGCGCAACCGGATCGATCGCCGGCGGTGTTTTTGCGGATCATAGTTCATTTTACCCTCGATGGTTTGTGATGTCGCAGGGGTGCGATATTGTCGTGTCATCGCATCATCATGGTATCGCGGCGGCGCACGGCGCGCCGCACCGTCGCATCGCAGCCACCGCAGGGGCAAAGCATTCCCCGCCGTGTATTGAGGTCGTTCGAAATATTTTGCCCGGGAATGCTTTGCCCCTTACGTATTACGTATGCCCAGACGCCGCGTATGCCCAGACGCCGCGTATGCCCCGACGCCGCGTATACCCCGGCGGATATCGTTTTTCGGTTTATGTATGCCCGAGATGTTTTTACGGATGGTAGATCATATCCCCGGTCCCCGATTGTGTTTGGTGTGTTATATCGTAGGGTGCGATGCCGCATAAAAGAAGTGCCGGGGGCGGGACTCGAACCCGCACGGGGTTGCCCCCACTGGATTTTGAGTCCAGCGCGTCTACCAGTTTCACCACCCCGGCATTTTTCGAAGGGATGCAAATATATCATAAAGAATTCTAAAAGTCAAGTATCCTCACAGCTCCCCCTTGATTTCCTGCACTGCCCCGGTTGCGTTTTCTTGCTCCTTTTCTTTCGGCAAACCTCCTGTTCAGAAGGTAAAATAGATAGATAATACGACAGTCATGCACAGCAATTTCAGGCATACGGGATGATGCTGATACCCCAAGGGATGGGAATCCGGAAAATGTTTCAACGATTTTGTGGCTTCTGCGGGATTTTGGCCGGGCTGATGTTGGCGGGATGTGCCGGCCGTGCTATCTCCTTCGAGCAGCCGCATGACCCTGCCGCTCCCTTGCCGGAGTACCGACTCGGTTTCGGTGATGTCATCGAAGTCCGGTTCTATCAGCACGAGCAGTTTAACCGCACGCAAACCATCCGGCCGGATGGGCGCATCACCCTCGAGCGTATCGGTGATGTTGCTGCCGCCGGTCTGACGCCTACACAGCTCGACAGCACCATCACCGAAAAGTATCGTTCTTTTGTACTCGATCCCGAGCTGACGGTTTTTGTGCTCGAGTTCGGCAGCCAGGTTGTGGCCGTGCTCGGTGAGGTGAAGTCGCCGGGGCTGTATCCGGTTTCCGGTGCGACCACACCGCTGGAAGTCATCGCGGCAGCCGGGGGGCAGACCGTTGCTGCGCGCCTGACCAGCGTGATGCTGCTGCGTCGGGATCAGCAGGGTGAGCTGGTGCCGCACCGGCTCGATTTGCGCCGTTTCGATAAACGTTCGCCCATGCCGGAAAACTGGCTTTTGCAGGGCGGTGATATCCTGTACGTGCCCCGCACGGTGATCGGCAGCATGAATGCATTCATGAACCAGGTTTACAGTACCATCCTGCCGCCGATCGATTCCTGGCTGCGGGCACTGTTCTGGTATCGTTAAGGTAAACGGCACGCAGGTAACAAACACCAAGCAGGGTGGATGCCATGATCGGTTCCCCGAAACATCATACTCCTCCGGACGCCGGAGGCTCCCGCCTGATTCAGGCGCTGGAGATTCTCATCCGCCGCCGCTGGATGATCGCTGCGGTTACCGCCGGTGTAGTGGTGCTGGCCGCGGCTGTCCTGCTGATCTTGCCGAAGCAGTACGAAGCCAAAGCGGAAATCCTGCTCGAACAGCTCAGTGATTCCGAAAAGGCCATGCTGTTTCGCGTCAATATTCCGAATATTTTCGACAAGTTCGATTGGATCAATTCCGAGATGCAGATCATCCGCAGCGTGCCTGTAGCCGAGCGGGTGCTCAAAGAAATCACTCTCGAGCGTTTCCTCGGTGAGGAGCTGGAGGGCACGGTCGGCGAGATCGAGCAGCTCTTCCGCGAGACGGTGCAGGTGTTTCGCGAAAAGCTGCGCGTGACACGGGCCGGCAATTCCAACGTGCTCATCGTGGCTTTTGAAAGCCGTGACCCGGTCTTGTCGAAAGACATCGTCCAGAGCGTGGTACGCCACTACAAAGCATGGCGCCGAGAGGTATTCCGCGAAACTGAAGCGTATGAGTTTTATTCCCGCCAGCTCGCTGAAGCAGATGAACGGCTGCGGGAGCTGGAATCGCGGCAGACCGAATACAAACGCGCTGCAGCCCTGGTGGAACCCAAATCCCAGGGTGCATTGCTGCTGAAAAAGTTGGGCGATTATCAGGCATCCCTCAACGCCGTTCAGACAAAGCGCATCGGCAAGGAGGCTCGGCTGGCGATCATCGAGGACCAGGTCAATATCGCACGTGAATTCAGCGTGCCGGCCACGGAAATCAGCGACAGCCCGAGCCGGGCCGAATATCTCACCAAACTGCGCAGCGATCTGCTCGAACTCGAGCTTCGCCGCGATGAGCTGCTGCATCAGTACGAGCCGGGCTACCGCGACGTGGTGGAAATCGAAAACCGTATTCGCGCCACAGAAGAGAAGTTCCTCAAAGAAATACAGGAAATCATCGAGCAGGAGAAAACCGGCATCCGCGTACTCAAGGCGCAGGAAAAAAAATTGCAGAAGGCCATGGCAGCCATCCGCGCTGAGATCAGCCGGTTATCGGAAAAGGATTATCAGCTCGCGCAGATTTCCCGTGGCATTCAGGATTCCCGCGAGGTCTATTCCATGCTGCTGCGCCAGCGGGAAAACGCCCGTTTGTCCATGGAAAAAGCCGAACGCGGCGTGCGCGTGCTCACGGTCAGTCCGCCGCGCATTCCGGTGCACCATTCGCGCCCGCAGCGGCGCATGGCCATGGTTATCGCTCTGCTGGCCGGGCTGTTTCTCGGCATTACCTCCGCCTTTGTGCGCGAATTCTGGCAGCTTTACGGGCACGACAGGGAGCAAGACGATGCATCATTTCCCGTCAGGCTCGCCAGCGTGATGATGGAAAAACCGCACCAGCGCAAGACCGGCAGTTGATCCCCGGGCCAGGAAGGGAGCCCGCAGGCCGTGCTTGTTTTTTAAATACACCGACAGGACCATGCTGAACAAACGCTTCCAGAGCGCTCCGGGCAGTGCCACGATCCTCGGCGCCCGCGTCGATCTCATCGACTACGAACAGGTCATCACCAGGATGAAGAGGGCCATTCGCAGGCGCGAAAAAATCACCATTGGCTTTACCAACGTGTACACGATCATGCGCGCGCGCGAAGACCGCGAGCTGCTGCTCGATCTCAGCCGTTTTACGCTGTCCGTCCCCGATGGCATGCCGTTGGTCTGGCTGTCGCGCTGCACGGATACGCCGATACACGATCGCGTTTATGGCCCGGATTTATTTGGTTTGTTCTGCCAGGAGTCGCGCAACGGCGAATTCCGGCATTTTTTTTATGGCAGCACTGATACCGTGCTCGAAGGCCTGCGCCGCAATCTGCTCAAGCGATATCCGGGTATCGAAATCGCCGGCATGATTTCGCCGCCATTCCGGCCGCTGACCTCTACAGAGGAAGAACGCTACATTACGGAGATCAATGCCTCCGGCGCAGATGTGTTATGGATCGGCATCGGCAGCCCGAAGCAGGAAAAGTGGATGGCGCGCATGCGCCCGCGCCTCGAAGTGCCGGTGCTCGCCGCTGTCGGTGCGGCATTTGATTATTACGCCGGTACCAAAAAACAGGCACCGAAGGTCTGGCAGAAAAACGGGCTGGAGTGGCTCTACCGTCTGCTGCAGGAACCCCGGCGTCTGGCTACGCGCTATCTGGTGTATAATCCGCTTTTTATTCTGCGGATCGTGCAGCAGGCGATGGGGAAGAAGTTCGATTGATTTCATATTCGGGGGCGCGCTGAAGCGCGCACTACGAACGTTTTTACGTTTTTACAATGAGAGAGAATAACAGGACGAATCTATCGTGTCGCACGACAATAATCATACTCCGACTCCGCAATCGAAAACAGCGCTGATCACCGGCATCACCGGCCAGGATGGCTCGTATCTCGCCGAGTTCCTGCTGCAAAAGGGGTATACCGTGCACGGCATCATCCGCCGCGCCAGCACCTTCAACACCAGCCGCATCGATCACATTTACCAGGACCCGCACGAGGCAGGCGCCCGACTGTTTCTGCACTATGGCGACCTGACCGATACCGCGCATCTCGGCCGTCTCATCGCTGAAATCCGGCCGCATGAAATCTACCACCTCAGTGCCCAGAGCCACGTGCGCGTCAGCTTTGATATGCCTGTTTACACCGGTGATGTCACCGGGCTTGGGGCGGTGCGCCTGCTGGAGACCATCCGCACGCTGGATTATCAACCGCGCTTTTACCAGGCCTCGAGCAGCGAAATTTTCGGCAATTCCGGGACGCCGCGGCAGGATGAAAACACGCCGCTGGCGCCGCGCAGTCCCTATGGCTGCGCCAAAGCCTATGCCTACTGGTCAACAGTGACCTATCGCCAGAGCTACGGACTTTTTGCCGTGAACGGTATTTTGTTCAACCATGAGTCGCCGCGGCGTGGGGAGACTTTTGTCTCGCGTAAAATTACCCGCGCGGTGGCACGCATCGAAGCCGGACTGCAGGATAAACTCTTCCTCGGCAATCTCGACGCCCGCCGCGACTGGGGTTATGCCAAAGAGTACGTCGAAGCGATGTGGCTGATGTTGCAGCAGGAGACTCCGGGAGACTATGTCATCGCCACAGGTGAGGCGCATTCGGTGCGTGATTTTCTCGACGAGGCGTTCAGCTATGTCGGGCTGGACTGGCGGGAGTTCGTCGAGCAGGACCCGCGTTATTTCCGGCCGGCAGAGATCGACGAGCTGGTCGGCGATCCTGCAAAAGCTGAGCGGGTGCTGGGCTGGCGGGCGCAAACAGGCTTCCGCGAGCTGGTACGGCTGATGGTGGACGCAGACAGGGAACTTCTCGAAAAGGAGCGCAGTGGCTATGCCGGCTCGCCTGTCCCTCGCTGATCAGCGCATTCTGGTTACCGGCGGTACCGGATTTCTCGGCCGCCACGTGCTCGCCGAACTGCGCCGCCGCGGCGCTGAGCGCGTTTTTTATCCCGGCTCGCAGGTCTATGACCTCACCCGGCCGGAGCAGGTACGGCGTCTTTTTGCCGCGGTGCAACCTGAAGTGGTGCTGCATCTTGCCGCGGTCGTCGGTGGCATCGGCGCGAACCGGGAGCAGCCGGGGCGTTTTTTTTATGAAAACGCCATCATGGGGCTGGAGGTGATGGAACAGGCCCGCCGGAGCGGCTGCACGCGCTTCGTCACCATCGGCACGATCTGCTCCTATCCGCGCCTGACGCCGGTTCCTTTTCAGGAGCGGCATCTGTGGGATGGCTATCCCGAAGAGACCAACGCGCCCTATGGCCTGGCGAAAAAGATGCTGCTGGTGCAGGGACAGGCGTACCGACAGCAGTACGGCTTTGATGCCATTCATCTGCTGATGGTCAATCTCTATGGGCCGCACGATAATTTCGACCCGCAAAGCAGCCATGTCATCCCGGCGATCATCCGCAAATGTCTGACAGCACGTGCACAAGGCCGGCGGCAGATTACCCTCTGGGGGACGGGAACGGCAACGCGGGAGTTCCTTTTTGTCGAAGATGCTGCCTGCGCCATCGTCGATGCTGCGGAGAATTATCACTCCGCCGAGCCGGTGAATATCGGCTCCGGTCATGAAATCAGCATCCGCGCACTGGCGGAAAAAATCGCTGCGCTGTGCGGCTTTGACGGCGATATCCTCTGGGATGCCGGCAAACCCGACGGCCAGCCGCGCCGCTGTCTGGATGTCAGCCGGGCGCGGGAACAGTTTGGCTTCACCGCGCAGACATCATTGGATGAAGGACTGCGCCGCACGATCGACTGGTACCGCCGGCTGGGAGCAGAATAAACTCCCGGCCACAGCGGTTCGTGCACGGGTATAATCCGGTAAAAAATCATGAATCACGCAGGGACTCGCGAACAATCTCGTCCACTCCTCCCCGGGCCGGTGATAACAGCACTGGTGCAGCTCGAGCGCGTGCTGGCAGTCTGGGTGCCCTACATTCCGATGATTGCGGTGTTCAGCTATATCCTGTTCTGGCCCGTCACGTTCCCGCCGCCGGGCAAAACCCACATCCAGGTGCAAAACGATGGCGAGCTCTCGCGCCAGCTCTCCCTTGGTTTCAGCTTTGCCATCGCTGCGCTGGTCATGTTCAGCCAGCGCGGCCGGCTCTCTGCTTTTCTGGGGAATAACAAACTGCTCCTGCTGTTGCTGCTTTGGGCACTGCTGTCGGTGAGCTGGTCTGCTGTGCCCGTGCTCTCTTTCAAACGCTGGATTCAGTTTGCCGGTTTTCTGCTCGTGGCCCGCGTGGCGGTGATCGGTGAGCACGGCCCGGAGCGGACGCTGGCTGTTTTGCGCACCCTGTTTGCCCTGGCCGTTTTCGCCTCACTGGCCATGGTGCTGCTCAACCCCGAGGCCGGCCTCGATGCCAGCCGTCAGGCCTGGAGGGGGATTCACGTGCACAAGAACACCCTCGGGCAGGTGGCCACTTTTGCTGCTGTCCTCTGGCTGCCGGCGCTGCTGACAGCAACCGGGCCGCTGCGCAAAGGAGTGGTTACGGCTGTTATTTCTGTGGCTTTGCTGCTGGTGCTGCAGAGCGACAGCAAATCCTCGCAGATCGTGCTGGCCGTGCTGCTGGGTATCTGGCTCTGGCTGGCGCTGCCCTTTCGCCGGGAAATCAAATTTGCCATAGCACCGCTGCCTCTGCTGGTGACGCTGTTCTGGCTTTTTGCTCTCCATTCCGGCGGCATCACAGACCTCTTTTTCGCCGCTATCGAGCGCGACAGTTCTCTCACCGGACGTACGCTGCTCTGGCAGGAGCTGCTCGATCAGTTCGGGCTGCATTCCCTCTACGGGGCCGGGTACAATGGCTTCTGGACCAGTCTCAATCCACAGGCGCGCCTGCTGGTGTTGCGCATCGGCTGGGACCCCGGGCAGGCGCACAACGGCTACCTCGATGTGCTCAACGAACTCGGTATCATCGGTGCGGGAATATTTCTGCTGCTGCTGTTGCAGATGAGCGTCCGCATCGTGCGCAGCATGCGGGTGCACCTTGTGGTCGGGCAAACGTTGCTGCTGCTGTTCGTTTCGCAGGTGCTGTTCAATATCACCGAGACCGGCTTTTGCCGCGGCTCAACCCTGGGGTGGATTCTGTTTTTGACCACAGCCATTCTCGCCAACCGGCTGGGACACTGGAAGGAAGTCAAAGCCGGAGCTGCTCATGCCTGAAAGTCTGCGCGCGCGTTTTTTACGCTATTTTTTCGGGCCGGTACAGATTTCGGTTTTAGATCAGATCGTCATCAGCGCGACGCGTTTTCTCGCTGGGCTGCTGTTGCTGCGCAATGCTCCGGCACAGGAGTATGGCCTGTACGTCCTGCTTTTCAGCATCGTCCTGCTGGCCATCAGCGTGCAGAACGCTCTGATCACCACGCCGTTGACCGTGCTGGCCCCGGCCATGGAGCCGGTTGAACAAAGCCGTTTTGTGCGCGCTCTGGCAAAAGGCCAGTATCTGATCTGGTTGCCGCTGCTCATCTTTATTCCGGCCGCCGTTACCCTGTGGCAGCCTGCTGAAACCCCGCTCATGTTCGGACACGAGATGGTGCTGGCAGCGACGCTTTTTTTCGTGCTCGCGCGTGAATTTTTGCGCCGTTCCTTTTTCGTGATCTCCCGGCCGGGGCAGGTACTGCGCACCGATGTGCTGGATGCCGCGCTGTTGTTCGCCCTGCTGATCGGGCTCCTGCCCGGTAATGGCCTGACCGCACAGGCGGTAATCGCAGTCATGGGGCTGTCTGCGATGATGGCGAGCATCTTTGCCGTGCGGTTTTTTTTCGGAGTTTTCGACCATTCCGCCGGAGATGTGCGGGCAGCCCTCAGGCGCTGCTGGGTGTTTGGCCGCTGGGCTCTGCTCGGTGTGGTCGTGACCTGGCTGCAGATGCAGGGGTTCCTGTTTCTGCTCGATTTTCTGCAAACCCGCGAGGACGTCGGCCACGTGTCTGCGGTGCGCATGCTCGCCATGCCGGTCATGGTGTTCAACACCGCGCTCATCGCTTTGTACAAACCGCGCAGTGCGGCGCTTCTGGCGCGTGCGGGCGAAGCCCCGGCTGCGCGGATGTTGCGCCGCATGGTTCTGCTGTCAGGATCAGGCTGCCTGGTCTGGTTCGCCCTGATCGCCGCCGGCCAGGGCCTGCTGCAGGAGCTTGTGCTCAAAACGCGTATTCCTGACTACGGCGTTCTGCTGGCACTGTGGGCCGGAGTTTTTCTGCTGCAGATCATTCGCACGGGATTTTCAGCGTATTTGCAGATTCGCCACCAGTTCAAAGCGCTGTTTTACGTCGGTGCCGCGGCTGCGTTCGTCTCTCTCGCTGCCGGTTGGCTGTTTATCATCGCCCGGGGTGCTGCCGGCAGTTTGTGGGGCGTGCTCGCCGGAGAGGTGGTTTTCGTGCTCGGATTGATGATTCTGGCCCGTCGTTCCGGGCAGCAGGGATAAATCGGGAAAAGGCGCATCGAGCTGCTTCAGCACGTCACAACGGCCGGTGCGCAGTCCGGTGACGGCATATCTCCTTTTCGGAAGCGCGGCTATGAACGAACATTTTTTATGGTAAAAAAAACATGCACTCCCAGCCTGACATTTCCATCTGCATCAGCACGTATCAGCGGCCGCGCGGGCTCGCGCGTTTGCTGGACAGCATTGCGCGGCTGCACATGCCTGATTTCACCTGCGAGCTGGTCATCACCGACAACGATGCCACAGCGTCTGCCCGGGAAACGG
>WFTM01000325.1 GCA_015485525.1 Candidatus Zhuqueibacterota bacterium | reverse complement strand
GGCTACGGCGTTTCAGGAATCGACGGCATGAGCATCGGCGGCTGGATGAATATCGGCCGTGACCGCAGCGTCATCTCGACGACCAAATTTCGCAGCGATTTTACCAGCCAGCTCAACAGTGTGAATCAACTCAAAGCCGGCGTAGAAATCGTGTATAACGACTACAACATCAAGTCTTTTGCCGAAAACCCGTCGATGAGTACCTGGAATCGCGAGCAGTTCTATCGCCGCTTTCCATTTCGCCTTGGTCTCTATGTTCAGGATAAGCTGGAATTTCGGGGTTTCATCGCCAACGTCGGCTTGCGCCTCGACTATTCCGATGCCAACGGCGTGCGCTTTGATCTGGCCCCATACGATGATCTCTTCCGCGAGGGCTTTGGCAATGACATCGAAAACCAGGCGCCAACCACCACAGCCAAGGCAGACTGGTACCTGTCCCCACGTCTCGGCGTTGCACACCCGATCACGGAAAACTCTAAATTCTATTTCAATTACGGGCACTTCACACAGGAACCTTCTTCGACTTTTCGTTTCCGCCTGCAGCGCGAGTCAAACGGCCTGGTCACCTCGATTGGCAACCCGGACCTGCGTTTTGAGCGCACTGTCGCCTATGAGCTCGGCTACGAGCATAATCTGTATAATGCCTGGCTGCTGACCATCGCGGCGTATTACAAAGACATCACCAACCAGCCCGGCTGGATCTATTACGAGAGCCTGAACGCCGCGGTGCAGTATAACATTCCGGAAAACAACAACTACGAAGACATCCGTGGATTTGAGCTCACCCTGAACAAACGATTGGGCGATTGGATATCCGGATTCGTCAATTATACCTATGAGGTCCGCACCTCAGGCTATTTCGGCCTGCGGCGATACTATCAGGACCCCAACAAGCAGCGCGATTACGTTCGTCAGAATCCGTATCAGGCCAGGCCCCGGCCGCAGCCTTATGCCCGCGCCAACCTGATTGTGCGCACACCGGACGAGTTCGGGCCGGAGTTTCTCGGCAACCGCCTCCTTGCTGACTGGAACATCAGCCTGCTGGCCAACTGGAAAGCAGGAGCGTTCGCGACATACAACCCGAAAAATATTCCCGGCGTGGTCGATAACGTGCGCTGGAAAGATCGCTACAGCATCGATCTGCGCTTGTCCAAAACCTTCGCGTTGCGATCCTATCAGGTTCGGTTCTATCTCGATGTGATCAATCTGTTCAACACGCGCTATCTCAGCTTTGCCGGTTTTGCCAATATTTTCGACTACTACGATTATCTCGAATCTCTGCGGCTGCCCTGGGAAGAAGGCGCCCAGAAAGGCAATGACAAAATCGGTGATGTCCGCGCTGAGGGTGTCGCATACGAGCCTTATGACCCGACAGACCCGAGCAAAAGCGAAGCAGACCTGCAACGGATTCTGGACACAAAAGCTTATATCGACATGCCGAACCTGCGCTCGTTGACGTTTCTCAATCCACGCGATATCACTTTTGGTATCAAAATCAGCTTCTGAACCCATGTGCCGGCGATCTGGTTATCTGACCAGGCCGGATTTATGTTCCGACCTGTGCTTTTCGGAAAAAAGCCGGAGCAGGTGGGTATTCTCAGGATTCATGAATTTTTCAGGTTAAAACCGGCTCTGTTTTGAAACGAATGAAAAGAAAAAATCGCTCTTTAGTCTGCGTGCTGATGCTTATCAGCCCGGTGGGTTTCCTATCGCAACCGGCTGAGGCCCAGGTCGCTGCTTCTGCCAAATCGTATATCCGCGTTGGCTCGCTGCAAAGTCATATCTCAGCCTATGGCTCCGAACGCGCATGGAACAATGCCTACTACGAAGGGCTGATCTGGCCCGCGGACTATCCCCAGACAGACAACGCTGTGATCAAGCGTTCCTGGATTGCTGTACAGGATTTCACCGATGCGCAGGGGGAGAGCTGGAGCGTTTTCGGGATTTATTTCGCCAAAGACTATGTTGAGCAGTCCCTCTTCCCGATCGAGCTCAAACAAACGGCAAAGTTCCCGATCCCCACTGTTTATGTCGATGGCAACAATGTATCCGCTCCTTACAGCAATGACTACGACGAGATTGATCCGGACCAGTTAGCGGACCGCATCGTTACCAACGTCGTCAATACCTCGATAGGTTTGACCTTCACACGCCGTGTTCATGCGTTCAGCCAGCAGTATCACGACAATTACTTCATCAAGGAATTCATTCTCACCAATACCGGCAACGTCGATTACGACGAGGAGATCGAGCTCAACGCTGCGCTCAAGGGCATCCGCATCGGCTGGGGCACGCGTTACAGCGTCAGTCGCGACGGGGCCTCGAAAATCGGCGACGGACAGTCATGGGGCAAGCATTCCTGGGTGACACGGCGGGGTGAAAATTATGCGGATCATGCCGGAGAACAGATCACCGCTGCCGATCCGATCGTCGATTGGATTCGTGCGGGGTTCAGTTGGGCCGGGCAATCAGAACGCAACGCTTTCGATAATATCGGCGGGCCGGACATCGCCGGCTCCGGCAGGCTGGCAGCACCGCAACACGCCGGACTCGCTGTTCTGCACGTGGATCGCAGCGCGACAGACCCGCGCGATGATCCCAACCAGCCGGCGGTTCTCGGCTGGCACGCTGGCGACACGTACCCGCGTCTGGGCAATTTGCAAAAAAGCGATGAACCGCGCATGATCCAGCTTTATGATATGTTGTCCGGCATTCCTTTCAACGGGCTGGGCGGCACTGATCGCTTCGACGAAACCTATCTGGAATCCAATCCAGACCCATATACCGTACACAATGACGGCGGCGGTACCAATCTGTGGATCACATACGGCCCTTTTGATCTGCAGCCAGGCGAGAGTATCCGCATCGTCGAGGTTGAGGCTGTTGCCGGACTGGACCGGGTTTCCTGCGAACTCATCGGCAAAAACTGGCTCACAGGCCAGGGGTCCTTTACCCTGCCGGACGGCAGCAGCACCGACGACCCGGATGAGTATAAAAATGCCTGGGTTTATACGGGCAAGGATTCGATCATGCTGGCATTCAGCAGGGCGAAGCGAAACTTCGATATGAATTTCCAGATACCGCAGCCGCCGCTGCCGCCCCCGCTGTTCAATGTGGAATCCGGCGGCGACCGCATTGCCCTGAGCTGGACTGAAAGCCCATCTGAAAGCCAGGCAGACTTTGCCGGATATCAAATTTACCGCGCGGTCGGCAAAATGGACACAACCTACGAGCTTCTGGCAGACCTGCCGCCCGGGACAACGCGGTACGAAGACCTGTCAGCAGCCCGCGGTGTAGCCTACTTTTACTATATCGTGGCCTACAACGACGGTAGCAACAACAGCGAAGGCATCGCCAACCCGACCGGGCCGCTGCACAGCAGCCGATTTTACACGCGCACGACTGAACCTGCCTTTCTGCGCCGCCAGGCAGGCCGATCTCTGGATGACATCCGCGTTGTGCCCAACCCGTTCAACATCCGCTCGCGTGAGCTCCAGTACCCCGGTGAGCCGGACAAAATCACGTTCCTCGATATCCCGGCGCAGTGCCGGATTCGCATTTTCACCGAACGGGGGGACCTGATCCACACCATCGAACATACCAACGGCAGCGGTGATGAAACCTGGTATTCGGTAACCTCATCGCGGCAGGTTGTGGTCAGCGGTATTTATCTCGCACACATCGAGGTCACCCAGGATATTTATGATGAAAACGGCGCCCTGGTTTTTGCCAAAGGTGAGTCAAAAATCGTTAAATTTGTCATAATCCGCTAACCCTTAACTCGCAGTAAGAAAGGAGGTGCTCCGGAAGACAAAACACTCGTTCGGGTAATCCAAACCATCACCACATTCAATTCTAAGGAGTGCGTTATGAAGAAAGTTACGATTGCTATTCTGTCCGCTCTGCTGTTCAGCGGCACAGCGATGGCACAAGAAGGCTGGGAATTTGACCATCTGCTGCTTGATTTCCAGAAGCCGCAGTCCAACAGCTGGGGGATTCACGGCGTCGCAGTAGCACCGGATGGCAACATCTGGCTCTCTCTTTTTGGTGCACTGCACGAAGAAGCCATCGTCGATGAGGCCACAGGTGACACCCTGGGCTTTTATCGCCCGATTTATGTTCTCGATCCCAACACCGGAGAACATGTCTCTTTTTCACCGCTGAAGGTTCTCGAGCTGCCTGACGGCAGTCTGGACACCCTTTCGACAGCGAGCGAATACAACGGAAGCGGCCGCGGTATCAGTGTCGGCACGGACGGCAACATCCTGGCGACGTGCTATTCTACCGTTTACAAAATCGACTATACAAACGGCAAAGTCCTTGCTCGCTTCATCCCTGAGGACATCAGCTCCATGACCGAAGCTGTCCAGGATAGCAATGGCAACGTTTATGTTGGTTACGTCCTGGGCGGGTCACGTCCGGTATATATCCTGGATAATGATCTCAACCTGGTGGGCAACGCGATCGATACTCTGGGCCATATCAACAGAACGTTTGCTGTAAGCGGCAATGGGCAAGACCTGTACGCCGGTTCTGTCTGGAACGGCTTTGGCGTCGTTCACTATCAAAGCGAGCTGCCCGGTGTGATCCAGTACACCGCTGTGGACACCTTCGCCAACCTGACCAACGTGTATAACGCTGCAGACGACTCCACCTATGAAAATGTCAACATGTGGGCAAGCTGCCTCGACTGGGGCCCGGATGGCCTGCTCTACGTCGGTAAGCTGCGCTCTGACTGGTCCGGCCCTGGTGGCAGTAAATGGTATGCTTTTGATGTAAACACCAAAGAGCTGAAATTCTCTTTCGGTGAACCCTTCCCGGCAGACTCCAGCCAGGGCGGGATTTACAGCCCGCGTGGTGCAGCCTGGAGCGCCGACGGCCAGTGGATGTATCTGGCAGACTTCGATTATAACATCGTCGGCGTCTGGAAGCAGAAAACCACCGGTGTAAACGACAGCAAACTGCAGCCTTTTACCTTTAACCTGCAGCAGAACTATCCCAACCCGTTCAACCCCTCGACGACCATTCCTTTCTCCCTCGAAAAAGATGGCAATGTCGAGCTGACGATTCTCGACCTGATGGGCCGGGAAGTGGCCACGCTGGTTAATGGCAAAATGACCGCCGGCGAGCACCGCATCCTTTTCGATGCTACGGGCCTGACTTCAGGCGTCTATTTCTATCAGCTCAAGGTTGATGGCCAGTTGAAAACCAAACAAATGGTTTTCATGAAGTAATTTTTTCATAGTTCCGAACAGGTCGCCGGAGTGGATCCCGGCGACCTTTTTTATTGCAATTTTTTACACAGTGCAGCCAGGTTGCCGGTTACCCTTTTCAGTCACGCATTTTCTCCCCGGAAACCGGCACACCCGCTGCAGCAGATTTTCTGTACCAGGACAGACAAACGCCGGAGCCACTGTTGCCCTGCACTGGTGGCGTGTTTACCAGCGGCGACCGCTTTTACTCCCACGGAGCATATTATGAGACGATTAACCGGAGTTCTGCTTTTTTTCCTCTTTGTGCCGAATCTCATCGCGCAGACCAATGAGGAGTTTCGCGCCACCTGGGTCATCACCTGGGAACATATCAACGAGGATGACAGCATCGAAGAAAGCAAGGCCCGCGTCCGCGAGATCATGGACAACCACGTCAAAGCCAATATGAATGCCGTGCTCTGGCAGGTACGCCAGGGAGGAATGGCCTACTATAACTCATCCTTTGAAGGCTGGGGGCGACACGCAGGATATCAAAGTCCCGGCTACGATCAGCTCGCCTATGCCGTCGAGCAGGCTCATGCCAGGGGCCTGGAACTGCACGCCTGGATGAACGTCTTCGAATCCAGCAGCACAGATGCCGGCTCTGCAGCAGGAAACAACCCGGACTGGGTCGCCCGGGATGGCTATGGCAACCCCATGCCGAAATTCCGCGCTCTTTCTCCCGGCTTGCCTGAAGTACGTGCATATCTCGTTGATGTCGCCATGGAGATCGTGCGCAACTACGATATCGATGGCCTGCACCTCGACTACATCCGCTGGAACGAATGGTCGCGCTCAAACATCAACTCAGCAGGCAAGGCCGCGGCTGGCGGCGAGGACGACCCCGGCTTCATCCTCAGCGACGCCCAGATCGAGGAACTGATGTCAGCAGATATCCGGGAACGCTATCTGTTCGACAAAGATCATCCTTACAGCGCTGGAGTGCCCCAAGGCTACGACACATGGGAAGACTGGTGGCGCAGCTCTGTGACCGACTTCGTACGCACCGTGCAGGATTCCATCAAAGCCATCAAACCCTGGGTCAGATTATCACCTGCCGCCATCGGGCGCTACAACTGGGGAGGCTGGAATGGCTATAACGTGGTTTTTCAGGATGCTGCGCTCTGGTTCAACGAGGGGTATATCGATCAGATCATGGGCATGCACTACCACTGGTTTACCGGGGATGAGTTTTACAGCATGCTCAAAGCCGGATGCCCGAGCTGCTGGGAGAGCTGGATTCAGCCCGGCCTCGCTGCCGGACGGCTGTTTACCGTCGGCCCCTACTCTTCTGAAATGGCCCGCGTGAAAATCTGGAACCGGCACCCAGACATCGTCGCGCGTTCCCGGGATGTCCCGTGGGTCGATGGCTTCCAGTTTTTCAGCTATGGCGCCTGGCGGGACCAACGCTACTGGGATGAAGCTGAACGCACCCTTTTCCCGGGCAAAGCCCGCGTCCGCCCGATCGGTGACCGCGGCCAAACCCCGGAAGCTCCCTCGCTTAGCCTTGAAAAAATCGACTCCCTGAACTACCGCATTACCATCGAGCCGCCCGCAGGCCTGGCTCAGGATCACCGTTTTGCAATTTACCGTTCGGAGGATGATGTCCCCGATACACAAACCGACGAAATCGTACACATCGCTTTTGGCCGGGAAACATTTTCCTTTGATGACACCTTTGATGGTTCGCAGGATTATAACGGCAGATACACCTATTTTGCCACGACTCTTGATCGCTATTGGAATGAGTCCGCCGTATCGGGCAGTGCACAGGGCGATCCCCTGCCTTCATTTGCCCCGAGCGTTGTCAGTACGCAGCCTGCCGGGGGTGACTCCATCACCGTCAACGATGCAGTCGTACTGACCTTTCTCAAAACCATGGACACGGCAACGTTCAGCGATGCTGTGCAGTTCTCTCCCCCGGTTCCTTCCATAACTCAGAAGTGGTCAGCGGATAATAAAACCCTGACTGTTTTGCCGGCAGATGGTTTTGAATTTGCCACCGAGTACACCCTGACCATCCCTGCTACGGTCACCGACATCAACGGGGTTACCCTCGATGGCAACAGCGATGGCATTCCCGGTGACGATTTTTCGCTGAATTTCCGTACGATCTCGGCTGACATCACCGGTCCGGTACTGCTCAGCAGTTATCCGGCGGCCGATGGCAGCACCACCGCCTTCGATGTCCGCGATGTCATCAGCGTGGTCTTTGATGAGCTTGTCGTTCCGGCCAGCGTAACACAGGCGCACATCTCCCTGCAGCAATCGGGAGCAGAGCTGCCGGCAAACTCTTTCAGCTACCGGCTGACCGATGTGAATAACAAAACCGTCCTCGGTATTCAAGCTACAGAGGCGTTTGATATGGACAGCGACTACACGCTGACGATCCGTGCCGGAATCACCGACACGCTGGGTAACGCGATGAGCGAAGACATCATCATTCCTTTTCGCACGGCGCCTTTGCGCTACAGCGAGATGATCACTATCGATGATTTTTTTACTCCCGGAGACTGGTGGCAGCCCAATGGCAGCGGGTCAACCGTCGGAATCATCGTCCCCAACACCCGCTTCGGCTTCAGCAGCGAGGTTTTCGTGCCCGGGGTCACGCCGCGGCGTTCAGCTTATCTCATGTATGAGTGGGATACCTCAGCAGCCAGCCACCTGCTGCGGGAATATCTTGCGGGCAAAGCGCCCCGCGAGGTCTGGTTTGACAGCACCTACACGCTGCAGGTGTACATCTTCGGCGACGGCAGCAACAATAAATTCCGCTTCGCCCTCGATGACGGCCGCTCGGGAACGGCTGTGGCGCACGAAGTCTCGCAGTGGATCACGATCGACTGGCTGGGCTGGAAGCTGGTGGAGTGGCCTTTGAATGACCCGAACAGCGTAGGCTCGTGGCTGGGCAATCGCAAACTCGACGGCGGCGATCTGCGTATCGACAGCTTTCAGATGACGACGGCGGACGGGGCGGCGACCAGTGGCATGATCTACCTCGACGAGCTGCGTGTGGTGAAAAAAACACCCCTGCCCGTCAGCGTCGCCGCCGGAGAACAATCACCGCTCCCGAAGGAGTTCAGGCTTTTTCAGAACTATCCCAACCCGTTCAATCCCGGAACCGCGATCCGCTTCGATCTTCCCGAAGCCGGGAACGTGGTGCTGAAAATCTTCAACAGCATGGGCCAGGAAGTTGCCACACTGGTGGACGGCTATCTGCAGCCCGGCAGCCACGTGGTTTCCTTTGAAGCGAGCCACCTGTCGAGCGGGATTTACTACTACCGCCTGTTCAGCCAGGGCCGTATTTTGAGCAAGCGTATGACACTGCTCAAGTGACCTCCGGCTCCGGAACCGAACCACAACGCAAAGCGCCCTGCAGGACAACTCCATGCAGGGCGCTTTTTTATTTCCAGACCGTCGTACTGCCTGTGCGGAATAAAAACAGCACTAAGGCGCCTGGTATTCAGCAGGCAACATATCTGCCACGCGCTGCCAGGCCCAGTAGCCATACGTTTCAACTTTGAAAGGATCAAAGGTGTAGTTATTCGTATCAAACGAGAGTGAGCCGTACGGCAGTCGGATCCATGAGACCTGCTGGCCCGGATCGCGTAATACATCCTTCACATACTCGAGATAGCCGTCCTCTTCCAGTTCCCTGGTATAGACCACTTTCAGAAAATTTTGAAACACCAGCTTTCTCTCAAATTCCGTATCCCCTGGCTCCAACAGCCTGTTTGTATTGACGATATCGCCCCGCTGTTCAGGTATCTCCGGGTCCAGAAATTTCAGCAAGAACGCATAAAAACCTGCATCATTCAACGGCTGTTTGTCAAAAGTCAAATCATTATCATCCAAAGACCCGCCGGTTATTTTATAATTCCTGACCAGCTCACTGAGAAAATGACGCATCGAGCCTTTGTACGTGTACAGGCGGTTCGCCTGCCACTTTTTCGCTTCTCGCGACGATTCGGGCTCAAGCTCTTCGAACTTTGCTACACCGGCGTAAACCAGAAAATCTTTCGAAGTCTCAAACTGTTCAAGGACATAGTAAAGCTTATAACCCAGCGCACGATTTTCGATTTCCAGCGGGGCCTGGGCTGTGGCACGAAAAACACGAGGTGTACTGGTGTCAAAATCCAGCATCTCGGGGTTCAGGATTTTACACCCTTTTGCGTTTTCTGTATTGCTGAAAAACAGCTTGTTGAATTTTTTCAGTTGTTTTTTCCATTCTTTCATTGCTTTTGCTGTCACAACGATTTCCTGCCCCTGGAGCACTTTGGGTTTCAGCCTGATTACCAGTGGCTTGAGCTCTTCCCCGGTCATGGTTATTTTTCTTTTGTATATTTCATAACCGATCATCGAGACAACCAGCTCAAAGGAGCTCATACGCACACCGCGAATCACAAATGCTCCTGTATTATCTGTAGCCGCACCGAGTATCGAGTTGGCAATAAAAACATTAGCGGCTTGCAGCGGTTCGTTTGTTTCAGCACTGAGCACACGCCCGGCCAGATTTTTCCCAACAATTTTTTGAGCAGAAAGACCACCCGGATGAAAAGCAATGGTGCAGCAGGTCACAAAAACTAAAACACCGGCTTTTTTGAAAAAAGTCATGTTTCTCTCCCTCTATTGTGGTTAATTGGTGGAGCTTCCTACCGCTGGCAGGTAGTGCGCGCCTGGCTTCACGATAACCCGCCGGCACGGCAAATCCGGGATATGCCGCTCAGCTCATTGCTTCCATTCGGCAGGTCTGGTCCCCGGTTCAGCGTACATACAACATCTTGCGTGTTGCGTGCAGGACACCATCGACGGCAAGCCGGTAAAAATATACACCGCTGGCCAACCCACTGGCGTCAAAGATGAGCTCATGCTCCCCGGCATCGACCTTCTCAGAAATCAGCACGCGTACTTCGCGGCCATTTACATCGAGAATGCTCAACCGGGCAAACCCCGGCCCGGGCTGGGTCCACGCGATGCGTGTCTGCGGATTGAAGGGGTTGGGATAGTTTTGTTGCAGCCTGAAACTTGTAACCGGCCCGGCAGGAGCATCGGCGACAGAATTCGTGATGCGCAGCCGGAAATCAGCTAACAGAGGGACATGGTCGGAAGTGACACCGCGATTGGAATCTTCAGGCTGCAGCCCGTATGCTGCGAG